>DASXRE010000049.1:0-2770 GCA_036506775.1 Pyrinomonadaceae bacterium | reverse complement strand
TAATTACGTCGACGAAGTACGCATCCTTAGCTTCGTAGCGCGCGTAGTGCAGGACATCGATAGCCGTGACGAACGGCCCTCACATCTGGTGGCAAAGTCTGACTCGACCGGACGTTCCACGGCGTTTCGCGTCTATCTCGGCACGATACCCAATTATGCGGATTCAAATGATGGATTGCTGCTTGACGGTGTGCGCGACGATTCACCGGCGGCTAAGGCGGGGATCAAGGCTGGAGACAAGATCGTGAAGCTGGCCGGTCGCGAGGTGCACAACGTTTACGATTACACGTACGCGCTCGGAGAGATGAAAGCCGGACAGGAATATGAACTTGAACTATTGCGCGGCGGCGAGCGACTCACACTCAAAATCACCCCAGCCGCGAGGAAATAGTGATGAGTAATGAGTGATGAGTTGAAAGTGACAGGATGCGGTAAATGACCCGCATGCTCATCACTCATTACTCATCACTCATAACTGCTTTTTACCAGCGCGGTTCCCGCTCGTAGCCACCGCGATCACCGCTGCGGTCGCGGTCGCCGCCACCGTAACCGCCGCCGCGTCCGCCACGATCGGTTTTCGGCTTGGCCTCGTTGACCGTTAGATTTCGACCGCCAAAGTCCTTGCCGTTAAACTGCTCGATCGCCGCCGCCGCCTCTTCCGGAGTTGCCATTTCCACAAAAGCAAAACCGCGTGAGCGTCCGGTATCGCGATCTTCGATCACGGAAGCTGACTCCACTGTACCCACCGCCGCGAATGCCTCGCGTAGCTCCTCGCTCGTTGTGCGGAACGAGAGGTTTCCCACATAAAGTTTCGTACCCATCTTTTTCTATCCTTTGAATCGAATGAAGCGCGGGCAGGAATGAAATCCCAAGATGCAAGCGGGGAGCTACTTGACCTCTTCGGGCGAACCGCGACGAGCCCGATGCTCTTAAACTTCGAGAGCGGCTTCCAACAAGTTGACTACTGCCCTGGCCTCTCTCCTCAGCCGAACGCGGGTCGCTTCACGATCACTGACAGGCGCAGTCACCACTGACGCGCGAGAGCAGGGAAACATCTGACCGAGCCAAGTATGCCTCAGGCTGAGTTTGGAGTTCAAGCTCCACAGCCAGCCTGTGGCAGTAGTCAGTGGTCAGGAGTCCATGGCCAGTTGTTGATTGTGGAAAACGGGTTTCCGGTTAGCAATAAACCAGCCAACCCGAGGGTAATCCACGGACAACGGACTACTGACAGCGAACTGCTTTGTTCTGCGTGATTGCTTGTGCCGAGCGGCTTGGAATATATTGCTTCGCACTCAAGTCTATTCATTCGGGAAAGGTCTTATTTCGATATGTCTAAATCTGTAGCCATCACCGTCGCGCACGGGGACGGCATCGGGCCGGAGATCATGGCGGCGACCCTGCATATTCTCAAAGCAGCCGGCGCTAACCTCGAAATGGAAACAATAGACATCGGCGAGAAGGTTTATCTGGCAGGCAATAGTTCGGGAATAGAGCCAAGCGCCTGGGACTCGCTGCGCCGCACCAAAGTTTTTCTTAAAGCTCCGATCACCACGCCACAGGGTGGTGGCTACAAGAGTCTGAACGTCACCGTTCGCAAAACGCTGGGCCTTTTTGCCAACGTTCGTCCCTGCGTTTCCTATCACCCCTTTGTCGAAACCAAACACCCGATCATGGATGTGGTGATCGTTCGTGAAAACGAAGAGGATCTTTATGCCGGCATCGAGCACCGTCAAACCGAGCAAGTAATGCAATGCCTGAAACTGATCTCGCGTCCGGGCTCGGAAAAGATCGTGCGCCACGCCTTCGAATACGCGCGCCGGAATAATCGCAGGAAGGTCACGTGCTTCACAAAGGACAACATCATGAAGCTTACCGATGGCCTCTTTCACAAAGTGTTTGACGAGATCGCGGCGGAATACGCGGACATTGAAAACGAGCATTGGATCGTTGACATCGGCGCGGCAAAACTTGCCGATACGCCCGAAATCTTTGACGTGATCGTCATGCCGAATTTATATGGCGACGTGCTTTCCGACGTCGCGGCGCAGATTGCGGGCTCTGTCGGGCTCGCCGGTTCGGCAAACATCGGCGAGCACGTGTCAATGTTTGAAGCGATACATGGGTCGGCTCCTCGCCGCGCCGGGCAAAATCTAGCGAACCCGTCAGGTCTGCTACTGGGCGCCGTGATGATGCTGGTGCACATTGGCGAAACGGTGGTTGCGGAGCGCATCCACAATGCCTGGCTGCGAACGATAGAGGATGGAATTCACACCTACGACATCTATGAAGAAGGCCAGAGCAAGGAAAAGGTTGGCACCAAAGAATTCGCCGAGGCGGTGGCCCAACGTATAGGCCAAACTCCACAGACTCTTAAGGCTGCCAAATACAAATCCGTAGAGGAAGTGGCGCCGGCTGAAAGAGCGCCCGCACGGACGCAAACGCGGGCGAAGAAAGATCTCGTCGGCGTCGACGTTTTTCTTGACTGGACGAAAGGCTCCGCCAACGATCTCGGCGACGCGCTGAGCAAACTTAGTGGCGACGGCACCAAGCTCGAGATGATGAGCAATCGCGGCGTGAAGGTATGGCCCGGCGGGCATACGGAAACCTTCTGTTCCGACCACTGGCGCTGTCGCTTTCTTTCTGACTCCGAAAGTGGGGCCATATCGCATCCGCAGATAATTTCCCTCCTCAAACGCTTCGCGGATGCTGGATTCGATTTCATCAAGACGGAGAATCTTTACAACTTCGACGGCGAACGCGGATATTCACT
>DASXRE010000048.1:0-3721 GCA_036506775.1 Pyrinomonadaceae bacterium | reverse complement strand
GATCACACGCACGTCGCTTTCGCGCTCTGCGGGCGTGGGACTGGGTGCTGGTTGACCGGTGTTTGCCGGCGTGTTCTTCGGCGCGGCCTTCGCGATCTCTTCCGCGGTCGCACTGTTGTAAAAGGCAATGTACTTTCCGTCAGGCGACCACTGTGGACCACCAGCGCCGCGCGGCAGAGTCGTGAATTGAAACGGCTCGCCGCCCGCCATTGCCAACATGAAAAGTTGCGGTGGTTCCGGTCGTCCGTCTCGTTCCTGCGCGCGCACGAAGACCAGATATCTGCCGTCGGGCGACCAGCGTGGCGTGCTATCGCGTGGACCATTCGTCAACTGGCGCGTCTCGCCGCTGGCGATTGCGACGGTCCAGATTGCAGTGTTGTAGCCGTCCTTCTTGTCGCTAACCGTGACGCGAACAAACGCGACTCGCGAACCATCAGGGGAAACTTGCGGGTCACCGATCCAGACGAAGTTAAAGAGGTCTTTTTCCGTAAGGTTACGTTTTTGAGCCAGTGCGGGCGCGGCCAAAGAGACTACGATGATCAGGAGCAGGGAAACACGGAGGCGCATTTTGGAATCCTTTCGAGCGAAACGGTGTGGCAACGCGGCGCGCGTATTGTACTAGAAGTGTCGACAAGATTCCCAGAATTAGCAGGACTTAGAACTGCCATGTCTGCAAGCGCGGAATCTTGTCAATTCTGGAATCCTGTCTATTTGCGCCAGACGTAATAAACAACGCCGCCGTAGTCGTCGGTTAACAGAAAACCGTTTCGATCGAAAGCGAAGATGTCGGCGGGACGGCCGTTGATCTTGACTGGTGATTCGAAGAAGCCGGTGATGAAGTCCTCAGCAATACCCGGGCGCGATTCGGAAATCCGCACCACCCGATAACCTCGGCGCAGACTCTTCTTTGTCGAACCGTGCAACGCAACTAAAAACGAGTCGTCGAAATACTCGAATCCCAGCGGCGAGCTGTGCGCTGGAAACGGCACTAACGCCGCCGGCACCTTCCCGCAGTCGAACTTCGTGCCGCCCGGATTGAACTTCGGGTCGGGATAAATGCGTGGACCTACCTGAAAACAGTAAGGCCAGCCATAATGTGCGACCGTTTGCATCGAGTAGAAAGTGTCTGCCGGACGATCGACGCCGAGATGATCCGAACCCATATTCGTAGCGTAGAGCCGGTTTTTCACCCACTTGAGCCCGACTGCGTTGCGCAACCCGCGCGCGAAGTGGCGCTGGTTCTTGCCGTCGGGATCCATCTCGAGAATGCTGGCGCGTACTTCTTCCTTTTCTTCGCAAGCATTGCAACTGCTGCCGACCGAAACGTAGAGTTTCCCGTTGCCGCCGATCAGTACGGTGCGCGTGAGATGCCAGCCGCCATATTTGTAGCCGAGGCCGTAGTCAGGAAACGTGGCCAACACCTCTGGCTCGCCGCTTGGTGAATCCTTGCCGGCTTCGTAACGGTAACGAACGAGACGATCGGTGAGCGCGAGATAAAACCAGTTGGTTCCATTGTGGTCCGTGTAGAATGCGACGCTGTTTGGATTACGCAGACCGCTCAAATATTTCGTGATCTTTTTGAACTGCCGTGAGGCTGGATCAAACTGGTCCAGAATGTAGACCACGCCGCGACGGTTGTCGGTAAGGTTGTACATGTCGGTGACAAAAATGCGATTGTCTGGACTGCGCGCCATGAAGCGCACGCGCTTCAGCCCTTGCGCGGCCACCGCGATCTCGAAGCCATCGGGAAGATTCAGATCGAATGATTTGCCGCTGGCGAGGGTGATGTGATGAGGAATGAGCCTCGGAGCGGCGATTGTTGTTAACTGAAACAGAACCAGGAGCAACTGCGCCGTGGCGATCGGTCGTCTCATGCGCGAGACAATAACACAACTCAAAAAAAGAGCTAGGGGGTGGCACGAACTGTGTGACCACCCCACCGCGCGTTGTGTCGGAGTGGCACTCCCGTAGCCACCCGATCACAACACGACCTGTTCGGATGGCTCTCTGCTCGCCACCCGGAAAAGAGATCACAAGACTCGCCGAAACGCGACGAGATCTTTCTTCTCCTGGGCTGTCAGTTTCAGTTCGAGTAACAGCGGCAATCGACGTTAGGAGGGGGGCGCCGATTCTTGTTTGCCGCGTCGTATCTGGAATAACACCCGACTCCACAGATTATTCCCAAAAATCTTTTGCCGTTGGAATATTCTCAGTTACGGGGTTGTTAATCTAAAATAGCCTCGCCCGTGGACTAACCCTCGATTTGGCTATGGAAACTACCGGTAGCAACTCAGTCTTTGCCGCAGCGGCCCTGGAGCACATCGATGCGCTCTACGGTTACGCCATGACGCTGACGCGTGACCGGACTGAAGCCGAAGATCTGGTTCAGGAGACTTACTTGCGTGCGGTTCGGGCTGCCAACCAACCGGCAGCAGACGGGAATCTCAAGGCCTGGCTGTTTGTAATCATGCGCAATACGTGGCTCAACGTCCTACGCCACAAACACAACGGCCAGCGAATCTTCGAACCTGAAAACGACGAACCCGGCACCGCAAACGACACGAGCAGCAACCCGCACGTTGTCTACCTCCGAAAGCTGGAACAGCAACAGGTGCGTGAGGCGATCGACGAATTGCCGGACAGTTACCGCGAGATTGTCGTGCTGCGCGACATCGAAGGATTCAGTTATCAGGAGATCGCAACGGTGCTGAATTGTCCCGCGGGAACAGTGATGTCGCGGCTCGGCCGGGCGCGCGGCAAACTGCGCGAGGTGCTCTCGGGCAGACAGACGGTCCACCGGCTACACAGAGCACACGGATGAGATGAAAAACTGCGAGGAGATCCGCGAACGGCTGACTTTGTATCTCGACAACGAGCTACAGGGTGAGGAACGCGCCGCCATTGAAGCGCACGTACAGAGTTGTGCTTCATGCTCTTCGTTCGTGGAGAAGGAGCTCGCGTTTCTGAATGCGATCCGTGGCAGTGGGCCATTACACGTTGCGCCGCCGGAATTGCAGGCAAGCGTTTCGGAAGTTCTGAGCGGATCGCAGCCGGCTGCTGGTCAACGTTCGCGGCGGCGCCGATGGATCATCCCAATCGCAGCGGCCGTGCTCGTGTTGCTTTTGCCGGTGGTTATCTGGCGCGTGGTGCGGCAAAACAATCGCCCGGCGAATGGAGTTCCTTCCGGTTTTGCGCTGATGGCGGCCGAGAGTCACCTGCGTCACATGCGCGGGCAGTTGCCGCTGGAGATGGAGTCGTCGAGTCCGCAGCAGATCTCCGGCTGGTTCGCAAACAAGGTGAACTTCAACGTGAAGCTGCCGAGTTATCAGGAATCTTCGGGGCAGGACAAACTCTACACGCTCGAAGGCGCGCGGCTCGTCGGTTATCAGAATGATTACGCTGCTTACGTTGCGTATCGCATGAAGGAGCGGCCGATTAGCCTGGTGATCACTTCTGAACTCGTAGCGAAGCCGTCAGGCGGCGAGCAGATCGCCGCGCGCGGTCTGACTTTTCACTTCAACGCGATTGACGGTTTGAAAGTGATTACGTGGTCCGATCGCGGACTGACGTACGCGCTCGTTTCAGATCTGGACGAACGCGGACAGCAGTCGTGCATCGTCTGCCATCAGGGCACGAAAGATCACGACTTAATCGACCCACTCAAGCCACACTGACAACTGAGCGCCTCCCTGGAGTGCGGGGACTTGTCACCGCTTTGGCC
>DASXRE010000047.1:0-5520 GCA_036506775.1 Pyrinomonadaceae bacterium | reverse complement strand
GTGCGGGGACTTGTCACCGCTTTTGATTTCGCTTTCAGACCAAAGCGGTGACAAGTCCCCGCACTCCAAGGAGGTACTAAGTCCTGACTGCATCACTACCATCTTGACCTCACATGTTTCAGCACCTCACGACAACCGCTTCACTCGAAGCTGCACGGCAACAGATCTCCGCACTTTTCCGTCAACACGCCGAATGGTTCTGCACGGCTGGCCGCCACGAAACTTACGCGCTCCGCAGAGACGAGTTGGACGTCTCCGTCGCGCAACAGCGACTCGTGCTTTCATGCTGGACTGAGAAGGGAAGCCGTTCGTGGCGCATTCTCGGCTGGCAATGGAACGGCCAGATGCTTTTGCTACAGGCGTCGCGCAGAACAGGAGCCGAGTTGCCGTTGATTGAACTGGTGCCGCGCGCCTCGGCTTTGGCAGTGGCCGCGACGATCCGGGCCGCGCGACAAATTCGCTGCGACAAGCTGGCCCAAGTTGCGTGTGCTTCACAACCAGAAGCACGTATCGAACGTTGTGCGCTCAGTCCGGGCACGAGACCCGGACAGCCGGGACGTTATGCGCGCATCGTCTTGCGCCGCGGGCAAACGAGAATTGCCGTCACTGGTCCGGTTGTCGCGACCCATCCGGCTTCAGTCGATGCATTCCTGTCCTCGGCGTTGCTCTGGTTCAAACGAACTGCCGATCATCGCAAGCCGCCGCAGATCGCACAGCTCTGGCTGCTTGTTTCGGACGAACTGCTCAAGCCGCTGCTGTATCGCGTGGCGCTCTTGCGCGACGGTTTGAAAAGCGCGATTCACATGTTCACAGTCGATGACGATTTGGAAACTCTGACGCCAGCGCAACCGCTCGAACGGCGCGATTTGTGGAAGAAGAAGCTCGTCCCTTTTCCGCCGCTGCCCGCCGCAACTGTGAGCGCGCAAACCAGCGCGATCCTCGCCGAAGCGCCCGAGGCGATTGACATGGTCCATGCGCGGCACGGCGTCACGTTGCGTTACTTCGGACTGCCTTTCGCGCGTGTTCGTTCGTTGCTTGGCGTGGAGAGAGTCTGGTTTGGACTGGACGCCGCGCACCGCCGCTTGCTCGATGAGTCCACCCGACGCGAGTGGGAAAACCTGCTTCACGATCTGCGCGAACACCGCTCGGCGCTGGCTGTCGATCAGCATCACACGTTTTATCGGTCGGCCGCTGAGGCATGGCTGGAGTCGTTGCTGCGACGCGACATTACCAAGCTCGATCCAGGCCTGATCATCGCACCGCTGCATGCGCAGTTTCGCACCGCCCGCGGCGGCAAGCTCGGCATTCGTCCGGTTGATTTACTGGCGCTGCGGCAGGACGGCAGGCTGGTCGTGATCGAGTTGAAAGTCTCTGAAGACCGAGAGCACGTGTTGCAGGGAGCAGATTACTGGCGAAGAGTTGAGGCGCATCGTCGCCGCGGGCACATCGCGCGCGCAAAGCTGTTCGGCGACTTGAGTATCAAAGACGAGCCGCCGTTGGTCTATCTCGTGGCGCCGACGCTGCGAGTGCATCCGTCTTTCCCAACGCTCGCGCGTTGCATCAGTGAAGATATCGAGATCTATCGCTTCGACATCAACGAAGACTGGCGTGCCGGAGTGCGTGTGATGCGGCGAATGCGCGTGAATTAGTGTTTTACGAAGATGCTCTCGGGCTCGCTGCTGTGGGTTGAAACTGTGACTTTCGTCGCCGGCGGCGTGGTCATTGTTGCGGGCGTGGTCATGTGGGCCAACGTGTCGTCCGCGGAGTAGATGCCCTGCACGCGCATCTTGAACTCGTCAGGATTGCTGGCGTTGTGCAGCGCTTCTTCCAGCGTGATGAGTCGCGACTGGAGCAGGTGAAACAGCGACTGGTCAAACGTCTGCATGCCGTACTGTGAAGTGCCGGCGGCAATCGCTTCGCGAATCATGTAGGTCTTTTCTTCGTTGATGATGTGATCGCGAATGAATGCAGTCGAAACGAGCACTTCAATGGCCGGCACGCGTCCCGGCCCCTTCGCCGCGCGCACGAGCCGCATCGAGATCACCGCTTTCAGAATTCCGGCTAACTGAATCCGCACCGACTTTTGCTGATGCGATGGAAACGAGGAGACGATGCGCGTGATGGTTTCGGTAGCGTCGAGCGTGTGCAGCGTTGAAAGCACGAGATGGCCGGTCTCGGCGGCGGTCAAGGCGGTTTCGATCGTTTCGTGATCGCGCATTTCGCCGACGAGAATCACATCCGGATCCTGACGCAGGGCACCGCGCAATGCTTCGGCAAAAGAACGTGTATCAACGTCAACTTCGCGTTGCGTCACGAACGATTGTTTGTCGCGATGCAGAAACTCGATTGGGTCTTCGATGGTGACAATGTGGCCGCTGCGCGTTGAGTTGATGCAGTCGATCATTGAGGCAAGGGTTGTTGACTTGCCGGAACCGGTCGCGCCGGTGACGAGAATTAGACCACGCCGTTCCTCGGCGATCTTGTCAATCACCGGCGGCAGTCCGAGTTGGGCCACGCTCTTGTTGTGATCGGGAATGACGCGGAGCACGATGCTGACGGTGCCACGCTGCTGAAAAATGTTGGCGCGAAAACGGCCCAGGCCCGAGACACCGTAGCCGATGTCGACTTCCGAGACCTCTTTGAAGCGCTGCTTCTGCCGGTTACTCATCATGCTGAACGCCATGTCGAGCGTGTCTTCCGGCTTCAACCGCGGCGCGTCCTGGATCGGGTGTAGCTCGCCTCCGATGCGCATGACCGGGAACGCGCCGACCTTCAGATGTAAATCGGAAGCAGCGTGACCGGTGGCAATGCGCAGCAGATCGTCGATTCTAACAGCCATGAATATTCTGAGAACCTTTTGGGACTGCTAAAAGGCTGGGGTTTTGGAAGCTTTCGCGCTGGTAAGAGGAGCGCCGTGCTTAACTATAGCGTGGCGTTCTTTGGGCCGTCAATAACTATTGCTGTGGACACACTGATGCACTTTGAGTTGTGCCTCTCCTTGGAGTGCGCCGACTCGTCGGCGCTTTGGCCAAAGCGGTGACAAGTCCCCGCACTCCAAGGAATGGCTATCACACGGAGACCTTTAACTCGGCGGTGGCGTCGATGGCGCCGCCGAAACCGTTGTTGTCGGATGACGCTTGGGCGGGCTCATTTACATAGGTGAGCCATTTGCCGGGGGCCTCGTGGTCGCCCTTGGTGATCTCGAAGAAGACCTTCTGAATCTTCTCGGTAATCGGGCCGCGGCCACCCTCGCCGACTGTAATTCGATCGACCGAACGGATCGGGGTGATCTCGGCTGCCGTGCCGGAGAAGAACAGCTCGTCAGCAACATAAAGCGCTGCGCGCTGAATGGTGCGTTCCTTAACCGTGATGCCGAGTTCCTGACAGATCTGAATCACACTGTCGCGCGTGATTCCCGGCAGAATCGAAGAGGATAGCGGCGGCGTGAGGACAACGTCGCCCGTCACCAGAAAGATGTTCTCGCCAGAACCTTCCGACACGTAGCCACGATCGTCGAGCGCAATGCCTTCAGCGAAGCCATTCAAAAGCGCTTCCATCTTGATCAACTGCGAGTTCATGTAGTTTGCGCCACTCTTGGCCATCGCCGGCATCGAGTTGGCCGTCAGACGGTTCCAGGTTGAAACACAAACGTCCACGCCCTGTTCGATCGCCTCGTCACCGAGATATTTGCCCCAGTCCCACGCGCCGATGTAGCACGCGAGCGGGTTGGGAAAAGGATTGACGCCAAAAGCCGGATGCTTCTCGTCAAGACTACGAAACAGAATCGGCCGGATGTAACACTGATCCATCTCACTGCGGCGTGAAAGTTCAATCGCCGCGTCGCATAGTTGATCGAGCTTCCACGGATGGTCCATGCGGTAAATCTTGGCGGAATTAAGAAAGCGCTGCATGTGCTCGCGCAACCGAAAGACTGCCGGGCCACGTTTAGTTGAATAACAGCGAATGCCCTCGAAAACACTGGAACCATAATGCAGCACGTGCGACATCACGTGTACTCGCGCGTCGTCCCATTTGATGAACTCTCCGTTATGCCAAACGACGTCGCAAATGCGCGGTGTTTTTACATCCTTTGTGGTTCCGTCTTTTGAGAACATGGTGTGTTCTTACTCCTTCTATTAAGGAAAATACGTGGGGACAGGGCACAATACCGTAGTTGCAGTTCCGTTTGCAAGAACGCTTGCCTCCTGCAATGATGCTTGCGTAACATCGCAATGCGATCGCCTAAACCATACTGTGTTATTACGCTGTTTTTGCTTGTCACCTTTCCTGCCGCCTGCCGCAATACCAGGATGAACAACGACCAAAAGACCACAATTGTGGCCCAGCATTCTACTGACGATCCGCAGGTCATTCACCAGCGGGCCATCACCATCGACATGCACGCCGACACGGTGCAACGCGTGCTTGATGAACACGTTGATCTGCAACAACAACTCAGTGACGGACACTTCGACGCCGTGCGGGCAAAAGCCGGCGGGTTGGACGCACAATTTTTCTCGATTTGGGTTGAGCCGCAGCTATTTGGGGGCGGTGGCGCGCGCGCCATGAAACGTGCTGACGATCAGATCGCGGCGATACGTGCGCTAGCAGACCAACATCCTGAGACCTGGCAACTGGCAACGTCGGCGGCTGATGTGCGCAGCGCCGCACAGCACGGAAAAATCGCGGCATTGATGGGTCTCGAAGGTGGTTACGCCATTGACGAAAAGCTCGAAAACGTTCAGCGCTATTACGAGTTGGGCGTGCGCTACATGTCGCCCGCGTGGAGCGTGAGTACGAGCTGGGCTGGTTCATCCGGTGATGAAGCCGGCGCGACGCGCGGACTCAACGAGTTCGGCAAGAGTGTTGTGCGCGAAATGAACCGCCTGGGCATGATGGTCGATGTTTCGCACGTTTCAGACAAGACCTTCTGGGACATTGTGAACACTTCGACCAGACCTGTGGTCGCTACTCATTCTGCTTGCCGCGCGATTGCAAATGTACCGCGTAATTTGACTGACGACATGATTCGCGCACTCGCGAAAACCGGCGGCGTCGTTAACGTAATCTTCTATCCCGAGCACATTGAGCCTGGCTGGAGTGAACTGAAGAAGAAAGTCGACGTGGAGATTGCGCCGTTGGTGCAGCAAGCTTCCGAGTCGGAACAGGGCGATGCGGTGCAGAAGAAGCTCGCGCGCGATCGGGTGCGGCAGCGCGAGTATGCGCGCCGCTTGCCGCCCGTTTACGTTTCCCGGATCGTGGACCACATCGATCACATCGTGAAGCTGGTGGGCGTGGACCACGTCGGGATTGGATCAGACTTCGATGGCGTGCAGGCCACAGCCACGGATCTCGCAACGGTGGCTGACTTGCCGAATCTTACGAAGGAGCTGTTGCGGCGTGGGTATTCTGAATCCGACGTTGACAAGATTCTTGGGGGAAACATGCTGCGCGTGATGGACGCGCAACGGTAGAGGGGGGCGGCCACGGAGTGCCGCCCCTACAGCTAATCATTGTAGG
>DASXRE010000046.1:0-7067 GCA_036506775.1 Pyrinomonadaceae bacterium | reverse complement strand
AGCCGTTGCCATCTAATCAGCCAAAGTTTTCCAGTTCTACTTTTCCCTGCTCGGTTCCTAATGAGGTGGGCGTGTCAGTTCCCGGAATCCGGTTGCCGGCGTGAATCCAGGCGATCGGTAATTTCCGCCGCCTGGCCTCGGCGACAACTTGCGCCGTTCCGCCTCGGCCTTGCGACCGTTCGCCGTTCCAGATCGCGAAGAGGACGTCACAATGGTCCAGCACATACTTGCCTGCGTTCTCGTAACCTCGTGTACGGTCGTCTGCCGCCGCAGCTTGTATTACTTTGCCGGCACGCGACAGAAGTTCAAGAAACTCACTCCGGGATTCTTGCGAGCGAAAGTCTTTCAGATACTCGTTCTGATCCAGGGGAAGTGGAACTACCAGCCGAGCGCCGGCACGTTCGAGAACTCGTTTGACGACCAGGCGGTCTGCACCTTCCGCCAAGGATGAAATCACGGCCAGGCTTTCGTTGGGATAACGTTCGGTGACCTGATGGAGCGCCTCATCGATCCCAGCGCTGAGCCGGTCGAGTTCAGTGAGACGGCGATGGCCGGTTACTCCAATCCTCACCATTTTCGGTTTAGCGATTTCTTTGCAGGACGAAGAGCACCAGGCCGCCGAGGAATAGTAGTGCACCACCCAACAGCAACAGCAGCGAAGCTCCGCCGGAAGCCATTCCTGAAGGACCGTTGGACCGAGTGGCTACCAGCAGCAAAGGCGCCAGGATGACAGGCGCCAGGATGATAGGCGCCAGCATCGCGGCCACACTAATGATTTTCAACACAGAACGACGACGGTAAGCTGGCCGCAAACTCGAGGCGCCCAGCGTCGGTGCTGACTTTGCCTGCATTGGTTCTGAGTCTGTCAGCGGCGGTGCTGACCTTGCGACCGGTGGCGCAATCGTCGGTTCGAGAGACGCCCTCTCAGGTAAACTCATAGACGGTGCTTCAGAATACTCTCTCCAGCCTGAAAGTGTGTCGGGTCCGGTTGTTTCCAAATCGTGACGATCGACCGGTCGAGTTGGCCCACCACAATTACGACAGTACTTCTCTCCCTCAGTGATCTTTTGTCCGCACCGGCGGCAATATGTTGCCCGGATTTCCCTCGCACGGGAACTCGCCCGTGCCGGCGCCAATTCCGGAGCTGGCGGTTGTAAAGCGAAAGTCTCACCGGTATCCATTACTTCGATCTTTTCAGTTGGACTGAGTAATGCTCTTTCGTAACTCGCCGCCGCTGGCGGGGACGAGCGCGGCGCCGCAGCTGCAATCGACATCTCTTCAAAATGTAAACGCCTCAGCTCCTCCGGCGGCAGTCCTTCTTCCGGCCGCTCGGGAAACGGTTTCTCCCAATACACTGGTCGTACAAAATCCGGCACTGAACGCGAAAGCGCATACTGATACTCTTGCCGCACAAATTTCGAACCCATCGAGTTTGTCGACCAGAAAAGTTGAAACATGTCTGCTGCATCGATCATGCGCATCAGCTCGTCGTTCCAAACCTCGCCCGACCGCAACTTGGTCGCGTCGCGCAGATACTCGATACCAAGATGAGCCTCGCTGACGATCTTTTCAATGTACTCGACGATTGGCTTGTCTTTGTGTGAATAGGAAGCAAAGACCTTACGCAAAGGTCGGGCTGATTTTGCATCGTCCGGCTGCACTGGCTGTGTGACGACCCTGCTATCCAGTGTAAATGTCAGGTTAACTTGCGCGATGATCAGTGGGCCAAGATAAACGCGGAGCCAGCCTCGGGTAGTCTGCCCGTCCAACTCCGCAGCGGCGCGCATCTTGAATTCTTCACGATGAACTGGTTCTTCCCAACGAAAACTGCGGGTCGGTGGGTTGAACTCCACTCCCTCAGCATACGGTTTGAATGTCAGTTCACCGGAGCGCGGAATGGGAGTAGTACTGTCCTGAGTTGATTGTTTGTAGTCGGCGATGGATTTACCGAGAGCCGTCTGAGCTTGGCGCTCTACTTCAGCAAGCGGATCAGGTTCATCCGGTGGCGCGTCAGGGCGGCGTTCGGAGAGATGGGCGAAAGCAAGGAGCGGATACCATTTGCCTGGAGCAACAGTCTTGCGCCGATAGACGGTGAACATGACGTTGTCGTCGAGAGGTTTGGGGGCAGCGGGTGCGCGGGCCTCGTCTGCACCAGCCATTCGAGCACTAGCGGCGGGTCTCTTAAGGTAACGCCGTTTTTCAGAATCGGAATACGTTCGATCCTCAGTTCGCATGACTTTGCGAAGACTTGTCGTTTGGGTGCGCTCTAGAATGCGTGCCGTGGGGAAGATGTGCTTCAAGGAATCCTGCAACAGCGGGTGCATTCGAACGACGAGTGGTTGGCCGTTGTCGTCCTTGGCACTTGTTGGTTGCCACAGTCGCAAGCCGATAAAGCGGTGCACCAGAGTGTCGGCCAATTCGAGAAGCTCAGGCGCTGTCAACCACTTCAACTGCGGCAGTATGATCTGTTCGGAAGGAGATGCGGCCGCGTGAATAAGCACCCTCACTTCTGACTTAGTCAAACGGCCAACGATGGGCAGCAAAGCGGCAATCAATCGCTTCTGATCGAGCCTTTCGCCGGAGGTAACTTCGAGAGCTAAACCCTCGTCTCGCAACCGTAGGATGAAGTCAGCGAAAGTCACTTCTTCGGCAAAGTGCCCGAGAAACGCCGCTGCCACTTCGATTGCAAGGGTGAAGCCGCCGAGCAAGTTCACGATCTCCCGTGCGGCGACGAGATCCTCCTCGTTCGCGAACTTCCCATTTGGCTGAAACGATTCGATCAGAGCAACCGCATCTGCCTCAGGCAATTCGGTTACGCTTAAAAAAGCTCGATCCGAACGCGCAAGCGGATTTTTCTCTTCGACTCGCGTGGTCGCGATAACTTGCAGCCAACCAGCGCCTGCGTCGTCGCCAAGCAGGCGTTGGATCTGTCTCGGCTCGACCAACTCGAGCCGGTCGATGTCATCGAGCAGTAATAGACACCGGTGAGGCTCGTGTTCTTCTGTGAGGCGCCGAAGCTCGGTAAGCACCCGCTGGAACCGCGACTCCGAATCCAACCTCTCAGCGTCGTTGAATTCAATTCTTAGTTCCCAGGCGAGTGTAGCAACTGCGGTAACCAGGTCTTGCTGACCCGCACACTGCACCTGCCAGCATCCACCGCCGTATTCATTCGCGAACACATGAGCATACTGAATTGCCAATGCGGTTGTGCCCAGACCACCACGACCTTGCACGGCGGCGATCACGCCCAACTGGCCACGCGAAACTATTGCATGTAGCTCCCGCAACTCAGCCAAACGGCTAATAAAGTGGGGATTCGCTGGATCGATGTTGCCCAAGCTGCGACCGCTTTGATTGTCGCGGCGGGAGCGGGAATTGAAGAGGTCGTCGTAGGCCATCGGAGGTAATGAGCCTTTCGAGGGTGAGATTAACTCACTTTCCACCCGAAACGTCCAGAGCTAGAGGGCGATCTGGGTCGCTTACTTCACCATTTCTTGCAGATGATAGGGCCTACTGCCAGCCGCCGCCCAGAGCCTTATATAGCTGGACCAGCGACAAGAGTTTGTCGCGTTTTGTCAGCGTGAGATTGCGCTCCGCGTCGAAGAGATCGCGGTCGGCATCGAGTGCATTCAAAAGCGTGTCAACGCCGCCCTGATAACGCAAGTAGGCGAGTCGCGAGCGATCACGCAGCGTAGTCACGAGCAGCTCCTGCTGCGTGCGAATCTCCTTCACTTTGCGATACGCCACGAGCGCATCCGAGACTTCACGAAAGGCAGTCTGAATAGTCTGCTCGTACTGCACTACCGACAGTTCCTGTTGCGCGCGGGCGAACTTCACGTTTGATTTGAGTCTGCCGGCAGTAAAGATTGGCTGCGTGATTTGCGGCACGAAACTCCACGCGCCGCTCGCGCCGTTGAAGAGACTCGAGAGCTGAGTGCTCTGGAAACCCAACAGTCCTGTCAGACTGATGCTCGGAAAGTAAGCTTTGCGTGCGGCGGAGACGAGTGCGCGTTGGGCCACGAGGTTTTGTTCCGCCGCGCGAATGTCCGGGCGGCGCTCGAGTAATGACGAAGGCAAACCGGCGGGCACGGCCGGAAGTTCCTGTTGTTCGTCCAAGGTCTTGCCGCGGGTGATCGGACCGGGATTATCGCCGAGCAGCAAACTGATCTGGTTCTCAGTCTGTTCTATCAAACGCTCGGTGTCGGGAATTGTTTGTGACGCCTGGTAAACAAGTTCCTCCGCCTGACGCACGTCGAGCATCGTAGCGACGCCGTTCTGCTCGCGCGCGCGAATGAGGCGTAGCGAGTCTTCGCGCGTAGCGAGCGTGCGTTTCGCGATGTCGAGTTCACTTTCCAGTTCCAGCAAACTGAAATAACCAGTCGCAACGTCGCTCACGACGGTGGTCATGACCACCTTGCGATCCTCTTCCGCGACGCGCAACTCCGCGCGCGCTGCTTTTGTTTCCTGTCGCCGCCGGCCCCAGATGTCCAATTCAAAATTCAGCAAGTTAAGAAACACGCTGCCGACGCTGCGCGTTCGTCCACCCTGACCCGGAATCACTGATGCGTTTTGCGAAGTGCGCGTGGTTGTCAGATCGGCGCTTGCTTCAAACTGCGGAAACTGGTTGGAGCGTACGAGACCGAGATTCGCGCGTTCGGCGTTGATGCGGGCCACCGCCGCGCGTAGATCGTAATTGCGCACCATGGCCCGGTTGATCAGCTTCTGGAGTTCCTGGTCTTTGAAAACTTCAAACCATTTAAGATCGCCTATGGAATCCGCGCTAACCGGGGCGGCGGGGTCCGTTCCACGAAACTTGTAGGGTGTTTGCTGAGCGTTGGTTGTAGTTGCCAACAGGCTAACGATCAGTATCGCAGCAGTTGCCGCCGACGCGGTGCTTTTCCGCCACAGTCGTGTGGAGAACTTTTCGATAAGGTAAAAAGAGACCGGGATTACAAAGATGCCGATGATAGTCGCGGCCAACATGCCCACGATCACAACCGTCCCGAGAATCCGCCGCGACGCCGCTCCGGATCCCGAAGCAAACCACAACGGCAAACACCCGAGAATGAACGCAAACGAAGTCATCAGAATCGGCCGCAACCGCAAACGCGCGCCTTCGAGTGCAGCGTCAACAACGGTTCGGCCCTTTTCCAACTCCGCTTTCGCAAATTCAACGATCAGAATCGCGTTCTTCGCCGCGAGTCCAATCAACACGATCAGTCCGATCTGCGCGTACACGTCGAGGTCGTAGTTACGCAACAATAACCCAAGGAACGCGCCGAAGATCGCTATCGGTACCGTCAGCAAAACTGAAAACGGCAACGACCAACTCTCATAGAGCGCCGCCAGAATCAGAAACACGAGCACCAGCGACAGCGCGAAGATACTTAGCGCCGTGCCCGAAGCTCTTCGTTCCTGATAAGACAGGTCGGCCCAGTCGTAACCAATCTCCGGCGGCAACGTATCGCGCGCGACCTCTTCCAGTGCCGTCATTGCTTGTCCCGAGCTGTAACCAGGCGCTGCCGCACCGATGACTTGCGCCGCGCGATAAACGTTGAACCGGTTCGTGTATTCAGGCCCGCTGATTCTCTTCGTCGTCACCACCGACGAGAGAGGGACCATCGTCTGATCGTTATTGCGCACGTAGAACTGCTCGATGCTGCGTTCGTTGAGCCGGTCTTCGCCTTCAGCTTCGAGAAACACGCGCCACTGCCGGCCAAAGCGATTGAACTGGTTCAGAAACAGTCCGCCAAGATATGCCTGCATCGTCTGGTAGACGTCACGCACGGCCACGCCCTGTTTCAAAACCTTGTCGCGATCGACGTCCGCATAAACTTGCGGCACCGACGCAGAGAATGGCGAGGCAACACCGGCCAGCTCCGGCCGTTTGCGCGCCGCTTCGAGAAACTTCTGCAAGTTTTGATCGAGAAAATCGATCGAGCCGCCGCTGCGATCCTGAAGCCAGAAGGAGAAACCACCGGAACTTCCGAGTCCCGGAATCGACGGCGGCATGAACGCGAACGCCGCAGCTTCGGGAACGTCTTTCGCCATGCGGCCGTTCAATGTTTGCAAGATCGCCCGCGCCTGAAGTTGCGACGATGTGCGCTCGTGCCATGGTTTCAAGGCGACGAAAAAGAAGCCGTTGTAACTCGCCGAGACGCGATTCAACAGACTGAACCCGCCAATCGCGTTGTAGTACTCAACGCCGTCAGTCGTTGAAAGAATCGACTCGACTTTCTTGCAAACGTCGTTCGTTCTTTCGAGCGAGGCCGCGGGCGGAAGCTGCACGTTCAGGAACAGGTAGCCGTAGTCTTCTTCGGGCAGAAAGCTGGTTGGCAGTTGTCGTACGACAAAGATGTCAACCACTGCGAACACCAGCAGAATTACCGCGCCGATTGCCGCTTTGCGGATCAGCACGTGACTCCAGTTGACATAACCGTGCGTCGCGCGCGTGAACCAGCGATTGAAGCCGCCGAAGAACCGCCCCAGCACACCCTTCGTCTCTTTGCGTGGCTTCAGCAACAACGCGGACAGCGCAGGCGACAACGTCAGCGCATTGAATGCCGAGATGATCACGGAGATGGCGATCGTTACCGCAAACTGTTTGTTCAAACGGCCTTGAATACCGCTGACAAAAGCAATCGGAATGAAGACGGAAGCCAGAATCAGCGCGATGCTGATTACTGGTCCGGAAACTTCTTTCATCGCCAGCAACGTTGCATCGCGCGGCGACATGCCCTCTTCGATGTGGTGCTCGACAGCTTCAACGACAACGATCGCGTCATCGACCACGAGGCCGATCGCGAGCACGAGTCCGAAGAGTGAAAGCGTGTTGATTGAGAAACCCAGGAACGGAAAGACAGCGAACGTGCCTATTAGCGATACAGGCACGGCAATCATCGGAATCAGCGTCGCGCGCCAGTTCTGCAAGAACAAGAACACAACCAGCAGCACGAGGATGATCGCGATCACGAGCGTCTGGACGATCTCTCGAATGCCTTCCGTGACCGGCAGTGTCGTGTCCAGAGAGATCTTGTAATCGAGATCCGCCGGGAAGCGTTGTTTCA
>DASXRE010000045.1:0-5234 GCA_036506775.1 Pyrinomonadaceae bacterium | reverse complement strand
GCAGGCGGCCGCCAGTGAAACCGTCAACGAAGATCTGCCCGCCGTTTGGACCAGCCGAGGGACCAGCCAACGCTTGTAACGCAGCCGCGAGATCGTCCGGATCGTCTGGTAACGATTCGAGGTCTTCGCCTTTCAGCACGACTGCGCCGGCGTTGTTCTCCGGTTCGGTGCTGAGTTCACGATTATCAGCAGCAACAGTTACTTTCTGCTCTTCGATGGCCACTTTCAACGTGACGTCGAGTTGCTGGGCCTTGCCGGAAACCACTTCGAGTTCCGTGTTCTCAAATATCGCGAAGCCGGTGTTCACAACCCGCAGCGTGTATTTGCCGGGCGCCAGTCCGTTAATCGTGTAAGTGCCCGCATTGTTCGTAACAACTGCCTTCTCTTTGCCCGCCGCATCAATCACGGTGACGCTCGCGCCAACGATCGCGCCCCCCAACTCATCCAGCACCTGGCCTCGCAGCGATCCTGGCCGTTCCTGCGAGAATGCAATTCCCGCTGAGCCAATGGCCAGAACGCACAGGGCGATAGCCGTTACCATTCTCTTCATCCCGAAGCTCCTTCGATTCGCTAGTTGGCGTGGATTGAGTGCGTTACGCCGCAGCTTGACGCGGAATTGTACTCAAAACGGTCGTAAAGAGTCTGTCAATGGATTGTAAAGTTTTGTCAGTTGGATTGAGTTTGGGTTGACACTTCTTTACGCACGAAAATTGGCGCGTATTGTAGGATTCCGTACAGGCAAGAAGCCCGTCGATAGACCAGTTTGAGAGCAGTGGGTTGTATGATCAGGGATGTCAGTACCGCGACGCGGTAGCGGCGGGTCATGCGTGACTAACCAGGCATACTACTACGCATGAGACCCGACTTGTGGCGAGTTGCGGTCTTGATCCCTACGCTACCGCGTTACGGTACTGACACTCGTCCTTGCCCTCGGATGTGCTTATGTCTTTAAATTTGGCCGAGCGACCAATGGAACGCGTCCTGGTAATCGATGACGACGTCGGACTGTGCGAGCTCGTCGGCGAGTATCTTCAACCCGAGGGTTACACGGTTGAAGCTATTCACAACGGCGAACGCGGCATCGATCGCGCTCTGTCAAATGAACACGATCTCGTGGTCCTCGACGTCATGCTTCCCGGCACGAACGGTTTCGATGTACTGCGTCGCATCAGAGCGCGCTCGCGCATTCCGGTGCTGATGCTTACCGCGCGTGGCGATGACGTCGATCGCATTGTGGGCCTCGAGATCGGCGCCGACGACTACTTGCCCAAACCGTTCAATCCTCGCGAACTCGTCGCTCGCATTCGCGCCGTGCTCAGGCGCGCCCAACCAATTGAATCCGCAAATGCTGCTCGCGAAACGATTCGGGTTGGGGACATTGAAATGGATTCCAACACTCGCAACGTCCGCCGCTCGGGAGAAATTGTCGAACTCACAGGGGTTGAATACGACTTACTAGAAATACTGCTGCGCAACGCCGGCCAGATCGTCAAACGAGAAGATCTCGTCAAGGAAGTTCTCGGACGCGAACTGTCGCCGTTTGATCGCAGCATCGATATGCACGTGAGTAACCTGCGCAAGAAGCTGGGCCATCAACTGAATGGGCTCGAACGAATCAAGACCATTCGCGGCGTCGGCTACATCTACGGCGCAACTGCTGAAAAACCAGAATGAAGATCTCCTTTCGCAGTCTTTATCTAAAAATTTTCGTCTGGTTCTGGCTGGCGATGATCATCATCAACGTCGCCCTGTTTGCGATCTTTGCCCTCACTCGTCCGACGCCAGCCGGAAGATCGTGGCGCGACCTCACGCAAGTTGGGCCAAACGCGCAAAAGGCTGCCGAGATTTACGAACAATCTGGTCCGGCAGCGTTAACTGCTGCGTTCCAGGCAACTGAAAAGGCAACCGGCGTCAGCGCCACGTTTTTCGATGAGAGCGGACGAGAGCTTTCGGGCCGTGAAGTGCCGGCAGGCGCGAACGAGCTGATCGCCAAGGCCACCGAGAGTCGCGAGATCGAATTCAACTTCGCGGGCCGCAACACGCTCGTCGCGCGTCCGGTCGTCAGTTCAAAAGGTCAGCGTTACATGTACGTGGCGCACATTCCGCGTCCGCCTTTTCAGCCCGGCTTGCAAGCCCTTGGTTATCGCCTGCTCGTGGTGCTCGTGATCGGCGGCATCTTTTGTTACTGGCTCGCACGCTACCTGACCACGCCACTGCTGAAACTACGCACCACAACGAACGAACTGGCGGAGGGAAATCTCGGCGCGCGTGTCGCCGACAAACTGACGAAGCGTCGCGATGAAGTCGGACAACTGGGACGAGATTACAACGTGATGGCCGAACGCCTAGAGTCGCTGGTGAAGGCGCAACAGCGCCTGCTTGGCGACATCTCGCACGAGCTGCGTTCGCCGCTGGCGCGGCTCGGCGTCGCGCTCGGTTTGGCGCGGCAACGTTCGGGTGCAGGAGCAAACGGCGCGCTCGATCGAATCGAACGAGAGTCAGACAATCTCAACGAGATGATCAGTCAACTGTTAACGCTGACTCGCCTCGAGAGCGGCACCGACGGTCGTAAGCGAACGAACGTTGATCTTGCTGCACTCGTGCGCGATGTCGCGGAGGATGCCGATTACGAAGCACGCAGCGTGAATCGGTCGGTGCAGGTTGTTTCGACCGAGAAGTGTTCCATTAGCGGTGTTGAGGAATTGCTGCGTAGTGCGGTTGAGAACGTCGTACGCAACGCGGTTCGTTTCACACCGGAGGGCACGGCGGTGGAAGTCGCACTGAAGCGTCAGAATGGCGGCAGCGATAACTTCGCGGTGATCAGTGTTCGTGATCGAGGTAAAGGCGTGCCGGCGGATGCGCTCGAGAAAATCTTTCGGCCGTTCTATCGTACTGAGGACGCGCGCGACCGGCAGAGTGGTGGCGGGACGGGCCTGGGCCTCGCGATTACCGAACGGGCGGTTCGCATGCACGGCGGATCGGTCGCTGCCAGGAATGCGACGGATGGCGGTCTTTCAGTCGAGATGCGTCTGAAGCTCTGATCTGCGTTTCCTTCTTCTCGCTAGCTGCAACTCCACGAATCTCACCACCACAATCCAGATCAGCGCTGCTGCAAATCCCGCGATCACATCAGTCGTGTAATGCACGCCGAGATAGATTCGTGAGAGTCCAATCAAAAGAAACATCGTCGCCGCGGCGATCCAGATGATCGTTCGCGTGCGTTTTCGTTTCACACGACCAGACAGAATCGCTGCGAGACCGGCGAAGAAGCAGCAACTCGCCAGCGAGTGCCCGCTGGGAAAACTGTACGTCTCAGGCGCCGTGAGATTGAAAAACGGTACCGGCCGCGGGCGCGCGAACGCCAGTTTGAGTGTGGTATTCAGCGCTGATGCACCGATCATCGTGATCGCGAAGAGTTTTGCTTCGTGGCCCCACTTGCGCAGCGCAAACCAGATCACGACAAAGATCGTCGCCGCAGTGAGGAAAACAGTCGAACCAAGAAACGAAATGAAACGCATCGCTGTAGTCAGCGCGGGCGTTGCGAGCGTGTGGACGGCAGCGCGCGTCACATCGTCGAAGTGGCGAGTCTCACCTTCGAGAACCTCGTCGGCGAGCCAGCCGAAGAACACGAGCGTCGCAATCGCGGCGATTAGGCCCAGCAGCAGCGAGAGGCTGAGAAACTCTAGCAAGCGCTTTCGCGCGGACGCGATCGACATGCGCCACAGACTAACATGTATATGGGACCGCAGGCGTCTCGCCTGCTTGTCACGAGAGCGCCTCCTGCGTTTCGAGCAGGCGAGACGCCTGCGGTCCCAGGCGGACGTGGCAGTATCGATCAAGCGAACGGGGACTACGGCACGTTAGGCAGACGCTTCGAGTTTGGCCAAACTCATCAGCATTAACCAATCTTGCAGTTCCAGCAACGTAAGCGCTTCAACTCGCACCAGGATGTCGGTCAGTTGGCTGTATGATGTGTGATCCGAAAGCTCGTCCTTGAGCGCTCGCAGGCTCTGCGTCATGTTGGTGCTGCGCTCCGCCAGCCGCGAATACTCACGATGCACGCGAATTCCGCTCATCGCTGCACCCGCGGCCGGAAGAAAGATCGCTGCAAAGGTCAGGGAATCTTCGAGTGCCTCAAAGTGAAAGCGGTGTAGTAAAAGATGCGCCAGAGCGGCGATCACGGCAGTGCTGAAAATTCCCAGTCCGATGCCCTCGAGCAGGCGACCCTTTCTTTTGGCACTCCTCGCCTTGTCCTCGTGAAAGTCGATCTGTGTCTTAACCCACTTTTGGCGGACAAAGTCCACCAGTGCTTTCACGGCAGAGGGTTGAGGCACATTGAGCCGGCCAATGATTTCGTTGAAGACCATAATCATCCACTCGTCAGGCCTTCCGGTAACACCGACATTGGCCGGCTGCATCACAGTCGAAGTCTTCACGCCGCACGCCGTCAAGAATATTGCCGCGCGGATGCGCTCGGTGACATATCTCGCTTCGATCCAATTCTTGTGCGCATGCTTGAAGTGGGTACGCAATATGACCGCCACGATTGTGAGTAGAAACAATAGTTCCAGCAGAAAAGCCCAAGGCGTAAGACTCCTGACCAGGGTGCCGATTGCCACTGCGCCCACTGCCAATGCCGAAAACGAGTAAACAACTACTCCGGCACGGTGGTAGATGGCTTGATTGGATTTCGCCAACAGCGACGCGCGAACGTAAAAAGGCATCAACTCGTCACGGGCCGATTGCTTCACGTCGTTCGGCAAGCCATCGTTTACGCTGAAAACATCATTGTAGAGATTCTCAAGATAGGCCTGTTGTTGAGTGTCAGTCACTGAATACGCGTTGAACCGTTCGATTCCAGTCACCGCGTGTGCGGATAAGCCGTTTCCCCGGGCAACCGTGAATCCGGTGGGCTTAGTTTTCGAAACCATAACTACCGGGCGACGAAGTTGGCGCGCTATGACGTCAATGTCGATACCATGATCGTCAGTGACCAGCACCAGGTCGATGCTATTGAGCGTGTCGTCTGTGAGGTTTACGTAACTGAATGCCAGAGGCGTATGTTTAGCACGTTTCAGAAGTCTTTTTGATTCTTCATCGCAGAGATTAAGGACTTCGGTCTTTAGTGGTTGTTCGATCGCTTCACGCTCAGCCTCCGCCAACTGACCAACCAGGCCCATCCGAAACCGGAAGGGAATGTTGGTAGAGACTTTCACAGCCGTTGCCATCTAATC
>DASXRE010000044.1:0-8686 GCA_036506775.1 Pyrinomonadaceae bacterium | reverse complement strand
AGTGCCGCCCCTACAAATACGATGCTTAGGTTCACTACAGCAGGAGAATCACACGGCCGCGCGCTGGTCGCGATCATTGAAGGACTGCCTGCCGGCCTGGCGATCAATCAAGAGCTTGTCGACTACGAGCTGCGGCGACGTCAACTCGGTTACGGCCGCGGTGGCCGCATGAAGATCGAGCGCGATCATGCCGAGATCCTGAACGGCGTCAGGCACGGTCTCACTCTCGGCTCGCCGCTCACTTTACTGATCGAAAACAAGGACTGGCCCAACTGGACCGATGTCATGGCCGCGGAACCACGCGACATCGCGCCGGAGAAATCGCGACGTTTGAAACGTCCGCGACCGGGCCACGCCGATCTTCCGGGAGGTTTGAAGTACGACGTCCGCGATCTACGCAACATTCTCGAACGCGCTTCGGCTCGCGAAACCACCGCGCGCGTCGCGTGCGGCGCGCTCGCGAAACAGTTGCTGGCCTGCTTCGGCGTCGAAGTGCGCAGCCACGTGATCCAACTAGGCGGCATACCCGACAAACCTCTCGAACTGAGCTGGAATGAGATTGCGGCGATTGCCGACGACGCACCATTGCATTGTGCGGATCGCGAAGCCGAACAGCAGATGATCGTGCTGATCGATGAGACGCGTCATAAAGGCGACACGCTCGGTGGGATCTTTGAAGTCGCGGCTCGCGGCGTCGTGCCGGGTTTGGGCTCGCACACTGCGTGGGACCTGAAGCTCGATGGACTGCTGGCGCAAGCGGTGATGTCGATACCGGCCGTGAAAGCTGTGTCCATCGGCGCGGGCGTGGAGGCGAGCAGTTTGCCGGGTTCTGAGGTTCACGACGAGATCGCCTACAACGCCGGAACACGCGAGTTTATTCGCGAGACCAATCGCGCGGGCGGACTCGAAGGCGGCATCACTAACGGCGAGGAGATCCGCGTGCGCGGTCATCTAAAACCGTTATCGACACTCCGGCGTGCGCTCAAGTCAGTGGACATCGACACCAAGGAAGAAGAGGCGGCGGCATTCGAGCGTTCAGACGTGACCGCGGTGCCGGCCGCGGGCGTGATTGGCGAGTCCATGGTCGCGCTCATGCTGGCGCGCGCCATGCGCGAAAAGTTTGGCGGCGACAGTCTGGGCGAGATGAAGCGTAACTTTGAAGGGTATCGCGAGCAGTTGCGTGGGTATTAGCCACCAAGAGGCACAAGAAGCACAAAAACCAGGCAGACATGATTCTTTGTGCTTTTTGTGCTTCTTTGTAGCGATGACGTAGAATCAAGCTATGGCTTTAATGGAAATCGTTAAGTGGCCGGCGCCGGTGCTCGACACCCCCGCTGATCCTGTCACGGAGTTTGACGAGAACCTCCAGAAGCTGGTCAGCAACATGTTTGAGACCATGTATGCGGCGCCGGGCGTAGGCCTCGCGGCAGTGCAGGTCGGAGTTCGCAAACGACTGTTTGTGATGGACTGCTCCGGCGGAAAGGATCCGCAGCAGCGTGTCGTGCTCATCAATCCGGAAGTGCTGCGAGTCGAAGGAAACCAGAATGGTGAGGAGGGATGCTTGTCGTTTCCCGGCATCTTCACTCCCGTCGAACGCAGCCTGCGAGCGATCGTCAAGGCGCAGGACGTGAAGGGAGACTGGTTTGAACTCGACGGCATGGAACTGACTGCACGCTGCATGTTGCACGAGACCGATCACTGCGACGGAATCGTGTTTCTCGACAAGATGAGCGCCATCAAACGTGAGATCGTCAAACGCAAGATCAAAAAACTACAGAAGGCAGGGAAGTGGGACTAAAACTCTAATGCCAGCAGAATTTCGTAATGAATCGTTTACTGATTTCAGCAAAGAAGAGAATGCGCAGGCAATGCGCAACGCGCTCGAGAAAGTTGGCGCAGAACTCGGACGCGAGTACCCGCTAGTCATCGGCGGCGAACGAATCGCCACCGAAAGCAAACTCGACACTTTTAATCCAGCCAATCGCACGCAGCTAGTCGGCAAGTTCAACAAAGCGACCAAAGAACTGGCGAATCGTGCGGTCGAAGCTGCTTTCGAAGCGTTTCAAACCTGGCGGAACACTCCGGCGGAGGAACGCTCCGCGTTGTTGTTTCGCGTCGCCGAGATCATGCGCGAGCGGCGGCATGAGTTGTCTGCGTGGATGATCTACGAAGTGGCCAAGACGTGGCCTGAAGCTGACGGCGACACGGCGGAGGCGATCGACTTCTGCGAATTCTACGCGCGCGAGATGTTGCGCTACGCGGGCGACCAGCGACTGTATCAAGTAACCGGCGAGGAGAGTGAGCTCGAGTACATTCCGCTCGGTGTCGGCGCGGTGATTCCGCCGTGGAACTTTCCGCTCGCGATCATGGCGGGTATGACTGCCGCATCGATCGTGACCGGCAACACGGTCGTGTTGAAGCCGTCCTCCGACGCGCCGACGATCGCGTTCAAGTTCTTCGAGATTCTCGAAGAGGCGGGATTGCCCCCGGGCGTGGTGAATTTCATGACCGGCTCAGGCGCGGAGGTCGGCGACGTGATCGTGGACCATCCGAAGACGCGCTACGTTGCGTTCACCGGATCGAAGGAAGTGGGACTCAGGATCAACGAGCGCGCCGCGAAGGTTCACGAAGGACAGATCTGGATCAAGCGCGTCGTGGCGGAGATGGGCGGCAAGGACGCGATCATCGTCGCGGAGGATGCGAATCTCGACGATGCGGCTACGGGCGTGGTCCAGTCGGCGTTTGGTTTTCAGGGACAGAAATGTTCCGCCTGTTCACGCGCGATCATCGACGCGAAGGTCTACGATGAGATGGTCGAAAAGATCGTCGATCGGACTTCGAAGTTGAAGCTCGCCGACCCGACGGATGCGGCGACGAATTTGAGCGCCGTGATCAACGAGAAGGCGTTCAAGACCATCAACTCCTACATCGAAAAAGGAAAGAGCGAGGGTGGACGCGTTGTTGCTGGTGGTGGATCAGATGGCGAACAAGGGTTCTTCATTGAACCGACTGTTATCGCCGACGTGAAGCCGGGCGACACGATCGAACAGGAAGAGATCTTTGGACCAGTGCTCGCCGTGATCAAGGCGCAGAATTACGACGACGCGCTGAAGATCGCGAACGACACGCAGTTTGGTTTGACCGGCGCGGTCTACAGCACTGACGAAGCGAAGCTCCACCGCGCGCGCAAGGAGTTTCACGTCGGGAATCTTTATCTGAACCGGAAGTGCACCGGCGCACTCGTGGGCGTGCATCCGTTTGGCGGCTTCAACATGTCAGGCACGGATTCAAAGGCCGGCGGGCGGGATTATCTGCTGCTGTTCTTGCAGGCGAAGGTTTCCGCAGAAAAGCTGGGCGCAACGACGGGACGTAAAGCCTCCGCCGCGGATCGGGCGGTTATTTAGTCTTTAGATCCCGCCAACAAAGTTGGCGGTCCTTTCAGCCTCCGCCTGGAGGGCCGTAATATCGACGCATGCGAATCGTCTTCATGGGAACACCGCAGGCCGCTGTTCCCACGCTGCGCCGTATTCTGACTGACGGCCATGAAGTCGTGGCAGTCTGGACGCAGCCGGATCGGCCATCCGGTCGCGGAAACAAGGTCTCGTTCTCAGCGGTCAAAGAGTTTGCCCTTTCGCACGGCCTGACCGTTCATCAACTGCAGCGCATCAAGAACGAAGAAGCTCGAGAGCTGTTTGCGTCGCACGACGCGGATGTCGCCGTCGTCGTGGCGTATGGCCGCATCCTGCCTGAAGAATTTCTACGCACGCCGGTCAAAGGATGTATCAACGTTCATTTCTCCTTGCTGCCGCGATACCGTGGCGCCGCTCCGGCAAACTGGGCGATCGTGAATGGCGACATAGAGACGGGCGTCACGACCATGTTTATGGAGCCGTCGCTGGACACTGGTCCAATCCTGCTCCAGCGCGCCACGAAGATCCACGAAACGGAAACTGCACCCGAGTTGATGCAGAGGCTGTCGGAAATCGGCGCAGAGTTGTTGAGTGAGACGCTGGCGCGTTTAGACGAGCTCACGCCGCAGCCGCAGGACGATACCCGGGCGACCTTCGCGCCAATACTCAAGAAGGAAGACGGCTTGATCGATTGGATCGCGTCCGCGTCCGCGATCGACCGTCGCGTCCGTGGCCTTCAGCCGTGGCCCAACGCATACACCAGTTTCAGTTCGCGTGGGCTGACGATCTGGAGAGCGCAACCCTTGGAGTGCGGGGACTTGTCACCGCTTTGGCCAAAGCGCCGACAAGTCGGCGCACTCCAAGGAGAAGCGCAACCGGGCGAGGTGGTCGTCGCGCATGGCAATGAGCTGATAGTGCAGTGTGGCGCACAGACTGCGTTGCGGTTGCTTGAGGTTCAGCCCGAAGCGCGCAAGCGGCTCACCGCGCGCGACTTCATCAACGGTCTGCACGTGAAGGTTGGCGATCGTTTTGGCAAAGCTTAAATCAGTTTCGCCTGCTCGCCGCGCCGCGTTCGAAATACTCCGCGAAGTCGAAGCGGGTGCGTTTTCTTCGATTCTTCTCGCTGCTGAAGAACCCAAACTTAAAGCCTCGGATCGAGCGCTCACTCATGAGCTGGTGCTCGGTGTGCTGCGTTGGCAGTTATGGTTGGACAAACTCGCCGACCACTACTCGAAACGGACCGCGGATGGTCTCGATCCGCCGGTTCGTCTTGCGTTGCGGCTGGGCCTGTATCAGCTTCGTTTTCTCAGTCGCATTCCGGCGTCAGCGGCGGTTAATGAGTCAGTGAATCTGGTGCGCGGTGCGGGTGTGAGTTCGGCGGCGGCGTTCGTGAATGCGGTGTTGCGGCGTGCGATCCGTGAAGCGGACTTCGACCCTGCGGAAGAAGCGACAGGTTTTTCGGAAAAGTTGTCCATTGTTACTTCGCACCCGGTCTGGTTAATCGAACGTTGGGTAAAGTCGTTTGGAAGGGACGAGACAGAAGCCTTCGCGCGCGCAAACAATGCGATGCCGCCCACCTCGTTTCGCGTGGTGAAAGGAGAGGAAACGGAAATCGCGGATCGATTGCGCGAAGCGGGCGCGCTCGTTGAACCGTCGCGAGTTGCCGAAGGTGCGTGGCGTGTCTCGGGTGCGTCATCAGTTGTGCGTGACTTGGCCGCAAACGGAGAAGTCTACTTGCAAGACGAAGCTTCACAACTCGTCGCCCAAAGCGTGAGTATCCAGCCAGGCGAACGCGCGCTCGATCTCTGTGCTGCGCCTGGAGGAAAGACAACTCTGATCGCTCAACGCGCCGGAAACACCGCGCTGGTCGTTGCGGGCGATCGCTCGGAGCGCCGTCTCGAAACGGTGGCCACAACGAGTGCGTTACACAACCTCAGCTCAATAAAACTCGTCCTCCTGGATGCCGCTGAACTCTTGCCCTTCGCGGACCGGGTTTTCGATCGCATTCTCGTCGATGCACCGTGCTCAGGCACTGGCACTCTGCGCCGCAACCCCGAAATTCGCTGGCGCATTTCCGAAGCCGGCATCCAAACGCTTGCCGAGCAACAGAAACTGTTTCTCAAACACGCCGCGCGAGTGCTCAAACCCGGCGCTCAACTCGTCTATTCCACCTGTTCCGTCGAGCCGGACGAGAACGAAGCGGTCGTCCGTGATTTCCTCGAAGTTCACCAAAATTTCCGACAGCTAAGAACCCTTCGTACCTGGCCGCATCGCGAAGGAAGTGACGGCTTTTTTCTCGCGAGTTTCCAGCTTGCGACTCAACAATAGCGGGTGCTAGACTTCGACGCTTGAGTTTAGTCGCCAGATTTTCGTCCCTTGTCCGCAGCATCGCCATCGTAATCGCGATTGCGGTGGTTTTTCTCTTCGGAGTTGCTACAACTGTTTATCTCTCTTTGCGCAGCCCGGAAGTGAAGGTGCCGAACGTTGTTGGCAAAGATCGGCTCGAGGCGGAGAAGATACTGGCTGATGCTGATCTCAAGTTTCGCGTGCGTGCTTCGCGGCCCAGCAACGACACAAATCCCGACACCGTCCTGTTTCAGTTGCCACGCGCGGGCGAGGTTGTGAAGACGGGGCAAACCGTCGCGATGGACATCAGCCGTCAGGCGAAGGAAGGCGAGTCGCCGGAGAAGGTCACACCCGACAACGACAACACAAACAACAATCAAAACGCCAACTCGAGCTCAAACGCGAACTCGAACGAAAACAAACCCAAACGGCCGAAACCCAAAAACGCGAACGACAACGCTAACGGCAACGCGAATGCGAACAGCAATGGGAGCGCGAACGCGAATCGACCGGTGGTGAATGCGAACAGAACCAGCGTCAATACAAATGGCAACATCAACGTTCCGCGAACGAACGTAAATCGCACCGACACGCGCAACGTCAATACCCGACCAGCAGGCAGCAATGTTAACGATAACAGGCGACCGGTGGCTCCTCGGCCCACACCGTCTGTTTCCAACCCGACCAGACGAATTCCGTAAACGGTTTCGCAACGCCGAGGCGAGTCAATGCTCAACCAGCGAAATATCGAGATAGCTCCTTCGATCCTGTCCGCTGACTTTTCGTGTCTCGGCGATCAGATCCGGGCGGTTGAACGTGGCGGCGCCGGCATTCTGCACGTCGACGTGATGGACGGTCACTTCGTGCCGAACATCACAGTTGGTTTGCCGGTCGTGAAATCACTCGCCGGGTTCACTCGTTTGCCGATTGATGCGCATTTGATGATCAGCGATCCTGGCACTTACGCGGCGCAGTTTGTCGAAGCGGGTGCGCAGATGGTTTCAGTGCACGTTGAAGCAGATGCACACCTGCATCGGACAGTGATGTCGATCAAGGCTGGCGGCGCGAAGGCCGGCGTAGTGTTGAATCCCTCGACGCCGGTTGGCGCGATTGACGAGGCTTTGCAGTTTGTTGATTACGTGCTGGTGATGTCGGTCAACCCGGGGTTTGGCGGTCAGAAGTTCATTCCGCAGGCGCTGGACAAGGTGAAGCGTTTGCGGCAGATGATTATTGAGCGCCACTTGAACGTGCGGATTGAGATCGACGGCGGGATCGATCGTTCAAACATTGAGTCGGTGGTGGCCGCCGGAGCGGAGATTATCGTGGCCGGCTCTGCCATATTCGGGAAACCGGACGCTGAAGCGGCAGTCAAGGAACTGCGCGAAGCGACGGTTCAATGGGTATGAGTGATTGTGGTTTTGAAACGCCTCCTTGGAGTGCGGGGACTTGTCACCGCTTTGGCCAAAGCCCCGACGAGGCACGACAGGGAGCCCGTCCCGGTGGTAAATGCGGGCTATGCGGCAAACCGAACGGGAGTAAATTGAATCCGATATCCGGAAACTCTCTTTTCCGCAGAAAACGACGGGTAGCATCGGTAGTAACGGGTCGCATCGCTTCAGGGACCGACGCGTAGCGTCGTTTGAGTTTAGCCGGCGTTTCAACGCCGGCTACATGATTGTTTCGCCCCGTCTAGTCGCGTAGCGACGAAGAAGAAAACAGGTTTTTTGTTGCTGGAGGTCGAATTTATGAAGTCTCGCTTTCTTATCCTGGCGCTTTCCTGCGCCGCTCTTTTTGGCCTGTCTCAGACCGCATTTGGCCAAAAACCCGGCGGCCAGACCGAGCTGTCAACTGCTCAGCGCCTGGACGTGATGAGCTCGAAACTCGACTTGATGCGCCGCTCGCTGAACAGCGCAGTGGCCGCCATGCCCGAGGACAAGAGCAAAGACAAGAAAATGGACGCCGACGATCCGTTGGTGAGACTGAAAGGCCTCGAAAAAGAGGTTTCGTCACTGAATTCCGAAGTCAGCAATCTTCGCGTCAAGAACGACAAGGCGGAAAAGTTTGACCCGGCTGATGTCGACCGTCTGGAAGCTGCGGTTGCTGAGTTGAACACGCGTGTAGATGCGGGTCTGCAACAAACAGCCAGTGCTCGTACGAATACAGCAGCAACCGCGAGCGCTGCCGACAAGAAGAAGAAAAAGAAAGGTGGCCACTTCTTCGGTCTCTTCGGCGGCGGCGGCGACAAATACGCTGACCTGACCGGCGCCGCAGTGGCTGGTCGTGATCGAGTGCTGTTCGAAGAGGCTGCGAAAGAGGTTCGCAAGGGCCATCACGACACCGGCCGCTTGCTTTTCGCTACCATCATCAACACCTATCCCGATTCTCCGTTCCTGGCCCTGGCCAAACTGGCGATCGCAGATTCGTTCTTCCTCGAAGGAACCACGAGTTCGTTGATTCAGGCGGCGCAGGCGTATCAGGACTGGCTCACGTTCTTTCCGACCGATCCACTTGCTGACGATGCGAGTCTGAAAGTCGCAGAAGCGGAGATGCGGCAGATGGGTTTGTCTGATCGCGACATCTCGCACGCGCGCAAAGCGGAGCTGAAGTTGAAAGTTCTTTTGCAGCAGTATCCGCAGAGCCCGTTGCGAGCCACCGTTGAAGCACGGCTCCAGGAAGTGCAGGAAAACCTCGCCCTGCACAACCTGCAAATTGCGCGGTTCTATTACGACGTTAAGTATTCGACCGGAAAAGGTGGTCTGAAGGGCGCGCAGTCGCGTCTGAAGGAGATCGTCGACAAGTACCCGTGCTTCTCCTACAACGACGAAGTTTTCTATCGGCTGGCGTCGACTTACCAGGTCGAGGAAGAGCCGGATGAAGCCGCGCGTTATTACCAGAAGCTGGTGCAGGAATTTCCCGAGAGCGAGTACAAC
>DASXRE010000043.1:0-5386 GCA_036506775.1 Pyrinomonadaceae bacterium | reverse complement strand
TGGCCTGGCGATGTTGCAGGGGGATAGCACCGGACCAAAGCGGTGACAAGTCCCCGCACTCCAGGGAGGCGCCCGATAGTGCCAAATCACGACACCGCCGTCGCGTCTCTTGTCGTTTGTAACTTCGACGGTCTCTCCTTTACAATCCGCGGTTCGCCCTCGAAAGGTAATACTTAATGCTCAAACAACTAGGACGTCTCGAACGAACCCGTAACATCGTCATCCTTGGATTTGCGATCCTGATGGCGGTGAGCTTGATCTTCTTCTATGCCCCCGGCCGCACCCGCAGCAACATCGACCCGACGAAAAACAACGAAGTCGTGGCCAGAGTCGGTTCCGACACGATCACCGTCGCTGAACTTGCTCGCATGCGCGACAACCTGACGCAGATGTACGGCAGTCGGATGAACCTTGCCGCGTTGGGCGGCAGCAGGCGTTTTCTCGACGGCCTGATCAGCAAGCGCGTGATTGTGCAGGAGGCGCAACGGCTCGGACTCGGCGCCAGCGATGGCGAGTTGCGTGAAAGGCTGCTCAAGCAGTTCACCGATGCTTCCGGACAGTTCGTCGGTTACGACCGTTACAAAGACTCGATCACGGCACGATACGGCGATATCGAGAGTTACGAAAACGAGATGCGTGATTCCATCGCGCAGGAGAAGTTGAGAGCATTTGTTACCGCAAGTGTCAACGTTTCCGACGACGAAGTGCGCGAAGAATACAAGCGAAAGAACACGTTGTTTGACGTGGCTTACGTTTCGCTGGCTCCCGACAAGCTCGCGGAGAAGATCCAGCCGAGTGACGAAGAGTTGCGCAACTATTACGAGAGTCACAAAACGGACTATCGCTATCTTGAGCCACAGCGGAAAGTTAAGTACCTCTTTATCGATACCGAAAAAGCCGGTTCGAAGTTGAAGATCTCCGATGAGGATCTGAAAAACGAATTCAATCAATTAAAGCCTCCCTACAACGAGGCAGGCATCAAGATTCAACAGATCGTTTTGAAAGTCGCGCGCAAGGACCTCGACGCACAGGTCGAGCAAAAAGCGAAAGATTTGATTGCGAAAGTCACCAAGGGCGGTCGGACGGCATCGGAGCAGGATTTCGCCGAAGCGGCCAAGGGAAACTCCGAAGATCCAGCGACGGCCAAGAATGGCGGGTTTCTCGCCGCGCCTTTCAAGGAAAACAAGAGCAAGCCACACGGTCTTTACGACCGCGCCGTCACGATGGAAGTAGGCGAGGTTTTCAATATTCCGATTCGCTACGGCGGCAATTGGTACATCCTGCGTCGCGGCGAAGCAGTGCCGAAGACGTTTGAACAAGCAAAGCCTGAATTGCTGGTCTCGCTGCGTAACCGTCGCGGATACGACGCGGCATTCCAAATCGCAAAGAAGGCGAAAGGTCGGTTACAAGAAGCCAAGGATCCGCAGAAGGTGGCCCAGGAGTTTGCGGCGGAAGCGAACATGAGCCCGGCGGACATGGTTCGCGAGACACCGTACGTGAAACCGGGCGACGACGTGCCCAACATCGGCACCAATCAACAGTTTGAGCAGGCGCTGGAAGCACTGAATAACCCGAACGACGTTGGTGAGCCGACCGGCGTGAAGAGTGGCTTCGCGATTCCGATGCTGGTAGACAAGAAAGATCCTCGCATTCCTGAGTTCGACGAGGTGAAGTCGAAGATCGCGGATACGATCAAGCAGCAACGCGCAAAAGAACAGCTCGAACAGAAAGCCAAGGACCTGCTGGCGAGCGTGAACAGTGCTGACGCGATCAAGGCAGCCGGCGAAAAAGAAGCATTTGATTCGGGTCTCGAGGAGGGTTTCAGGCTCACTTCATCACTTGGTAAAGCCGGCACGAGTGTGGCGCTCGACGATCTGATCTTCGGCATGAAAGAAGGCGAGATCAGCAAGGCGCCGGTTAAAGTTGACGACAAGTGGGTGATTGTGGGCATCGTCAAAAGAATCGAGCCGGACTTCACCGCTTTCAATTCCGGCGACCGCGAACGGTTGCGAGAACAACTGCTAGGCTCGCGCCAGAATCAGGTGTTTGAGGATTATATTGCGCGCGTGCAGCAGAAGATGAAGCAGGACGGCAAGATCAAGATTAACGACGACGTGCTGAACCGCATCGATGAGGCTGAAGCGGCAGCGGAACCTGCGCTTCCCGAGGGCCTTAACTTCCCCACGAAGTAACGCTTTCAGCAGACAAAAACATCCACAGATTACACGGAAAGATCTGTGTTATCTGTGGATGAATATGCTTAGTTCCCCATCAACGACCCAATATCCGCCTGCGGCACAGCGGTGCGGATTTGCAGTTCGTTAGCCGCTGTAACGATCTTCATATTCGCCAAAGCGCTCTTCGCCAAAACGCCCTTCGCACCTGACAAACGTCCCACCAGCAGCGCTCCAAACTGTTTCAAACCCTCGAGCGTGTCGCCGAGACTCTTCGCCGCGTCGGCATTCAGCGCGCGCGCCGCGAGAAACAGGTCAAGATCAGTTTCAGTCGTTCCCACCGAGCCGTAAACCTGACGCAGCGTCGCCAGATCCGTAGCTATCGGCGCGTTGCCGATGTCGAGGTTTTTGATCAACTGCTCCGTCACGTTCGCACCAAAACCGATGACGGCATTTGGATCGCGGCTCGCCAAGGCGATCAAGTCAGCATTGGGCCGCTTGCGCAACCTGCTCGCATCGATCAGCGCATGCACAGCCGCAGGATCCCCTAAAGCAATCACGTTCGCATCGAGTGGCGCCGCCGCGAGTTCGGTAACTTTGAAATCAAACAATCCGAGCAGCCGAATGTTTTCGTCGAGCTTGAAAATGTAGATGGTTCTACCCTGATACTTCTCCTCGCGATAAGCACCGTTCGAAGCAACTCTTCCCGCCGCGATCATCGCCGCCGGACTGAACGCACCGTTTGCCAGCGCAACGGTCTGCACCTTCGTCACGCCTTCGGAGGGAAAACTAAAACGGGCACCGACCGCAACCTGTTCAAACATGCGCGGGTCGAGACCGGTGCGAGTCTTGAACGACTCCAGGCTCGCATTAACTTCAGCGAGTCTCGCCGGGTTACTGGCGAGTATTCGCGGCATTGCCTCGCTGAGCAGTTGGCGCAACTTCACGTGGGCCACGGCGTCGGACTCGGGCAACTGAGACAATAAGCTGGTTGCTGCCGGCGTGGCGTTTCGCGCACGCGTCTGCGTGGCCAGCGCCTGCGAGCTGCAAACTGCCAAAGCAACGATCGCGAGGTTCAAAAATTTTCTTTTCACAACAAAAGCCTTTCTACGGATTAGCTGGGAGTTAGCTGGATGAGCCGCCACTGCGATGCCCTCATTCCGGGCTATGGTTGGCTCGCTTTCAGCCGTTCTCGCAGCTTCTGAAACTCAATCTTTTCGTAATCTTTCGGTATTTGAAAGGTTGTTTTATTAACGTCGAGCACGACATTCGAGAGCTCGGTTGTTGTCCGCGTGCCGTTGGGAGATCGACTTTCAGTTCTGACGGGCATCTGCAACTGTTCATCAAACCAGAGGAACGTCTCACCAACACTGACGTTTTCGCCGGCAGAGTTGTTAACAACGACGCGGTATTTTTGCAGGCTTTTTCCGCCCATCGTTTCACTGCCGAGCTTTTGATAACCGGTGGTGATCAACTCGGTGTGCAGCAAACGATCGGGTGAAGTTTCCGAGTCTTGTTCGTTATTGTCGGCCTGTGTGTTGTCTACTTCAGCAAATAGTTTCTCGTCAGGTAACAACACGAAGTTTCCTTCAGGCAGTGTGAGATAGACCACTCGATGCTCTCCCGTTTCAGATTCATCGCGACGCATTTCGCCATCCCGAGCGATCACGTTCTTCGTAACAACGGTTTGACCGGAAGCGTTTGTGGTCGTCAGCGTACGCGTCGCGCGATAACGCTGGGGCTCTTCGGTGTGAAAGGGAGGAGTTGAGGAGACTACGGTCTCGTTGGCGTTGGTGTCAGGAGCAACTTTCTGATTTGACGCACAGGCAGGAGCGAAAAACAGCGCAGCAGCAGAAAACGAGAGTAACGTCTTACTGCTCGTCAGCATCCAGCTCACGCTCGTTCCAATAGCAGCGCCAGACCCATGCCGCCGCTCACGCACAAAGTTGCGAGTCCCAGCTTCGCGCCGCGTTTTTGCATTTCGTGGACCAGCGTCGTCGTGATGCGCACGCCGGTGCAGCCGATCGGATGGCCCAGCGCGATAGCTCCACCGTTAACGTTCAACCGTTTCGCGTCGAAGTGGAGTTCGCGATCGCAGGCGATCACCTGGGCCGCGAAAGCTTCGTTGAGTTCGATCAGATCGATCTGGTCCAACGTTAGATTTCGGCGAGCGAGCAGGGTGCGAACTGCGGGAACTGGACCGATGCCCATGATGTCCGGCGCCACGCCCGCGATCTCATAATCGACAATGCGCGCTTCAGCTTTGACGGCCGCACGTTTCAGACCTTCTTCACTCAATACAACAACTGCCGCTGCGCCGTCGGTGATGCCGGAGGAATTTCCAGCGGTAACGCTGCCATCCTTGTAGAAAACCGGCGACAGTTTCGCGAGGTCGGTAAGTGTCGTCCCGGTGCGACAGTGTTCGTCCTGCGCGAAGATGGCGGTTTCGTTTTTGCGACCGGCGATCTCAAGTGGCATCACTTCATCCTTGAATCGTCCGGACTTGATCGCGGCTTCGGCTTTCTGCTGCGAGTGCAAGGCAAACTCGTCCTGCTCTTCGCGAGAGATCTCGTATTGGCGCGCGAGCTTCTCGGCCGTCTGGCCCATCATCAATCCAGACAAGGGATCGTTGAAGCCGTCGCGATACATGCCGTCAACGAGCTGCGTGTTGCCCATGCGCATGCCCCAGCGCGCGCCTTCCGCGAAATACGGAACACGCGACATGCTTTCCGTACCGCCCGCGAGCACTGCGTTCGCGCGACCTAACATGACCTCTTGCGCCGCGAGGATGATCGCTTTGAGACCCGAGCCGCACGCTTGATTCACTGTGAATGCCGGGATCGCCTCGGGAACGCCCGCACGAAAAGTGATCTGCCTGGCGACGTGGGGCCCGCCTCCCGCTTGCCGCGCGCAGCCCCAGATCGAGTCATCAACTTGCTCGGGGGACACGTTCGCGCGCCGCATTGCTTCCCTGGCGACGGCAACGCCCATGTCCGCCGCGGTCCATGATTGCAACGTGCCGCCGAATTTGCCGATCGGTGTTCTTACTGCCCCTGCGAGATAAATATTCTTCATTTGAGTTGACCAAAAATGGTAGCACAGGGTAGAAGTATCGACTAACGTCTCTGTCTTGACCGGTGGTGATGCAGTTTGAAAACAAAAGCTTGTTCCACAGGACGCCTCCTTGGAGTGCGGGGACTTGTCACCGCTTT
>DASXRE010000042.1:0-80463 GCA_036506775.1 Pyrinomonadaceae bacterium | reverse complement strand
GCTTGCTTCAACTCATCGATATCAGCGCAAGTGCCGACAAACCTCACGATCTTATCCTGCTTATCGCGAAGTGGGACCGCACGGTCCATATGCCAGTGGTACTTTCCGTCAGAGCTGTGAAGGAACGGCGCTTCGAACGTCCATCCCCGACCGGATCGGATCCCGTCCCAGAAGATCTCTCGCACACGTTCTTTGTGGTCTGGATGCAGGCCAGATAGAAAGGGCGGAAGGTCACTCCCACCGTTGTTCCAAACTTCAAGAGGCGCGGCGCAAGCTTCCAGCGATTGTCCCATCACATCCAGATAGAAGCGATTGACAAAGTCCAACTGGCCCTCAGCGGTTACGGTCCAAGCCGTCGCTGGAATATTCTGCAAGACCTCGATTTGAAGCTGGAGTTCATCTTCTGCGCGTTTGGTCTCCTCGAATGCGCGGCTGTTGGCGATCGCCGTGGCGGCGCTGTCCGCGAACGTCCGCAACCACGCGAACTCTTCATCGGTGAGATGAGCGCGGCTAAAGAGGCCCAACACTCCCAGGATCTCTCCCTTGAAAACCAGTGGCTGGCCCGCGAAGCTGCCGATCCTTTCCTTATCGACCCATTCGGGTCGGTCGATAAATTGGTGATTTTCGGCTCCCTTTTGGAATTGCATCAGCACCGGCTGCCTGTGCCACCCACCTGGCCCACTACTAGCGCAGCGTTGAGTGGAATGCGGCGGAAGGTGCCGTCGATCCGGGTCCATTTATTCGTTACGGTTCGTTCTGGGCCATCCGAACCAAGGGGATTGCCGGCGCTGGCTACCAGGTGAAGACAGAATCGTTGATCAGGACATGAACTCTTCATGTCGCACGTGCCGCAGATGTCCCCTGGCCCCTTTAACCAAACGCGAGCCAAGACCACTTCCGATTGCTCGGCCAAGGCTCGCACAATGATCTGCAGCACTGAATCGACAGTTTGAGATTCAGCGAGGGCGAGCGTAACCTTCTGTAGAGACGCGATGTTCATCGCTACAGCGGAGATTGGACAGCAGTACTATAAAGCCTGCACCCACGTTTATTCCATTTCCAGTTGTCGGGCGGCAAATTAATGGTTCAAGTTACAGAAGTTATAACTTCAGTTTGATTATTATTGGCTGGGAGGCAGGGACTCGAACCCCGATAGCCAGATCCAGAGTCTGGAGTCCTACCATTGGACGACCTCCCAGCACGAAGGAGCTTGAATTTACGTAGCCACCCGGCTTTTTGTCAACCAAGCCTCAATGACTGTTCAACCAAGCCTCAGATAAACGACGACAAAACTAAATGCTTGAACTCGCGTGCACTAAAGGGCACAATGGCGGCGTTGTATCGTCACGTAGCGGCATTCCTGAAGAAAAACTAAAGACAACTGCTTCGCTTTCTTTCCGCTTCCGATAGTTACGGGGAGTCGATGACTGAACACGAGAATGAATCTTCAAGCTCGAGTAATGAAGCACTGGACCAGGTGGCGAAGTATCGCCTGAAACTCGAGCAAACTGCCGACCTCGTTGCCCGCATTCGGCATGAAATCAACAATCCACTCACTGGCGTGCTGGGCCAGGCTCAATTGCTGTTGCGCGAAGACCTGAGTGAGCGATCGCGAAAACGAGTCAAGACAATCGAAGACCTGGCACTCAGATTACGCGACGTGGTGGCCCAGTTGCGTGAGGTGCAACGGCCCGGCAACGACGGCGAGAGCAACAGCACCACCACCTCGAACTGATAGTGTAACCTCTGTGTCTCTGTGCCTCCGTGGTTGTCCTAAGGTGACATTTATATAACCACAGAGACACGGAGACACAGAGGTTGCACAGAGGATTGCAAACCAGCGTAGTGCCTAAACCGCTATCGTGTTTTCTTCCTCAACCAGATAAGGTGTGACTTGGGATGTTGGTTCCGCGTCCTCGGCCAGCACGGCCTGAATAATCGGCAAGCTCAACGAGTGTTTCTTCGTCGTTAGCGGCACTGGTTTCCCAGCCGCGTAGACTTTATGGCGGCCGTGCTCCTCGTACCACTCAGCGAGGTTCGCGGTTTTGTGCATGTTCTCGATGATCTGCCGCCAGCCCACACCCGTGTTGTAAGCGCAGAACGAGATCTCGCCTTCCTGAGTGCCGTAAGGAATCACGCACATCTCCGTGCGGCGGAAGTCGTAGTTGAAAAGGTCCTGAAACCACATTCCCTCGACACACAGCACGCGCCAATTGTCGTTCGCTTGCGCCTTCATCCGATCGTTGCGATCGGAGTTGGAGTTGGTTGACGAAGGTTTGAAAAGGTTGACGATTTGCGAAATCGGAAAACCTTCCGGCGCACGCTCCGCGTTGAAGTTGCGCATGATTGCCATGCCGAGTTGCGCGTAGGAAAGCTTGCGGCCGCGCGCGGTGTCAGTGATCACAGCGACGTCGCGCATAAACCGCTCGTAATCGAAGAACTCGAACAGCGACCTAAACTCGCCGGTCTGTTTGTTCACCACCAGCAACGTGAAGATGCCGCAGTTTGGATGGCAATTACACGACGACCAACCCCACGGCGCATCCGCGCCCTGCAACATGTCCATCACGCTGGTAAACGCCGAATACGATGAAAGCGGAAACCAGTCGCGCAACGGTTGAATCGTTCCGCTCAACTGGTTTTTCAGATCGTGCGTCATGCCCGCGAGCGTGTAGCGCCATTTCTTGCGCAGCTCGTCGGAGATGTCTTCATCGCGGCCGGTGAATGACACCGGTTGAAATGCGATCGTCTGCACCTTGTCGATGTTCTTCGCTGCGAACTCGACAATCTGACCAATCCCGTCGTTGTTGATGCTGTTAACGATCGTTACAACGAGCGTGACTTTGATGCCGACGCTCGCGAGGTTTTCGATCGCGCGTAGCTTCACATCGAACAGGTTGCCGACGCCGCGGTGTTTGTTCTTCTCTTCGCTGACACCGTCAAACTGCAAGTAAACACCATGCTGACCCGCAGCCTTTGCGGCTTTACAGAACTCAATATCCTCAGCGAAACGAATGCCGTTGGTGGCCGCTAGAATGCGATAGAAACCGATCTTCTTCGCGTAGGCGACAGCTTCCAGATAGTAAGGCGAAAGCGTTGGCTCACCGCCGGAGAAGAGAATAATGACTTGACGCCGTGGTTTGAATGAGACCGCGCGATCGAGAATCGCTTTCGTGTCCTCAAACGTCGGCTCGTGGACGTAGCCAACCTGGTTTGCATCCATGAAGCACGGGTTGCACATCATGTTGCAACGGTTTGTCAGGTCGACGGTCAACACCGCGCCGCGGCCAAACTTTATGTTTGAGGTGCCGTGATGATGCACGTCCTTGTCTTCAGCCGCGCGAAAATCGCGACCGAAGAAGAGTGACTCAATGCGTCGCAGAAAATCGGGATCGGTTGCCATCACGTCTTCAAACTCGCCATGCTTCGGGCAAGTCTTGCGCATGACAACCTGACCGTTGTCTTCAACGATCTCGGCTTTGATCTCGCCGGGATGCTCGTGCATCAACGTGTCGAGCGGAACCTCACCGGTGATCACGGCATTGCGGACTTCCTTTACGCAACCGGGACAGAGACTATCCGTCTCGCGTGGGAAGCCCAGCGGCGGAGCGCTGCGTTCGTAGGATTTGAGCAACGGACCGGGAGCCCAGTTCGGACGAATCGATTCGCCTTCCGGAAGCCTCTGGTTAACGCTCTGAAATGCTTTCCAGGCGATGTCGGAAAGACCGGAGATTAGCCGTGAGCTTTTGACTCCGGCCAGCTTGCTTTTGTCCGCTTCCCCCCGGCGAAACTGGTCACTAAACAACGGTTTTTCTCGTCTCCCTGTCCAATGCAGCTACTCAACCCCAAAAACAGCGAGCATGATAAACAGGATTTGCAGGATCCACAAGACACGATTATCCTCGAAACCCTGCAAATGCGTATTCATCCGACCGCCATAATAGAAGAGAACGTCGAAATTGGCCCGGATTGCGAGATTGCGGCGTACGCCGTGATCAAACGATTTACACGGCTTGGCGCCCGTAACCGCGTCTTCGAACACGCCGTTCTGGGCGGCGAGCCGCAGGACGTGAAGTTCAAAGGCGAGGAGAGTTACCTTGAGATTGGCGACGACAATCTGATTCGCGAGTTCTGCACATTTCATCGCGCGAACGGCGCCGGCCAAACTACCCGGATCGGCTCGCGCAACTTTTTCATGGTCGGCGTGCACGTCGCGCATAACTGCCTCATTGGCGACGACAACATCTTCGCCAACGAGGTGGCGCTCGCCGGCCACATCACGATCGAGGATCATGTTTTTCTTTCAAACAGCGTTGGGGCGCATCAGTTTGTGCGCATGGGGCGCTACGCGATGGTTGGCGGAAAGTCGAAGATCGTGCAGGATGTGCTGCCGTTCTTTATTACTGACGGGAACCCGCCGCGAGTGCGCGGGCTGAACAGCGTCGGCCTGACGCGCGCGGGATTTTCCGAAGCGCAGAAACGGGCGTTGAAGAATGCGTATCGCACGTTATTCAAATCGGCGGCGCCGCTGGCGGATGTAATCGGTGAACTGGAACGTCTCGACGACGAGAACGTTTCGCACCTTGTCAGTTTTATCCGTGAATCGAAGCGCGGCATTACTCGAAGATGAAAGTTCAAGAACTCGCTGAAATCGTAAGTGGTCGCGTGTCCGGCGACAACGAAACGGGGATCGAGCAGATTGCCGATCTGGATCAGGCGCGTGCAGGTGAGATTGCGTACGTCGATAATGAGAAGTTCTTTGCTGCGGCGCTGGAAAGCAGTGCGTCGTGTCTGATCGTGCCGGTGGGTGTTGCTGAGCGGTTTCCCGGGCGGACGTTGATCGAAGTTTCGAATCCGAAGCTCGCGTTTTCGTTGATCGGCGCCGCGCTTCATCCGCCGGTGCGGCGTGAACCCGAGATTCATTCAAGCGCCGTCATTGCGGAGAGTGCGGACGTCGCGTTGACGGCGTACATCGGACCGCACGTCCAAATCGGCGAAAACACACACGTCGGCGCTTACACACGCATTGAGGCGGGCGTCGCTGTCGGCGCGAACGTGACGATCGGTGACGACTGCGTGCTGCATCCGAACGTTGTCTTGTATGACGGTGTCACGATTGGCAATCGCGTGATTCTGCACGCCGGCGTTTGTATCGGGGCGGATGGTTTTGGTTACGTGCGGCACGATCAGGGTTATCAAAAGTTTCCGCAAATCGGCACGGTGTTGCTAGAAGATGACGTTGAACTCGGTGCGCACACTTGTGTCGATCGCGCCGCACTGGGACGGACGCGCATCGGCCGCGGCACAAAGCTCGACAACATGGTTCACGTCGGTCACAACTGCGACATCGGCGAACGTGTCGTGATCGCGGCGCAGACGGGTATCAGCGGCAGTGTCGTTATCGAAGACGACGCAGTGATTGGCGGACAGGTTGGTTTTGGGGATCACACGCGCGTCCAAAAAGGCGCGGTGATTGGATCAAAAGCCGGAGTACTGCCTGGGAAGATTGTGCGGCCCGGTGTTTGGTGGGGGATTCCCGTGCAGCCGCTCGATCAGTACAAGCGCATGAACGCCTATTTGAATCGGTTGCCGGAGCGCATCAAGCAGCTCGAAAAGCAGATTGCGGAACTAAAGCGGAGCCACGGATCAGACGGACAAGAAACTCAGGATTAACTCCGCGGCGCGCTCAGAGCCACCGCCCTCGCCCAGACGGTGGGCCACGTCAGCGAGTTGCTGGCGTGCGGTCTTGTTCGTATCGGGTTCGAGTAACTTGAGAAGTTCAGCGCTGAGGCTTTCTGCCGTCAGATTGTTTTGCATCAGCTCTTTCGCCAGCTCTCTTCCAGCCACTAAATTGACCAGACCGTAATGTGAGACTGTGATTAGCCTACCCAGCGTGTGCCAGTTCACGGCTGACTCCTTGTAGACGACGACCATCGGTGTTTCGAGCAGTGCTGCTTCGAGCGTGGCGGTGCCGCTTGCGATCGCGGCAGCATCTGAGGCGGCGAGTGCTTCGCGAGTTTGTCCCTGAATCAGTTTGATCGAGCTGGCGCCGTTGTTCTGAGTGAGGATCAGTCGTGTCTCTTCGATTGTGCGGCTTGGCGCCACCACGACCATGGATTGCACGTCAGGCCGCGCTGCCTTCAGTTTTTCGATCGCCGCGAGCATTGGTGGCAGAATGCGTTGCAACTCTTTGCGCCGGCTGCCAGGAAGAAAAGCGACGATTGGCTGCGCCGGGTTCAAGTCGTTACGACGACAAAACTCCTCGCGATCGAAACGCGCCTTGACTTCGCCCGCCAGCGGATGTCCGACAAACTCAACATGGTCTACGCCACGCTCTCTAAACCACTCCGCTTCAAACGGAAGAATCGACAACAACAGATCGATGTCGCGCTTGATCGTGCTGATGCGACGCGGCCGCCACGCCCACAACTGCGGACTAATGTAGTAGATCACTTTTATGCCGTGTTGATGCAGTGCGGTGGCGAGACGTAGGTTGAACTCCGGCCAGTCAACGAGGATGACCGCGTCGGGTAATCTTTGCCGAGCTGCTTGTTTGAGTTGGCGAAAAGCATGCAAGAACTTCGGCAGAGCACGCGCCACTTCGAGAATGCCCATGATCGCGAGCTCGTCGGAATTGACGATCGTCTCCACACCCGCGGCCCGCATCAATGGGCCAGTCGCACCGAAAAACTCCAGGTGCTGTTCCGTTTTCCGCAACGCGTTCACCAGCGCGGCCGCGTGGGCATCACCCGACGGTTCACCAGCAACGATCATCAACTTTGGCACCGGCGGATAATATCAAAGAGAAAGGCGGTGGGTCAGTTAGCACCTCCTTGAAGTGCGGGGACTTGTCACTGCTTTGGTCCGGCACTATCGGTTGCGACTTCGTTAGGCCAAAGCGGTGAAAAGTCCCCGCACTCCAAGGAGGTACTTAAGTCCTAACTGCATCACTACCCTCCAGTGAGGTGAGATTCTGTAATCTTGTCTATTCGTGCTAGCATCCACCGGCTTTACTAACTCGCGGTTCGGCGGAGGGCTCCACTCACTTTTGCGTGTTGTGCTGGCAAAGCTGATCCTTCTTCTGGCCTGCCAGTTTGTATTTGCGCAGCAAACCAATCCGGTCGATCGCAAAGTAACGAATCCGCTGACCGACACCCCCAACGTCAATCCGCTCACAACCGATCAACCTGCTCCGCGCCGGCCTGCGACACAAACTGCCGTGCAAGGTGTGAGCACCGATCAAATCACCGTCGACGCAACGAAGCAATCAGGTTCCGGACCGGAAAACGCGCGCATTGTTGTTTACGAAGGCAACGTTGACGTGCGCATCGGCACGTATCGCTTGCAAGCAGACAAGGTCACTGTTTACGAAGCGGAAAACAAACTGGTCGCGGAAGGCAGCGTCGTTTTCGATCAGGCCGACCTGCAACGCATCACCGGTTCGCGCGCCGAGTGGAACTATCGCACCAAAACCGGTTACTTCATCAACTCCACCGGCTTCACCAATCAGACGCAGGATGGCACGCGCATCTACTTCACTGCCGATCGCGTCGAGAGGATCAGTCTCGACACGATCGTCGCAATGAACGTGCAAGTGACAGCGTGTGACGAAGACGTGCCGAAGTGGAGCTTTCACGCGAGCAAGGCAACGATCAAGACTGGCGATCGCGTGCGCGTCTATTCGCCGAAGTTGAAACTGAAGGACATTCCGGTTTTCTACCTGCCGTATGCGTCGGTCTCGCTCAAGGCACGCGATCGCGCTTCCGGTTTTTTGACGCCGACGTTCGGCGGCTCTGGCGCGAAAGGCGTGCGGCTCTCAACTGCCTACTACCAAACCCTCGGCCGCTCAGCCGACTTCACCTTTCGCAGCGACATCTACACGCAGCGTGGATTAGGCTTCGGCGCCGATCTGCGCACCCGCGCCAACTCGCGCTCTTATCTGAACACCGGCTTCTACGCCGTCAAGGATCGCATTTTTGGACCAGCGGAAGACGCGGCGCATCCCAATCAGGGCGGTTCGAGTTTCTACGTCGAGGGCGTGCACTACTTCAAGAACGGTTTCATCGCCGCTTCGGACGTGAACATCACTTCGAACCTCGCCTTTCGCCAGGTGTTCTCCGACAACATTCAACAGGCGATCTCGCCGGAAGAAACGTCGCAGGTCTTTATTAACAAGGACCACCAGGAGTACAGCTTCAACTTTCTCGCGCGTACGCAGGTGACTTCACTTACCAACGCGCGCATTCGCATTCGCCAGTTGCCGAGCATCAGCATCGACAAGCGGCCCACGATCGTCAGCTTCCTGAAAAGCCTGCCGGTCTATTTTTCTTTCGAGGGCAGCGCAGATGGCGTGAGCCGTAAAGAGACGGTTGAAGATCTGCCGACGTTTATAAGTGAAGTGGGCGGCAATCCGATCATTACGCCTTCGATTGTGCAACGACTGGATTTTCATCCACGCTTCGAGCTCCCGTTGAACTTTGCGGGTTGGAGTCTGACCGCGTCCGGCTCCGGACGCGTGACGTTCTATTCGAACTCGCTGGATCCGGCGACGCGCGACGTGCTGAGCCGTAACATCACACGATCGTACGGAGAGTTTGAGTTTGACGTGCGGCCGCCGGCGTTCGCCAAAGACTTTCGCCACCGCGACGGCAGCTTTTTCTTTCGTCACGTAATTGAACCTTACGTGGTCTATCGCAAAGTTTCCGGCATCGACGATTTCGATCGCATCATTCGTTTCGATTACGTCGACGCCGTTGCCGACACGAACGAAATTGAGTTTGGCATCGCGAACCGTTTCTTCACGCGCCGGTCAACGGAGAACGTGAATGATGTGCGCGTGAGGGAGACTGCTGGAGGCGAGCGGCCGCAACTCTCGAGTCAGCCTTACGAAGCGCTGACGCTCACTTTGCGCGGGAAGTACTTCTTCGATCCATTCTTTGGCGGCGCACTAGTTCCCGGTCAACGCAACCAGTTTTATCCGCTCAACACGCTTACAGGATTTGTTTACGGCGGCGTGCCGCGACGCTTCTCGCCGATCAACGTTGACACACGTTACCGTCCGCGGCGCGATCTGTTTTTTGATCTGCGGTCGGATCTCGACACGCGTGGCGGCGGCATGCGATCGCTTTCCACCACCTTTGGCCTCTCGCGTTCAGTGATTCAAATCTTTCAAAGTTTCTATTACACGCGCGCGATCGAGCTGGTCCCGGCACTGGCAAGATTTGCTGACGCGCGAGGACTGGAAGCAGGTACGTTGCGCGGTTCGCAATGGGGCCCTTCCGTATTTCTAGGGAATCGTGATCGCGGTTTTTTTGGCGGCGCGTCGTTCTTCTTTGACTTCCAGAAGCGGCCCGGCCGTGGCGACAGCTCGCTAATCAGCTCGACCGTCACCTTGGGACATACTTGGGATTGCTGTGCGGTAACCGCGCAGTTCTCGTCGTTCAACGTGGGCCTGCGCAAAGAAAATCGGGTCGTGTTTAGCTTCCGGCTGAACGGGATCGGCAGCTTCGGAACCGAGCAGATCGGGCAGCGATTTCGTTAGCCATCTGTGAATTCCGGCGATCCTGGTATATATTCTTGTCGCCACGTGTTTGTTGTGCCACTCCCCGGCGGCACTAGTCTTAACCCACAAATCAAGGTCTTTTACTTTTATGAGAACTGCATTAACTCTTTTTGCGTGTCTGGGCTTGATAATTCTTACCCTGACCGAGTTTCCTTCGCATTCACATGCATCACTGCAAACGCAGTCGGCGGCGCCGAAGAAACGGATGCGCTCGCGTTTCAGACCGGGTGAGGTCCTCGTGCGCTATCGCACGGAGTCGATGGCCCAGGCGAGAACGGGCAAGAACATTGTCACCGCACCAACCGGCGAGCTCGTGGCGGCGGACGTGGAAAGATTTGACGGTGCGGACCTGATTAGCGGTCTCCGCTTGGTGCGAGTAGCGCCGGATCAAACGTTGGCAGCGGTCGCTGCTTTGCGGCGCCAGCCGGATGTTGTTTACGCCGAGCCTAACTACATTCTGAAGGCTGATGCCGTTCCGAACGATCAGTTCCTGAATCAACAGTATGGACCGCAGCTTATCGGCGCACCATCAGCGTGGGATGTTACGACCGGAAGTTCCAACATAGTGGTTGGCGTGATCGATCAGGGCATCGATCTCACGCATCAGGACCTGTCAGCGAATATCTGGACCAATCCGTCGCCGGGATCTGTCGCGGGAATCAGCGGCGACTTGCACGGTTACAATTTCGTCGACAACACCGGCACGATCTTCAGCAACACCGATCAGGAAACTCACGCGACTCACGTCGCGGGAATCATCGGCGCGCGCGGCAACAACACGATTGGCATTGCCGGCATTAACTGGTCTGTCGGTTTGATGTCGTTGAAGTTTTTGGACGCGGACGGGTTTGGTGATACTGCCGACGCGATTCGCGCCTGCAATTACGCCAAACAGATGCGCGACCTGTGGGTATCGCAGGGACCCGCAAAGGGCGCCAACGTTCGCGTGCTGAATGCGAGTTTTGGTGGTGGCGCGTTTAGCCAGTCGTTCCTCGATGCGATCAATGCCTTAAATACGTCGGGCATTCTCTTTGTGTCGGCGGCCGGCAACATCGACAACGGAACGATCGAGCCGGACAACGATCTGGTGCCACATTTTCCGTCGAGCTTCGGTGCGCCCAACATCATTTCCGTGGCCGCCACCAGTTCAACCGATCAGCTCGCTTCGTTTTCGCATTTTGGCAAGACGACCGTGGACCTCGGCGCGCCGGGTCTCGACATTCTTAGTACGACTCCGCCTTGCAGTGATCCCGGTCCGTTCCCCTCACATCCGTGCGACCCCGATCTCCCGCTGCCGTTGAATCCAACTCAGGATACTTACAGCCGCTTCAGCGGAACCTCGATGGCGGCTCCGCATGTTTCGGGTTCGGCGGCATTGCTGTGGGCGCAGAATCCAAACCTTACTGTTCAGCAGGTGAAGAACCTGCTGCTTTTTAACGGCGACGTTGCGCCGAGTTTGACTGACAAGACGCTCACCGGTCGTCGTGTGAATGTGGGCAAGAGTTTTCAGTCGTTGCAGGAGAACGACAATACCCCGCCGGGTTCAGTTGCAAATCTCCACCTGAACTTTCAGCGGGGACGGGCCATCAACCTGGGCTGGACTTCAAGTGGCGATGATGGTGCCGGCGGTGGCGCGGCATCGCTTTACGAGCTGGATTTTGTTGACGCCACGTCAGGCGCCATCATTCCGCTGAAGGGCGTTGTGCCCTCGAATCCGGGAACTGCGCAGGACGTGCAGGTCTCAATTCCTTTTCGCCACAGGAGCGGAAGCATTCGTGTGCGTGAGTTCGACAACAAGGGCAATGAAGGCGCGTCGGTAGATCTGCCGGTAAGTATTCCCCCGCTAGATGCCGATCCGTACGTCATCAGTGAAGGTCCAGCCGCGCCGCTTACAAGCGATACGTCACACCGTCTGGACATCAATGGCGACGATCGTTACGTAGATTTTCTGCTGCCGAATGGGTTCTCGTTCCCGTTCTTTGGCACAACCTACACCGCTCTCACGATCTCGTCTAACGGCAACTTGTTCTTTTCAGATCCGCCGCGGCGGCAGGGACTTGGAGCCGGGAACCTCGATGACGCTGACGATCCGCCGGGCTCTCCGAGAGCGCTGGGCGGCTATCAGATGATCGCTGGACTCTGGGAAGATCTCGATCTCAGTGACTCCAAACGGGCTGATGCGGGCGTGTACATCGTTCAGCCCAGCGCCAGCCAGCTCATCTTTCGCTGGCAGGGAGTGCCGTGCAATTTTAATGGCTCGGTGTGCACTGGTGGCGCGCCGGTCAACTTCGAAATCGAGCTGCGCACCGATGGCACGATCAAAACGCGCTACGGCAGTGGCAATACAAGCCTGTTTCCTACGGTCGGTCTCGGCGGCGGAGAGCCGGAAGCTTACGTGGTCGCGTCGCACACATCGGAAGAAACACCGCTGAGTTTGACGAATGCGGGTGAGGTGACTTTCGCGCCCACAGCGCCGTGGATTGCGACTGTGCTCACCGGTCCGCAGGTTGACATGAAGAGTTGGAAGGTTGACGGTCGCACGTTTGTCTACGCGAAGCTGACGTTCCCGGACGCGGGTTATCGCGTGACAGATTGGGGTATTCCAACACAAGCCGGCAACGCTTTCACGGTTAATGCGACGGTTGAGAAATCGAACGGCGCCTCGGCACAGGCTATCAGCAGCACGGCGCAGATCTGGGATCTGGGAGCGCTCGCCGCTGGAGATTACACGTTCACCTTCAAGACCTCGGGAACGACGGTGGAGACGCTGAGCTTCACCGTGAGCGCAACGGCGCCACCGCCGAATCCAATCGATGACCCGCGCGAGTTCGTGCGCTGGCAGTACAAGGACTTTCTCCGTCGCGAACCAGATCTGCCTGGTTGGGATCACTGGACGGCGGAGATCACGATGTGCAGCGACGCAGCGAACCGGCGTCCTGGTGAGACGGAGGCGCAGTGTGTGGACCGGAAGCGGGAAAACACGAGCGCTGCGTTCTTTGTGTCGCCTGAGTTTCAGAACACGGGGTACTTCGTGTTGCGAGTCTATCGCGGTTCGTTAGGGCGGATGCCGCACTTTGGCGGGACCGGAAGTCCGAATGACGAGTTCACGCGTGATGCGGCTACAGTCGGGCAGGGCATCGTCGTGAACGATGCGCTTGCTCCGGACGTGATCAATGCGAACAAGCAAGCGTTTGTAGTTGCATTTGTGCAGCGGCCCGAGTTTCGAGCTATCTACGATGGAATGAGCAACACGCAGTACGTCGACGCGCTGTTCCAGACGACGGGCGTGACGCCAAGCGCGTCTGAGCGGCAGGCGCTGATCGACGGCTTGAACGCCAGCACGGAAACGAAAGCCACCGTCTTGTTCAAGGTGGTGGACGGGACGACGACGGGCACTGGTGGTCTGTTGACATTCAATACGACCTACGGCAAGGCGTTTTACGACAACCTGTTCAATCAGGCCTTTGTGCAGATGGAGTACTTCGGCTACTTGCTGCGCGATCCGGATCCTGGCGGCTATGCGTTCTGGCTCGGGAAGCTGAATACGTTCGGCGACTGGGTCAATGCCGAGATGGTCAAGGCGTTCATCAAGTCGCCTGAATATCGATCTCGCTTCGGCCAACCATAAACTGGTCTGAGCCATCTTTGTCTCTCTTTCTGGTGGACGCGGCGGGCGGCCACCAGTTATGATGGCTCGGCCCGTTTGCCCTGCCGCTTCACGGTTTTTTGAGGCCGTCATTCCCCGTCGAGACACTCTGCAAGACACGAATATGAACCTGCGTTTTTCTCGCCCTGCCTTGACCGTCCGCGTTATCCAACTGAGTCATCATTTGCGCGCCTTTACTGCGCTCGCGCTCGCGCTGGCGGTGTTTCTGACGTCGCTCGGATTGAAGGTCTCGGCGGCGACCTGGTCCACGACGCCTTCAGGCGACAACGACTATTTTCTGCTCTACCAGGGCGACAACGGTGACGCAGTTTGCCGCGAAGCAAATGCGTTGGAACGGCGTGATCTCGAAAAGATCGTTCCCAAGAATTTGCGCCAGATTAATCACACAAGCGAAAACGCATTAAGGGCAGAGTCGACGACCGTTGAGAACGACGTCTCGCATCTGACGATTATTCTGCGCGCTACTGCGAACCTGGACGCGGCCCCGGACGCAAAAGCCGCTTTCACTCGGGCCGCTGCCGCTTGGGAGAATGTCGTTACTTCACCCGTGACGATTTATATCGACGCCGATTACGGGCCAGACAATTTCGGCTCCGCCTGGGCTTCGGGAGTCTTGGGCGCTACCAGTTCACCAAGCAGCATTTTCGGGTACGGTCTGGTCAGGTCAAACTTGGTTCAGGGCGCGAACACGCCCACGAAGTCGGCTATCTACAATGCTCTGCCCGCTTCCTCCGTTCCGATCGACAACGGTTCTGGAAGTGCTACCTCAGTCTCCGTTTCCGCTTCCGTCGCGCGAGCGATTGGCCTTTTGAACGCAACTGCGCAATCGACCGACACTGCGGCGCGCATCGGTTTCAACTCCGGCGTTAGCTTCGATTTTGATCATTCAGATGGAGTGGATTTCGGCAAGATCGACTTCGAAGCCGTTGCGACTCACGAAATCGGCCACGCTCTTGGTTTCACCTCGAGATCCGGCGGCAGTACCTCGACGCCCGCTATGTGGGACCTTTATCGGTTCCGCTCTGGCACTACGACTGATACGTTCACGACGGCGCAACGCATCATGACGCTCGGCGGTCCAACGGCCAATTCGCAGTATTACTTCGTTCCTGGTAGCAGCGAGCTTGGACTGTCCGATGGTGGTCCGAGTGGCTCAAGCACCAACAATGCGGACGGCAACCAGTCGAGTCACTGGCGACAACAGAGTCTAAACACCGGCAACGTGCTGATCGGCATTATGGATCCACGCATTCCGCCGCGAACGCGACGCGACATTATGCCGAATGATGTGAACGCGCTGAATGTTTTTGGTTACAACTCCAACGCGGTCGCTCCGCCGTCGCCTCCGGCAAACGACAACTTCACAAATGCGCAGACTATCACCGGCTGCTCGGGCACAGTTACCGGTACGAACGTCGCCGCGACGCAGGAGAGTGGTGAACCGAACCACTCGCCCGACAATAATGGCGGCACGCATTCGATCTGGTATCAGTGGCAGGCGCCGGCCAGCGGTAACGTGACGTTTACCACCGCTGGCAGTGGCTTTGACACGGTGCTCGCCGTTTATACGGGAAACGCCGTTAACTCTCTGTCATCGATTGTCAAAAACGATGACGTTGACCTTGGCATGGTAACAACGAGCACCGTCACTTTCCCGGCAACGGCCGGCGTGTTCTATCGAATCGCGGTTGATGGGTACAACAATTCAAGCTCGAATAATGGTGAGATCGGGCCGGTTACACTGAACTGGAATCTTGATAACTGTGCAAATGTCTGGCTACCGACGGTTCTTTCTGCGGGACAGGTTGACTTGAAGAGTTGGACCATTTCCGGCCGCACCTCAATGTACGCCAAGCTCACGTTCCCGGATGCCGGTTATCGCGTGGCGAATTGGGGGACGCCGACACAATCCGGCAACGCCTTCACTGACGACGCGACGATTGAAAAATTCAACGGCGTGTCGGCACAGGCTATCAGCAGCACGGCGCAGATTTGGGATCTTGGAGTGCTCGCCGCTGGAGACTACACGTTTACTTTCAAGAACTCAGGGACGACGGTGAAAACGCTGAGCTTCACCGTGAGTGCGACGGCGCCGCCGCCGAATCCAATCGATGATCCACGGGAGTTCGTGCGCTGGCAGTACAAGGACTTTCTCCGTCGCGAACCAGATCTGCCTGGTTGGGATCACTGGACGGCCGAGATCACGATGTGCAGCGATCCAGCGAATCGCCGTCCCGGCGAGACGGAGGCGCAATGTGTCGATCGTAAGCGGGAAAACACGAGCGCTGCGTTCTTTGTGTCGCCGGAATTTCAGAACACGGGTTACTTCGTGTTGCGAGTCTATCGCGGTTCGTTAGGGCGGATGCCGCACTTTGGCGGCACCGGCAGTCCGAACGATGAATTCACGCGCGACGCGGCTATAGTCGGGCAGGGAATCGTCGTGAACGATGCGCTGGCGCCGGACGTGATCAATGCAAACAAGCAGGCGTTCGTAAATGGGTTTGTGACGCGCTCGGAATTCCGTGCGATTTACGACGGCCTGAACAACACGCAGTACGTCGACAAGCTGTTTCAGACGACCGGTGTGACGCCAACGGCCGCGGAACGTCAGGCACTGATTGACGGCTTGAACGCGAGTACGCTAACGAGAGCCGGCGTGCTGTTCAGGGTGGTGGATGGAACGCAAACGACTACCGGCGGTCTGTTGATATTCCAGACCAACTACGGGAAGGCGTTCTACGACAACCTGTTCAATCAGGCCTTTGTGCAGATGGAATACTTTGGTTATCTGCTGCGCGATCCGGATCCTGACGGGTATGCGTTCTGGCTCGGCAAGCTGAACACCTTCGGCGATTGGGTGAACGCGGAGATGGTGAAGGCATTCATCAACTCGCCCGAGTATCGCGCTCGCTTCGGCGCGCCTTAAGGACCAAAGATCTCATAAATCTTTTCCGCGACTCTGATGGGCTCGATGGCGGCACTGCTGGGCGAAGATCCCATCATCGAGCCCATCGCCGTTCCCGCTCGCCTCGCCAAATCGTAAGCCGACTTCCTCACGCGAAAGTCGCGAGCATTGGCCGCCAGTTCCAGAATCGTGCGCACGTATTTCTCAGGATCGTGTTCCTGGTGAAGCGTGCGCAATCCGCGTTCACCCATCGTCGCAAACAGCTTCGGGTCTTGGAGAAAAGCTCGGAGGTGAGACTGAATATCGGCGATCTCGTTTTCCGGACGCACGTGGGCCACTGTGTTGCGCGACAGAGACGAGTACCAACCCACGTCGGTCACGAGGCTTGGCAGCGCGTGATACCAGATTCGTAGTTGACTGCCGGACGCCTCGCCCATCGTGGGATAGCGCAGGTTGATTGCGAGATGCGAAGTCTGCATCACCTGGTTCAATTCAGTCTCGGTCGTGTAACCGTGCAGTTGGACCAGATGAGCCAGACCGAGTTTACCAATGCGTTTGCGCAAGCCTCGCCCGTCGGCGATCTCGCCAAAGATCTCCAACCGAAAGGAATCGCGTTCAGGTAAAGCGGCGAGCGCTTCGAGCACCGCATCGAGACGCCGGTTTCGCCCCATGTAGCCAAACATGATCAGACGATACGGCGGTTTGGCCGAGCGGAGCGCGGCGTTGTCATCACGCTGAGGCGGAAGTGTGCGAGGCAGCGAAGCATACGCAACTGGCCACTCTCGCATCGCTTGCACTTGCTCAAGCGCTTCCTGCGTGTGGACCACCACCGCGAGACAATTCTCGAGAGCGAGCGGAGTGAGCGGGTAATGTTCAGTCATGAAGTCGATGTTCATTGTGCCGTTTACGAATTCGGTCGCAGCGCGCAGCCCTTCGTCTCCGTAACAACGCTTCACGTGTGCGAGGTACCCTGCCGTATCGCGCCATTGCGCGCGATACAGGCTGTCGAAGAAGTTGTGCACGCGCAGATCGTGCAGGATTACGATTCCCGGATGGCGGCGGCTTACCTGCCAGATCGAGGCGTGGAAAAGATGGTTGTTGCCGATGTTGTAGAAAGTTACGTCGGCGTGATGCAGGTCGGGCCAACTGATGCGCTCGGGATCGTAGTGTCGAACCGTTGCCGGCTTTTCCAGACTTCGATCCCAGCTCCTTTGATCTGTCCACAACGTCAGCTCAGAGTGCTGGCTGAGTGACGGCAGTAGGCCGACGAGAAAATCGTCAGCGATGCTCGTCCTGGCGGGTGGTAGCGGACAGAACCAGTTGATCTTCATGCCAGAAGCTTCTGGATAACGTTGGACCAGGAAAGATTGAGACTTTCGTAACGAGCGCGGCCGGCCGTGCCCCACGTCTCTGCCCGATCGCGATTCTCCCAGACAAAATCGAAAGCGGCGGCCAGCGCTTCAGGCGTTGGGTCGCTAATCAGCCCCGTCGTCTGATCGACAACAAACTCCAGCGGACCGCCCGAATCGCGACAGGTGATCACCGGCTTTGACGCGAGCATCGCCTCGAGAGTCACGTAACCATAATCTTCATCGACCGGCGGATAAACAACTGCGAGCGCGCTTGCGTATCGCGATCGCTTCTCCTCTTCACTGATCCCGCCCAGCCACTCGACGCGTTTCTGCACCTTCAGTTTTCGCGCGAGTGATTGCAGCTTGTCCGTGTAATCAGGGTGGTCTGAAGTTCCCGCAAAGCTGAGGCGCACGGGATTGCGAGTCGCAGCCAAGGCCTCGAGCGCGAGTTCCTGGCGCTTGGGAATGCAAAGCCGGCTCGGAAAGAACAGGTAATCGTCAGCGTTCGTGGAGTAAAACTTCTCGGCATTCGGCGGCGGATGATACAGCGGCGTGGAGTCGATATCGCAAAACCGTTTGAGACGCTGAGCCACGTTACGCGAGTTGGCGAAAACAGCGCGGGCTTCCGGGATCAATTTGCGATCCGCTTCTTCGATAGCATCGCGCACCTGCGAACCGTTGGGATAGTAAACGAGGTCGCTGAGCGAATGGTCCCAGAGGTCGTAAGCGGTGCGATGCTGGTGCAGGATCCAGAGCACCTTGTTCGGGTGCGGAATCAGATACGCGGGAAAACGTAAGCCGATGAGCCGGTCAACACGCGTCCCTGCGACTTCCAAGACATCGAGCAGGCGACAGGCCAAAATGTGATCGAGAATCTTCTCGGGCGGATACCACTTGAACGGAATCGCCAGGATCTCCGCTTCGTGTCCCGCCTCACTGAGTGCGTCGCGCAGGCCTTCGGCATGAATCTCTGCACCACCACGAATGAAAGGAACCTGGACCGTGGCAATGAGAATTCTCATGGACCAACCTTCCGGCCCACGATCGCGTAATCCATCGGCCCGTAGAAGTAACCGTTGAAACGTTCTGCCAGTTGGCCTTCACCCTCCACCCGGCCGCTCTCCCAAGGGTGCAGCGGGAGCACTTTAACTTCCTCAAAGCCGCGATTCTTGAACAGAAACTCCATCAGCTCGGTTGGCAAAGGATGACGGTGAGTCGGATCGAGATAGAAGTAGTTGCTGCCAACGACGATGTTCTCGGGGTTCGGTGTTTCGAAGATCGCGACACCTCCGCGACGCAGCACGCGCATCACTTCGTTCAACAAAGCCATCAACGCATTGAACGAGAGGTGCTCGATAATGTGAAATCCGGTGATTGCGCCGGCGCTCTCGTCGGGCATGCTTTGCAGGTAGACGAACAGATCCTGCTCCGTGACATCGAGGCCACGCGCGCGGCACTGTTCGACCTGGAGTCCGTTGCTGTCGACTCCGCGCGCCTCGATTCCATTTTCCGTGAGCAGTTCCAGCCACTCGCCACGACCGCAACCAAGGTCGATCACCGGTGCCTGGCCCATCAGGTAAGGCAGATATTCGCGAAAGCGTTCCTTGATCTCCTCGCGCGTGCCGCGGAAGCGATCTTCGAGCGCCACGTAGAGCGCCTCGAGTTCAGGATCGGCCAGGTCGCCGATGCGGAAGCGTAAAGCTGCCAACTCTTGAGCTGCGTCTGCGCGTGAGCCGACAATGCGCTCTTTCAAGTCGTCCCAAGCGTCACCTTGTCGTTGCGCGAGTGTGTGTTGTTGGTCCGTTAAGCGATCCGAGCTGGCATTGATAAAATCCGCAATCTGCTCGTTCTGCGATAGCAGGTAACTGCCAAACTCTCGCTGATCGCGGATTAGGTTCGGCAGCCGCACCAGCGCGATGCTGAGACGAATCAGGTAACCGAGCAACGGAAGCTGGCCCAGGCGCCTGATAAGTGCCGGCAAGACCAAACCGTCAAGCCGAACTCCTTTGGCTCTTCCTTCGGGAGAGAAACGCAGCGTGGCGAGCAGATCGGTCTTGTTGATATCGCCGGACCGCAGCCGCTTCAGATCGCGCAACGATTCCGTTTCGTCAGGCGAACGCTTCAATACAGCGCGATACGCAGCCTGTACAAACACGCGGTCGTGGTATCGCAACAGATCGTTAATGTGATATCGATGGTCCGCAGATGGTTGGAAGTCGGGTTGCAGTTTGAGATGTGGAGGACCAGTTTCCGGTGAAACTGTTTGCGCGTCACGGCGCGGCTCGTTGTTCTTGTGCGCCGCCATTGACTCACGGATTACGGCAGCCAGATCGTCGATCTCGAGCCGAGGTTGATTCATGCGCATAGGTCTCGACGGAATGCCTCTGGCCCAGCCGCGAACCGGCGTCGGAACGTACACGTTTGAGCTGGCCCGGGCGTTGGCGGCGGCATCGGCGCAGGATGAGTTTGAATTGATCTCCCCGTTACCGTTTGAGGAGACCGTTCCTGCTGAGGCCAGGCCTGCCAATCTCGAGCTGATCTATTCGCAGCCAAATCTTTTCCAGCGGCGCTGGTGGACTGTCGGACTGCCGTCTTACCTCAGACGAAACCCGCTCGCGTTGTTTCACGGCACGAATTACGAGGTGCCGTTGCGAGCGCAGTGCCCGACGGTGGTCACCATTCACGATCTGTCATTGCTGCTGCATTCTAGCACGCACGAAGCACGAGCGGTCCGCCGGGCCCGCTTGCTGATGCCGTTGATGGCCCGCAAAGCGGCTCTAGTCATCACGCCTTCGGACGCCATCAAGAGCGAGGTCTGCGAACACCTGAAAATACAACCGGAGAAGGTGTTCGCGACACCACTCGCGCCGCGCAACACTTTCACGCCAATCCCGTTGGCTCAAACCGTCGAGACGCGCAGGCGCCTCAGCATTGAAGACGAGTTCCTGCTATTCGTTGGCACTATCGAACCACGAAAGAATCTGTTGACACTGGTCCGGGCTCTGGAAGAGGTGATGCGAACCACTGAGCTGCGGCCGCAGTTGGTAGTGGTGGGAAAAACAGGTTGGAAGTCTGACGAACTCTCGTCACATCTCGAGCGTTCGCAGGTGAAAGAGCGTGCGCACTTTGCCGGGTTTGTCTCTGATGAGGATCTGCGCGCGCTCTACTCGTCCTGTCGCGCATTCATCTACCCGTCGATTTACGAGGGCTTTGGACTGCCGCCGTTGGAGGCGATGGCGTGCGGAGCGCCGGTAATCGCGACTGGAGTACCGAGCATAAACAAATCCGTGGCCCGAGTTTTCTCGGCCACGGATTTTAGGGAACTGGCCCGAATTATTGTGGAGTTGTTGACTGCTCAGCAAGCACGTCAACTGTTATCGGAGCGCGGCCTTGCTCACGTCCGAAACTTCTCCTGGCAGCGCACGGCAGCGCTCACTCGCGAAGTTTACGCGCGGGCGCTACGTTAAAACCGGTTGCGATACTCGGGCGATACGATGAACGATCGCACCATCTCTGCGTCAACCCAACTGCCGTAGAAGCGCAACTTGCCAAGCCAGTGGTTGTATCCATCCTGGTCAGGATTGCGCCGCAGATAGCCGATGTATTCCATGAACACGAACGCAGTGTCGAACTCTTTGTCGTAGAACTGCTTTCCGTAAGTCGTCTGGAAGTTCAGCAGTCCGCCGGTAGTCGTCTCCGTGCCATCAACGATCTTGAAAACCACGCTTCCTCGTTTGGTGGAGTCGCTGGCTTCAGTGATCAATGCGCTGCGGTCGGCCGCTGAAAGCGCAACGCCGGTGGTCTGCGCGAGCTTGTCCACAAACTGCGTTGCATTCAGGTTTCCGTACGCCGTCTGAAAGTCTGACCGGGCGACGAACTGCTCGACAAAGGCGCGCTTGTTCGCGTTGATTACGTCGGGCGAGAGTGCGTCGTTGACAACGATGCCCTTCGCGACTTGCGCCATATCCGCGATGTACTGGCTGTAGAGCGGCCTGCATGAGGCCGGCAAGTTCTGCGGAACGCCTGGACACTGCGCGTTTTCCAATTTTCCTAACGTGCCCCAGTAAACGCGAAGCACGAACGAGCCAGTGTTCTGGAATTCAGGTGAAAGGAAGAACGCGGCGGACGTGTTCGTTCGCTTGCGATCTATGCACAGCGCCTCCGACTCACCGGGACGGCGGTTGTTTATGTCGCTGCATTCAGTGATTTCGCCTGTCCAGTGAGCCCATCCGGGGGCATCGGGAAAGCGTCGCAGGAAGTCGATGTAGTGTTGTGCGGTGTAAAAGTCAGCGTCGTCGATCGTGATTGGGATGTTAGTGCCGGGCCTCAGTCGCAGTGGCTTGACTTTTATATCGCCGTAGTAAAGGTCTGACGGTAAATCGGGAGTTTCGGTCACGATTCGCAACGTGGGCGGGCTTTGCGCCAACGCACCGCCGAAGGCGAAAATCACGACCAGCAAAGCAAACAAACATTTCCGCATGAACATTGCTCCTACAAGTCTACGGTGGGGTTTATTGTCGTTTGAACAGAGACCTGAGGCTGGGGTCACTCTCGGCTTCACACGCTCGCGAAAGCCGTTTTGAGTATAGGTAATGGCTCTTTGCATTGTCAATCAGGTTTCTATTGCAATTCGGTCATTTTGAAGTCTTCGATTCGAAACACGAGGACGCGCGGATCGCGCGGCTCATCGATGCGCCTGGCGGCACTGCGGAAGTTAATTACCGACTCTCCCGGCGGCACCGTCACCGTCTTCGAATAGAAATGCGGGGTATAGTTTACTTTCAATTGCTCGGAGATCAACCCACTGATGTTGAAGTCGTCCAGTTCCGGATATCCAGTGGCGAAGGACATCTCCAGCTTAATGGTCCGCGGGAGTCGCGAAGTATTCTTTACATGTAACTCACCTTCGCTGGAACACCATCGCCAGGTCTTGCTCGGCCCGCTCTCGAAGTCGGAGAAACCGCCTTCCCAATCAAGGAGTACTGGATGGAAACTTAACTCCTTCCTTACTTCCCATTCGCTGTCGGAATACTTCTCACGCAGGCTTCTACCATAATCGCCGAGGTTGAAAAAGAGCAGCCGGCCATTCGGACTGACCAACGGTTTGGCTTGCAGTACCTTCGACAATTCCGCTTCCAGCGCGGCCGCGTTGTCTTCGTAGCCGAATCGGTCCACGTAAAGTCCACTGAAGCCACCGAAAACCAGCTCTTCAACAAGTTTCTCCGGCGGCAGCGATGCGACCCGCTGCTGCGCCCGATCAATCTCGCGATTTTTTATCGTTCCGTAGCTCCAGCGGAGGTTCTTCGAATGCACATAACCGCGGAAAAGATCGTAGTCCACCATCTTGTTGATGGCTGGAGTCTCGGGAAACTGAATGTGAGGCAGTTGAAAGATCATTGACCCCGCGGGCACTGACGCTTCGAGACGATCTACAAATTGTTGGTCACTAACAAAATCCGCCTTGTTTGGCGCATAGTATGGAACGTACCAGGGACTCGTTTGATCCAGAAAACCGATAATCAACGCCATGGCTATCAGTGAGTAAAGAATGCTGCGACCCTTCGTGGTCCTTGTTTTTCTATGGACGCTTTCGAGGCCGATCGCAACTGCCATCAGTGAAAAGAACGCGATATAGACGCTGATCCGGTTGTAGCATCTGATCCCGCTGGAGATATAGAGTGAGAACAACAAACCAAACCCGCCAATGACCGCCAGCAACACGCTGAAGATGTTGAGTGCGCTGAGATCGTGAAAGAGACCCCTCCCAGTCGACACGAGTTCTTTCCGATATAACAATTGCGCCAGCAAGCCAAGAAAGCCGATGCTGCCCACGATCCCGAGCGACGCCGCATCGTTCTCACTCACGATTGAGTTCGCGTTGTGAAACCGCTTGACGCGATCCAAAAAATGAATTCTGTGAACCGTGATCGGAAGTAACAACTGAGAGATTTTCAGTCCGTAGGTTTCTGCTTCCCGCGGAACTCTTAGCATCGCTCCCGCATGGCCGTGCTTGTATTGGTAAATAATGCTCGGCGACAGATTGATGACAACGGTTACAGTGGTTATCCCGGTGAAAACGAGTGCCATCACCAGCGGTTGCAATCTTTTGAACTTCAGCGCGCCGATCGCTCCCGCGACCAACAGCAGGAAACAGAAGAAGAATGGATAGTAGACGCCGCTGCATCCGAGCAGTATGCAAATGAGCACACTGATAATGAACTTCCGTGTTCGCGGAGCCAGGACCTCAGTAGTAAGCCAAAGCATGACGAGGATCGCCAGTGGCACGACATAGTAGGCGTTAAGGATGAGGTGATGCTGGTTGCGCATGAAGTGGTACGGCAGAAAGGCGTACAGAAGACTGCCGAAAAGCGCGGGAACGTAAGATAAGTTGAAGTGTTGCAGAACGTATAAAGCCGCGACCGTGATTAACGGGAACGACAACAGGTAAAAGAGGTTCATTACCACAAACGGATTGTGGGTGAACACCGAGATCAGCTTCAGGAAAACAACGACCGCGTTGTCGAAGGTGGGAAACTCGTACATTTGCAGATCGCCGGGCGCGCCGATCGCTGGATTCTGCCAGTACCAGCCGTTCTCGATGATTCCTTTGGTAGACATTGCGTAGAAGATGCTGTCGCCCGAGTAATAGAACGGGATGCGCAAGTCAGCGCGCCAGATCTGCAAGAAGAGGCAAAGCATCACCACGCACAGTGCTGCCGCGGCAATGTATTGTGAGACAGGTTTAATGCGGTTATTATTCAGAATCCACTTCTTCATCTGCTGGTTGCCGGATCGGCGTGGACCGGAAGAGTAACTTCTAACAGAAAGCAAGACAACTGCGATCTTGTTAGCTCGACTTCGAAAACCGCTCTACAAGGCATGGTTCGTTCGTTTCCGGCAGGATCGAAGCGTACGTGAAGCACTCTTCGTCTTTCTGCTCACGCGCACTTTAATCTTCTTCATCCTGATCTGTGCTGGACAGCTCACTGTCTCGACGTATCCTGATATTAACGCCCACGATGCGTTCATCTCGTTTGACCGACCTCAGATTGCGAGAAAACTCCGCGAAACAATGTGGCACGCCGACGTGGCCCACTACATTGGATTGTCGAAGGCCGGTTACTTGCACGCGCCGCTCGATGTGAACGATCCGCACAGCCAGCAGTTTGCTTTCTTCCCCTTGCATCCCTTGCTGCTCTGGCTTTTGGGCCATGTTACGACGGACGTGATCCTCTGGGGCGCGGCTCTTTGCAATTTTTTCTTCTTTCTGGCCCTGGTGTTTCTGCACAAACTCACGCTTGCGTTTGGCTATGACGAACCAGTGGCGCGGCGAACGCTCTTCTATTTAGCCGCCTTCCCGGCAAGTTACTTTTTCTCCATCCCGATGACCGAATCACTGTTCGTGCTTTTGACCGTGGCAAGTTTCTACGCGGCGAAGCGCGAGCACTGGTGGGTTGCGGGCGTGATCGGTTTGTTTGCCTCGGCTACCAGAGTCACGGGTGTCCTGTTGTTGCCGGCGTTGTTCGTCTTGAGTTGGCAGATGTATCGCTCGTTGCAACTCAGAAAGATCCTAGGCTTGCTCCTGATCCCGTTTGGACTTTTCGCATACATGTTCTATTCGTGGTGGCTGAGTGGAGACGCTTTGGCGTTCAAGCATGCAGCCGCTGCCTGGGGCCACAAGCCATCGATCTTTTTCCTCAACTCGGTGGTCAAATGGCTGATTGACCCGCATGTGATCGCTCAGCCGTGGAACGTGCACTTGTTTAATGTCGGCTCCGTGCTGCTCTGTTTTGTTTGTATCTACTTGCTCGTCCGGCGCCGTGAATGGGCGCTGGCGGTCTACACGCTCATGTCGATCCTGGTGCCACTTTCGTCCGGAGTGTTGCAATCGCTGGAGCGCTACACGATGGGGTTCTTTCCAGTGTTCATCGCGTTGGGCATCGCGGCCAAGTCTGAACATTCCGATCAGGCTATCAGGTTCGTGTTCGTGTTCCTGCTGGGAATCATGACGGCGCTATACGCTGCGGCCTACACGAACGCGTTGACCTGAGTTAGCCAAGCTCCAGATTGCAGACGGCGATTGAGAGGTGACGATCGTCGCCGCTATCCGGATTTGCTAGCGAAGGCTGCCAGGTGCGGCTGGCGCGAATCTCGAGTTTGAATTCGGAAGTGCCCGCAGTGATTGTCTCAGGAACATTAATCGTCAGGTCCAGCCAGTCGTACTCAAACAGGCACAAAGCGCAAACCCTCGTTTCGTTGAGCTTGAATTCCAGCTCTATCGGCGTGGTTCTGAGTTCGGGCATGTGCGTGGTGAGTTGCAAGCGGATTTGAGTAAACGGTTCAGCTTCAAAACGCAAACACGAATGGCCACTCATCCAGCGCGCAACGCGCGGCAGCAGATTTGCCGGATACCAGCCGTTGCCGAAAGCAGCACGCGAGTGTGTATCCAGTCTGGCCGGAACGCTGTTTTTTGTTGGGAGGAGATCCCGGCGATCCCGATGCGCATTGTAGAAGGGTTCGGGTGCGACGTTTGATGCTTTGACGAGCAGGTACAAACCACTTGAAGGAAGCTTCAGATGTAAATCCGAGATCTTTCCGAAGACGTAACCCATCGCGACATCAAAGGCGCGTCGTTCGTCAAAAGACAGTCCGCGCAAGTAGTCGATCAGGTCACGATCAAACGGGGCGCCGTATTGATCGTATTGCTTGATGATCTCCGCGCTGCTCAGACAGAGCGTGTAGCGCGGCTCTGTTTGCACCGAAGAGAAGAACCGGCCGAACCGCTGGGCGATGGCTTCATCGGTTTCCAACCCGATGTGGCCGTCGACAGCAATGAATTGGGCCAGCTTGTCTCGATCAGTTGCGTGATAATCCGGGTGGAGGTTGCGATCGAGCGATTCGATCCCGTGCATGGTCACGCCTTCGGGCCGCAACACTCGTTTGATCTCGGCAAGCACCGCGTCTTTATCCGCGAAATCGACGTGACCAAACACGTCCAGGCTCACCACGTAATCAAAAGATGCGTCCGGGAAAGGCAATTCCGTTAGTTGGCCCAGGCAAGCTGCGTCATAGCCGTTGCAACGTGCCTGATTCACGAGGTCGGGCGAGAGATCGAGACCGGCGAGATGAACGTCTTTTCGCTTGAGCAGAGCCAGCACGCCCTCGCCGCAACCGAGATCGAGCACTGAAGATCCGCGGCGAACGTTGTCGTAGACCCACATCGTCCGCGCGAAGTTGATGTCAAAGCGGTTGATCGCATCGAAGTAACTCGCTTCCAGCACGCCGCCCGTGTAGAACCGATCGCGGTAGAACGCAGCCGCGTCCTCGATTCCCGCAAGCCTTAACAGATCATCCTTCATGTGGTTTGGGAAACTGCCACCGGGCGTTCGGTCTGACGGCTGAGCGTTTGAGTGGTGGCTCGCGCGTCCAGATTGGCCACGCCTTCGATCGGAATTTCGCTAAATACGCGAAAGAACAGCGCCCCGTCGAGCCAGTCGAAGCTCACGGAATTTGGACTGTGAACCGCGATGGAAACGGAGTAGAGATCCGGCGCCAGGCCGCAGTTGAACGAGAACGTTGTTTCTACTCGGTCGCCACGCTTAATGAAGCCTGGGTGTATTCCTTGTACTTTCGTATTCGTGCCGTACAAGTTGATCCCGTGACGGTTGCGGATCACAAAACCGTAGACCGGGTCTTCAATATCTTCATGAAAGATCACCTGGACGCGCAGATGAACCAGTTGACCGGTGTCAACGGTGCTGATGGGCCGGCGCGACGCGTCAAGCAGATCAACTCGCAGGATCTCCGCGCTGCCGTTGCCGTGCCGGTACGTGAACTGTAGTGCGACGTCGTCCTCCGCAGATCCGGCAACAGCTTGCGACTTCTCCTGCGCGGTTGCTAGTTGCGCTTCAGCGTAAGCTGCTTCCTGCGACATGATGAGTTTCTGATAGCGATCGAGAACCTCGCTCGGCGCGCCGTCTGCTTCCATCCGGCCGCCGTTCAAGAGAATTGCACGTGAACAGAGTGCGCGAATTGCGCCCGGATCGTGCGAGACGAAGAGAATCGTGGTGCCGGCTTCCTGCATCTCCTTGATGCGGCGGGTGCAACGATGCTGAAAAACGGCGTCGCCCACCGAAAGGGCCTCGTCAATGATCAATATTTGCGGCGCAGTCGCAATTGCCGCTGCAAAACCAAGTCGCAGTTGCATGCCGCTCGAGTAGGTTTTCAGCGGCTGGTGAATGAATTCTCCGATCTCCGCGAATCGCTCGATCTCGGGGAGCAACCGTTCTGTTTCGCGTTTTGACAGTCCCATCAGAGAGGCGTTCATGAAAACGTTTTCGATGCCGGTGAACTCCGGATTAAATCCCGCGCCGAGTTCGAGTAACGCAGCGATTCGGCCTTCGTGCCAGACGGTCCCATGCGTCGGTGTGAGGGTGCCGGTGATGATTTGGAGCAGGGTTGATTTGCCGGAGCCGTTTGGCCCGATGATGCCGGTCGTGGTGCCGGCCTCAACTTCAAAACTGATGTTGCTGAGGGCCCAGAACTCGCGATGATACTTGCGATGACCGCGCGTGAGCGATTCCTTGAGCCGGTCGGCGGGCCGATCGTAGATCCGATATTGTTTGGAAACACTCTCGACCCGTAATGCTGGCGGCATGGTCTTAAGATTTGACCACAGATCATGCCGATTGCACAGTTTGATCCAAAACGGAACACGATTGCACAGTTGACAGTGCTTGCGGGACTACGGCTTTCTGCTTAGAATGGCCGTTCTTTCAGCTCCCCGAGGGCATCTAATCTGCTCGTATCTTCGTCTTTATTGCGGAGGATTTCGTGAAGCAATCTTTCTGGTTCTTGTGCGGCAGCATCGTGTGTCTACTCATCGGTGGCTCGCTCGCCTCGGTCGCAGCACAGACCACAAGCCCCACACCGGATCCGTTTGTGGTTCAGTTAACTTCGACCCCGACCGCCGCTTTCAGCACCAGTATCGGCGACATGACTGCCAACGGCCGTTTCGTAGTTTTCGTTTCGAACGGCAACGTTGCCACCGAAAACCCAAACAACGCCGACGGCAATCGCGAGATCTTTTTGGCGGATTACGCCCAGCGCCGTATTTTCCAGATTACCAACACGAAGAACGTTCTGAATCCACCTCCAACTCCTTCGCCAACACCAACACCCAGTCCGACGCCGACGCCGAGTCCAACGCCAACTCCGGCGCCCACGCCCGCGGACGTTACGCAAGTGAAGATCGAGATCGTCAACCGATCGCCAATGATCTCACTCGCGCCGCAGTTGGTTGGCGGTAAGCGCGTCTACACGATCGTCTTTACTTCAAACGCGCCGAATCCCGGAAACTTTGACGGCACGGAAGGCAATCTCGCGCAGGACGCGAACTCCGAGATCTGGATCTATCGCTTCAGCGCGTCCGATGTTGATTTGACGTTGGGAGCGGATTTTTCTGAGGACCTGAACGGAACGTTTTTGCCGGCTATTACCAATACGCCGGCGAGCCGTCTGCCCACCGCAGGCGCGACCGGCAAGGCTCCTTTCTTCGCCGACGATAATCGCGACCCCGCCATTAGTGACGATGGCAACATCATCGCCTTTATCTCAACGGCTGATCTGGTTCCGAGTGTCGGCAACGCGGACCGTAATCCGGAACTCTTCCTTTACAACGTAAGCAGCGGAACGTTTACGCAGGGTACCAAGACTCAGGACGCAGTCGCGGGAGTGGGATTCACTTTTCAAAGTAACCCATCGTTGTCTTCCGACGGATCCGTCGTGGCTTTTATCTCTTCAGCCAATCTTGCTACAAACAATGCGGACCTCAATGCCGAGATCTTCATCGGGACATTCAGCGGTTCGACATTCGGCAACGTTCGCCAAGTCACACGCACGCAGAACTCGGTCGCGAATACAAACATCTTGAGTCCCGGCCGTCGCTTAAGCCGCAACGGCGAATTTATCGCCTTTGAATCGCGCGCGACGGATCCGAAGTCGAACGCTGCTGCCACCAGCCAGTTTCTAGGGACGTTTGTTTACACGGTCGCGTCAGACACCTTTGTCGAGATTGGTCCACGTCCGACAACTTTTGCCGACGTCACTCACTTCCCGACGTTTACCGACTACAACGGATCTTTATCGCCTTCGAGTCTCGTCTTTGCTTCCGCGCTGAACTTCCGACCCGACGGTACTTTCCCGCCGACGGCGCAGGACAGTGAAGGCCTGAATGCACAGAGATCAACTCAGATATTCTTGACGTCGCTGCCGGCCTCGACTACGCAGAGTTTCATTCGTCTTACCAATGTGCCGGCCATCGGCGCCACGGGCAGTTTTGGTGGCACGCTCCCGGTCACCAGCGAGACGCGGAAACGCATGGCCTTTGTTCTTGGCGGTGTCGAACTCGGCGGTGGAAACAGCGACTTCTCGGGTGAGTTGTTTTACTTGTTGACTCCGCAAGTGACGACGCAGTCGTCAGCAGCGCTTTCATTCTTCACGGGAATGAGCAACATGCCGGTGGCGACGGCCACGCCGCTTCCGAGTCCCACTCCGACTCCGACGCCAACGCCGAGTCCAACTCCGGGCGCGCCGATTGGTCTGGCTCCCGGTGAACTGACGATTGTTCGGTCAACAGTTCCCCTGGCGCCATCTAATGCCCTTCCATGTCCCGTGCTCAATGGTTGTGCCTCAGAAACAAGGCGGGCTCCCGCGTTGCCGGTCGAGCTCAATGGCGTTTCTGTGTCCGTGAACGGCTATGCGGCTGGTCTCTACTTTGTCGGCAATGCTGAAAAGCAGATCAATTTCGTTATGCCAGTCGGATTACCGGCCGGACTCGGAACTGTTGCTGTGAACGTCCTCAACTCGGGCGCCAACACAGACACGCTGCTTCGTGGACTCGTGCAAATCGTGCCTGCTCAACCGGACATTTTCACCAGCACTGGCGATGCAGGCGGGCGCGCGGGCGCGCAGACGGTTCCCGACATGCTCGGTGAGCCATTCAACGTCACGACCACCGACTCCACCGGCGCGACTGTGCCGACGACGCTTGCCTTGACCGTGACCGGGTTGCGACTCGCAGCGCGAACGGAAGTCACGGTAACAGTGGGCACGACCGTCATCAACGGCGACAATATCGTGCTCGTTCAGCCAAATCCGGAGATGCCGGGCTTCGATGTCATTCAGTTCAAATTGCCGGCTACTCTGGCTGGTGCGGGTGATGTGCCTGTGCAGGTGACGTTTACGCGTAGCGGCTTCACGAGCGTGAGCCGCCCGGCCGACACCGCGCCTCATATAACGATCAACTAGTTGTACGGGTCGTCTGGTTGTACGGGTCGTCTCCCTGGAGTGCGGGGACTTGTCACCGCTTTGGTCTCACCGCCTTGGGTCTCGGAGACGTCCTAATTTGATAGGGGTGGCACTCTGTGGCCACCCCCCGCTTTGAGGCGCTAAAGGGGGCAGCCACGGAGTGCTGCCCCTGCAAATTGACGCCCGGCTTTTTCTTCTCTGACGAGTCAAAGCGTGCTACGATGCGGCCGTTCGCCGGTCCCCCAGCACTGTGCCGGCGCGGAATAGATTCTCAGGCCAAAGCGGTGACAAGTCCCCGCACTCCCAGTGCGGCCCCAGGTTGGAATTCCCGAGTGGGCCGCCGGGTTGAAACCTAAAACTCGACCTCGCCAGAAAGTTCGTGATGCAATATCCCGCCGCAATCATAGCGAGTGTGGTTTTGTTTCTCGCTCTTGGTACCGGAGAGCGGCTGGAGACGCGCGACTCTTCTGAATTCGACCCCGCACCCCAAACAGTCAAACGAATACGCTGGCCCAAAAGAACGATCGAGATCGCTTTCTCCAACTCGCTGCTCACGCCAGGCGCCAATATCAAACCCGACAGCGACGTTGTCGGAGCTGCGAAACGTGCGCTTGCGCGCTGGTCGAGTCTCGCAAACATTAATTTTGTCGTGACGTGGACTTCGGCGACGTCCGTTAGTCCAGCCGAAGGTGGCGACGGCGTCAGTCTGTTAACGATCGCGGACACATTCGAGAACGAACAGTTCAATTTCGATTCGACCACGGCGCGCACGCGCGTCTTCTTCAATCCTGCCACGGGCACGATCGCCGAAGCCGACATCAGCATCAATCCGCAACCGCGAGCTGAAGACGGGACCGAGCTTCAGTTCTCCACCGACGGCACGCCGGGCACTTACGATCTCGAAGCAACATTCACGCATGAGATTGGTCACCTGCTTGGCCTCGAACATTCGGCAGTACTGGCGTCGACGATGCAGAGTCGTCAGGCGTACAACGGCACCTTCGGTTTACCGGCGCTGACCGAACGCACGCTGAGTGAAGACGACCGGCAGAAGATCCGCAGCCTGTATGGTCCGGGTTTGCGGCTCGGCCGCATCGAGGGACGGTTGGTCGACAACCGGACTCCCGGCGCGTTCACGCCCTTGAGTAACGTGAACATTTGGGCGGAGAACGTGACTTCCGGTCGCGTGATGGCGAGCGATATTACGGCGGAGGATGGCAGCTACGAGTTGGAAGGACTGGCTGCGGGCCAGTATCGCGTCATGGTTTCATCCGTGCCGCCGGACAACATAGCCGCACAGCCGAAGTTTCGCAGTTTTGAAATGTCCAATCAGGTTGCGGTCAAAGCCGGTGCTGCCACCGTGCTCAACTACAACATGGTTCCCGCGCAGGCTCCCTCACTCAGCCCAAAGTTGATCGGACTCAACGCGGAACTCTCGACCGTGGCCTTGCCGGTTGAACCCGGCAAACGCGTGAAGCTTTATCTGGGTGGTGAAGGTGTCGACCAGGTGCCCGGCACCAGCATTCTCGTCAACTCGCCGTTCTTCACGATTGACCCGGCGAGCCTCGCGCGCGAACAACTCTCAACGCCGTTTCCGGTGATCAGTGTCGAGTTGCAAGTCGCCGCGAACGCACCGTTTGGTGATTACACGATTCGCTTGCAGTCAAACTCCGGTGAAACTGCATACGTGCCGGGCGCAATCACGATCGATCCGGCGGCCGGCACGGCGCTGCCGAATCCGGTCGACGACTTCCGTTTCTTTGTTAACCAGCATTATCTGGATCTCACCGGACGCGAACCCGATCAGGCGGCGCTTGAAAAACTGACGACGCAACTCGCGCAGTGTGGTGGCAAAGCCGATTGTCTGCGCACGCGGCGAGTTGATCTTTCGTCTACTCTGTTTGCGGATAGCGATCTCGCAACGACTACAGCTTTTCTGAACGGACTCTACACTGCGGCACTCGGCCGGCGGCCGAAGTTTGCTGAGTTTGAAAGTGATCGTGCCGTGCTGGCGAAAGATGTTGAGGTGGAACGCAGCCGTGCGGCGTTTGTGCTTGCGTTTGTGCAGCGGCCGGAGTTCAAGCGGCGATATCCTGCGACGCTGAAAGCCGCAGAGTTCGTCGATGCGGTGTTGTTGTCACTGGTGCAAAACACGGGCGTGGATCTCACGTCGCAGCGAAGCGAGCTCATTGGTCTGGTTGAAAGTGCTGCCGGTGGCCGCGCGGCGGTGCTCGCGAAAGTGAGCGGCCAGCCGAGTCTGGTGGATGGGCAGTACAACCAGTCGCTGCTTCTGTCTCATTACTTCGCTTATCTGCGTCGCGATCCGGACGAGAGCGGTTTTGCGCTGTGGCTCAACTCGTTCAAGAACAAGCCGCTGCGCGACGCGGAGACTGCGCGCTCGGTCACGTGCGGGTTTCTGAATTCCGCCGAGTACCAGAATCGCTTCGGGATGCTCACCACTCACGATCCGCGTGAATGCAACTAAACCTTCGCGGAATGCTATAGTTGCTCACCGAAGTTTCAATCCAGTGAAAAGTTTCTGGCAGGTTTGAAGGAAAAACTACTCTCGTATCTCGCGTGTCCTTCGTGTAACGGCTCTCTCGATCTCTCCGTCAAGAACGCTGAGCAGCAAGAGATAATGGAGGGAGCTTTGCGCTGCAGCGCATGCGCTGCTTCGTTTCCGATTACCGGGGGCATTCCTCGTTTCGCCGATCTCGCGGAGGTTGAGAGCGACAAGCGCGCGACTGCCACGGGATTCGGTTGGCAGTGGCAACACTTCACTCAGGAAGATGCGCGCTATGCGGAGCAGTTTCTCGGCTGGATTGCGCCCGTGACGCCGGAATTTTTTCGTAACAAGGTGGTGCTCGAAGGTGGCTGTGGCAAGGGTCGGCACACACAACTCGCCGCGCATTGGGGCGCGCAGGACGTGGTCGGCATAGATCTCAGCGTCGCAGTCGAGACGGCCTTTGCCGCAACGCGTTCGTTGCCGAATGCGCACATCATTCAAGCAGACATATACCGTTTGCCGCTCGCGCAGAAGTTTGACTACGCGTTCTCAGTTGGCGTGTTGCACCATCTGCCTGATCCGCGCGCGGGCTTCCGGTCGCTGGCTTCGAAAGTGAAGCCGGGGGGACATCTTTCGGCGTGGATTTACGGCGCCGAGAACAACGAGTGGATCACGCGTTGGGTGAATCCAGTGCGCGAGCGGATTACTTCTCGTATCGATCAGCGGGCGTTGTTGCAGTTGTCAAAAATTCCGGCGGCCTGTCTTTATCTGGCGACGAAGCTCGTGTATGGGCCACTGAATCGCAACGGTTCGTCGCTGGCCAAACATCTCTTCTATAACGACTACCTGAGCGCGATCGCTCCGTTTGGCTGGCGCGAGCAGCACACGATTGTTTTCGATCACCTGGTCGCGCCGACGGCGTTCTATATTTCGCGCGATGAGTTTGACGAGTGGTGGCGCGAACTCGGTGCGAGTGATGTGGAGATCACCTGGCACAACAAGAACAGTTGGTGTGGTTTTGGAACCATTGGTTGAACTTTGAACTTTGAACTTGGTACTTTGTTCGCAAGCGAGAGTAGACCCATGAGCGTTCGTTACCAAAGCGAACAAAGAACAAAGTACAAAGAACAAAGCTCCCGGATGCAACTCGTCCGGCGTTTAGAGCTGGTGTTCTCGTTTGCCAAACGAGATCTCCTTGGGCGTTACAAAGGCTCCGCGCTCGGCATCGCGTGGGCCGTGTTGACGCCGGTGGTGATGATCGCGATCTTTACCTTTATCTTCGCCGGGATTTTTGGCGCGCGGTTTGGCGCGAGCAGTTCACATTGGGATTACGCGCTCTATCTTTTCTGCGGCCTGCTTCCGTGGTCCATGTTTCAGGAATCCGTGCAGCAATCCGCGAACACGATCGTGGCGCACGCGAATCTGGTGAAGAGAGTCGTCTTTCCGCTGGAGACGCTTCCCGCCGCGCAGGCGTTCGCGGCACTCGGCAATCAACTCTTTGCCACGATTGGCCTGCTGATCGCGATCGTTGTTATTCGTCAGGGCTTGCAACCGACGTCGCTCTGGCTGCCGTTGCTGTTGATCCCGCAACTGCTGTTTGCGCTCGGCGCGGCGTGGTTGATTGCGTCGCTGGGAGTTTTTCTGCGCGACATCGCGCAGGGCATCACGTTGCTGTTGATGGCGTGGATGTATTTGACGCCGATTATTTATCCCGAATCAATCGTGCCGGAACACTTGCGACGGTTCATCGAAATCAACCCGTTCACGGCGCTCGTGCGCAGTTATCGTCGCGTGTTTCTCGAAGGCCTCGCGCCCGACTGGCGCGGTCTCGCGTACTTCACCGCCGTCGCATTGATTGTTTTCGTCGTTGGTTACTGGTGGTTTGCGCGGACGCGCAAGAACTTTGCTGATGTGATCTGAATCCCCGGTTTACCGGGACAACCCGAGCACGTATGTTTCCCACCTTTTCTTGAACAGATCCATGTCGCTTACACCGAGAACGGCTTTAAGCGTTTCAAAGCCGCCCGGATCAGTCTTGTGACGCGCATGAAACTGTTTGTAGAACTTCACGAGCAGTTTTTTCTCCTGAAGGTAATAGCAAAGATAACGCGACTGCGCGTAGTTAACGCCCGTGCGGTCACCGTAGAAGGTGGTGGGTCCCATTTCCATCAACGTCTGGAACGCCGGCACTTGTCCCGCTCTGATGGCTTTTTGCAAACCGGGCAGACGCCAGTTCACGTAGCCGTAAATATGACCGTCCTCTTCGCCACACTGTTCGTAGAGTGATCCCATTCCTTCGTTGAGCCAGGGCGGGCAGTCGGGAAAGTTTGCCTCCATGAACGGGTGAACGATCTCATGGACCAGCGTGCCGCCGCCCGTGTCGATGTTCATGATCAGCGCTTTGTGTTCGCGTGAGTAGTAGCCGTAGGGTGTTGATGGTTGATCGTTGAAGAGCAGGTGCACGTTTTTCTCGTACGAGGCGGCGTCTTTGAATAACCAAATGTCGAGGATCTCTTTTGGATCTTCAGTGAAGTAGTCCTGCTTCAGTTTGTCGACGGTCCATTTGACGGTCTCTTCTGCACGCCACTTGACCGCCTCTGCCGGCTGGTCACCAATCACCACAAACGGCGCCTGCACCACAATCGTAAAATCATTCGATGGCAAACGCTTCTTGAGCTGCGCGACGTGCAGATCAAAATCGGCCTTCGCTGGCGGCCTCGTCTCCGCCGGAGCCGCAACCGCAGTTGACTCCGCCCTCAGCGCAGCGCCCGTCTTCGTCCGCGTAACCGGAGACGTTGAGCACGACGTTGCAAGAAGAACCAGAACGAGACAGCGGATCATCCTGGCGCCTCGATAACTCATTTGAAAGGAATTCTCAATTGCACGGGCGCGTCGACTTGATTGAGCACGCGAAGAACGCGCGGCGTGGTCGAGTAGTCGCCTGCGGCGTAGCTTGCCAACGCCTCCTTTGCCTGCAAGACCTCCCACACGTAGTCGGTGCTAACCAACTGCTCCACCATCAACACCAGACGCTCATCGCCTTTGAGGTTCAGCCTCAGCGGTGTTCTGAACGTCACGTTCTTCGTCTGGTAAGGAGCGAGCGCGAAGCCCTCACTTCGATTAACGATGATTCTCGCCTCGTTTGCAGCATCGACCACCGCCAGCGAATATCTGAAGCCCAGTTCGCGAGATTCGGAACCGTTCGCCAGAGAACACTTCAAAACATATCCATTCTTTGTCTTGACGAGCGCAGGATTTGTGATGGTTATCGGCAGTTCGAAGACCTGAAAAACCTCGGGGATCACCGGTACTTCGACAGACTGCGCACTGACTACGGAAGCAGTCACCACCAGCGCCAGAACTAATCGCGCTACCAGAGTCATTTACCGGAATCCAACGTTGACCAGAGGAGTGGTGATTCAGTTTGAACTACAAAGGCTTGTTCCACAGGACGCCTCTTTGGAGTGCGGCGACTCGTCGCCGCTTTTTGATTCGGCTTTTAGACCAAAGCGGTGACGAGTGCCCGCACTCCAAGGAAGTACTAAATCCTAGCTGCATCACTACGGGCCACAGGATACACCTGTTCTGTCCAATCTGTGGATGTTATGATCCCTTGGCATGATTTACCCGAAGTTCCCAATCGCAATCCTGCTTTTCTTACTAGCCATCGCCTCCCATGTCAGTGCGCAGGAATGGAACCAGTGGCGAGGACCCGGACGCAACGGGTTTGTCTCCACCAAGGATGCGCCAACCGCGTGGCCTGAGAAACTCGAACGCACCTGGCGCGTCGAGATTGGCGAGGGTTACTCGTCGCCGGTCGTCGTAAACGGCCGCGTCTTCGTTCACGGCCGGCGCGATCCGGAAGAGATCGTGACGGCCATCAACCTGGCCGACGGCAAGGTCCTTTGGGAGCAAAAGTATCAAGCCGGATTCAAAAAGAATCAGTACGCGGTCGAGATGGCCAAAGGCCCACATGCCACCCCGCTCGTGCTCGGCAATGCTGTGTTCACGCTCGGCGTGACCGGAATTTTCAACGCGTGGGATACAGCCACCGGCCGCCGAATCTGGACGCGAGATTTCTCGCAGTTGATCGATACAAGCAAACTGTTCTGTGGCACAGCCGCATCGCCACTCGCGTTGACTGGACGAGTGGTAGTGCAGGTCGGCAGCGATATTCATGGCGGCAAGATTCTCGGCCTCGATCCGGCAACCGGTGCGACGCAATGGGAATGGAGCGGGCCTGGACCAGGTTACGCTTCGCCGGTAGTCATCAATCTCAAGGACCAATCGCAGATCATTGCTTTAACTGAAGGTTCAATCGTCGGTGTCGACGCCAGGAACGGGAAAGAACTCTGGACGGTGCCGTTCCCCGACGAATGGCACGAGAACATCTCCACTCCCCTTTGGACTGGCACTCACCTGATCGTCTCCGGCACCCGGCAAGGCACGCACGCTTACACACTCGCCGAAAAGGACGGTAAGTGGCAGGCGACTGAAACCTGGAAGAATCCCGACGTTGCGATGTACATGAGCTCGCCAGTTTTCGGCGACGGTCTAGTCTATGCTCATTCTTCGAAGAAGAAGGGACAGTTTGTGGCTTTCGATGAGCAGACCGGCGCGGTGCGCTGGTCCACCGAAGGACGCGAAGGCGAACACGCCTCTTTGTTGCTAACGCCCCGGCACGTCGTCTTTCTCACGAACGGAGGCGATTTGATCGTGGCAAAACGCGGCACGCCCGCGTTTGCCCTCGAGCGTCGCTACGAAGTAGCTGAGTCCTCGACCTGGTCTACACCTGTGTTGCTCGGCTCGCACATTCTGGTACGCGACGCCACCGGGTTAATGTTGCTCACCGGCAAGTAACACTAATCTGAGTAAACCTTGGAAATTTTCTTGGAGAACGAATCCCCATCTCTCCTAATGCGCCTGCTCGACGCCAGCGTCGACGGCCTCTTCGCGTTTGATCGCGACTTTCGCATTATCGCGTGGAATCGCGCGATGCAGCGGATCTCCGGGATGAGCAGGGAAGAAGTGCTGGGCAAAAAAGCTGACGAGATTTTCCCGTTCCTGCGCAAACAGGGCGGCGAAAACTGTTTGTCCACCGCGATCACCGGTACGGAAATACTTTCTGAAGCTCATCCCTATGGACCATCTGGCACCGGCGTTTTCGAAAGTCGTTATTCGCCACTGCGCGATGAGAAGAACAACGTCATTGGCGGCATCGCCGTCATCAGCGACATCGCTGCTCGCCGTCATGCCGAAGAAGCGGCACACACCGCATACCGGCAACTGTCGTTTCATGTTGAGAGTTCGCCGCTGGCAGTGATCGAGTGGGACAGCGACTTTCGCGTATCGCGGTGGTCGGAGTCTGCGGAACGGCTCTTCGGTTGGAAGGCCGAGGAAGTCATCGGCAAGCACGTCAACGAGTGGCAGTTTGTGTTTGCTGACGACGTGGATGCGGTCGCGCTGGTGACGAATCGTCAGCGCGAAGGCGTGGAAGTTCACGGTGTGCAACGCAATCGAAACTACACGCGCGACGGCGAAATTCTTTTTTGCGAGTGGTACAACTCAGTACTGCACGACGATAGCGGACACCTGGTTTCCGTGCTGTCGCTCGTGCTCGACGTCACCGCGCGCAAAGAAGCAGAAGAGGAACGCGCGGCGTTACTCATTCGCGAACGCGACGCGCGGCACCATGCTGAAGAAGCTGATCGTTTGAAGGACGAGTTTCTCGCGACACTCTCGCACGAACTGCGCACGCCGCTGACTTCGATTCTCGGTTGGGCGTCGATGATCCGTAACGGCGAAGTTGAAGGCCCAAGCGTTGCGCGCGCTGTCGAAACAATCGAACGCAACGCCCGCTCGCAAGCACGCCTGATCGATGATCTGCTTGACGTTTCCCGCATCATCACCGGCAATCTTCGTCTCGACCTGCATCCGCTGAATCTCGCTCCGATTGTCGAAGCAGCGATCGACGCGTTGCGCCCGACGGCGGATGTGAAAGGCATTGAGATACGAACAAGCCCGGTAGGAGGCGAGTGTCTTATTAAGGGCGATCCGAATCGTTTGCGGCAAGTGATCTGGAACCTGCTCTCCAATGCGATCAAGTTCACCCAGCGCGAAGGTGTGGTCGGGATTGATTTGCGTTGCGTGGGATCAAGTGTGCGTTTGACTGTAGCCGACACCGGCGAAGGTATTTCGCCGGAGTTTTTGCCGTACGTTTTTGATCGTTTTCGGCAGGCTGAAGGCTCGATCTCGCGAAAGCAGGGAGGATTGGGATTAGGACTGGCAGTTGTCAGGCATCTGGTCGAGTTGCACGGCGGCAGCATCGGTGCGGAGAGTGGCGGCCTGGGCCAGGGTTCAGTTTTTAAGGTCGAGTTGCCGTTAGCGCAGGAGCGGCGCGACCCGGAACGCGCGGAGGAACGCAGACGTGAGGTCGAGCGGCGCCACAGTCGCAAGACGGCGGTCAGACTCGATGGTCTGCATGTACTGCTGGTTGAAGATGACGATGATTCGCGCAAGCTGCTCGGCACGATGCTGAAGCGTCATGGTGCGCGAGTGACTTCGACCAAATCTGCGGCCGAGGCGGTCGGTGTGTTTTCACGTGAACTGCCGGACCTTTTGATTAGCGATATTGGGATGCCCGATGAAGATGGTTATGAATTCATCCGCAAGGTGCGTAGTTTGCCGCCAGAGAAGGGCGGGCGAACGCCGGCGATTGCGTTAACTGGCTACGCGTCGAGAAAGGATCGCGAGCGTGCTCTCGCGGCTGGTTACCACCAGCACATGGCAAAGCCGATTGAGCAGGCTGAGCTGATCACGGCAATTGCAGCGCTTGTTGGGCGAGGAAACCAGGACCACAGATGAACACGAAAACATTTATCAGACGTCGATTGGCGGTTGTTACCGTTCTGCTGCTGTTAGCAATCCCGGTTGTTGCGCAAACGGATCTCTTAACAGTTGATTCGATCTTCACCTATCGCACGCGGTCGCTTGGACCAGTGCGCTGGCAGGATGACGGCAGCGGCTATCTAGCGCTCGAACCATCGCCCACCAAAAAGAATTTTCTCGACCTCGTTCGTTACGACGCCGCCTCTGGCCAGCGATCCGTCAAGGTTTCCGCCGAGAAACTGACACCCGCTGGGGCAAACGCGCCATTGCTGGTGGAAGAGTTTGCCCTGACGGGCGACGAACAGAAGCTGCTCATCTTCACCAATTCACAACGAGTCTGGCGCAGCAATACTCGCGGCGACTATTGGGTGCTTGATCTCAAAGACGGAAGTCTGCGGAAACTCGGTGGCGCGGACGCAAAACCGTCGTCGTTAATGTTTGCGAAATTTTCTCCTGACGGCCAACGCGTTGGTTACGTGCGCGAAAACAACGTCTACGTCGAGAACCTTTTCGGTGATAACAAGATTACGAAACTGACTACTGACGGCTCTCGCTATATTGTGAACGGCACGTTTGATTGGGTCTACGAAGAGGAACTGTTTTGCCGCGACGGTTTTCGCTGGAGTCCGGACAGCAAACAGATCGCCTACTGGCAGCTCAACTCCGAAGGCGTCAAGGAGATGCAACTGATCGACAACACCAGCGGTCTTTATCCGTCGATCATCTCCTTTCCTTATCCCAAGGCCGGCGAGACAAACTCCGCCGCGCGGGTCGGTGTCGTAAGCGCGAATGGTGGTCCAACTCACTGGTTCGAGATACCGGGCGATCCGCGAAACAACTACCTGCCGCGCATGGAGTGGGCCAGTGCGGACGAAGTGGTGATTCAACAACTCAACCGGCGCCAGGACACAAACATCCTCATGATGGGCGATGTGCGCTCCTGCAAGGTTCGTCCGATCCTGACTGAGAAGGATGAAGCGTGGGTCGACGTCTCGTGGGGCGACATCGACTGGGACAAGACCGGCATTGCTCGCGGCGATGTTGAGTGGGTGGACAGCGGAAAGCGTTTTCTGTGGGCGAGTGAGCGCGACGGCTGGCGTCATGTCTATTCCATCGCGCGTGACAGTGGCGACGTGAAGCTGATCACGCCGGGCAACTACGACGTGATCACGGTTGAGCGAGTAGATGCGCCGAATGGCTGGCTCTATTTTCTCGCGTCGCCTGAGAATGCGACTCAGCGTTATTTGTATCGCGTGCGCATCGATGGCAGCGGTAAGGAAGAACGATTGACGCCGGCGAGCGCAACCGGCACACATGGTTACGACATCTCGCCGCGCGGCGACTTCGCGATTCACGTTTACTCAACCTTCAATACCGTTCCGGTTACTGACGTGGTGCGGCTGCCGCAACACCAGGTTGTGCGCACGATGATCGACAACCACGCGGTTCAGGAAAGGCTGGCAAAGTTGAAGCCAACCGCGACGGAGTTCTTCAAAGTTGACATCGGCGGCGGCGTGCAACTCGACGGCTGGATGATCAAGCCACCCGACTTCGATCCGCAGAAGCGTTATCCGGTGCTGTTCCATGTCTACGGCGAACCGTGGGGACAGACGGTGCTCGATCGTTGGGGCGGTCGCGACAGGATGTGGCACCAGATGCTGGCGCAGCAGGGTTATGTCGTGATGAGCGTCGACAATCGAGGCACGCCCGCGCCGAAGGGTCGTGCGTGGCGCAAGATCATCTATCGCAAGATGGGTATTGTGAATTCCGGCGATCAGGCGGCGGCTGCGCGTGTGATTTCCAAGTGGCCGTTTGTCGATCCCGCGCGCATCGGCATCTGGGGCTGGAGCGGTGGTGGCTCGTCAACGCTGAACGCGATGTTTCGCTATCCGGATGTTTACTCGACCGGCGTCTCGGTTGCGCCGGTGCCGGATTTGCACTACTACGACACGATCTATCAGGAACGTTACTGCGGGCTGCCGCAGGACCATCCGGACGAGTGGAAACAGAGTTCGCCGATCACGTTCGCGGGCCAGCTCAAAGGCAACCTGCTGATCGTCCATGGCACGGGCGACGACAACGTCCACTACCAGGGCACGGAAGCGCTGATCAACGCGCTGGTCGCGGCGAACAAGCAGTTTTCGCTGATGTCGTATCCGAACCGTTCACACTCAATCTCCGAAGGGCAGGGGACGCAGCGCCACCTGTTTGGATTGATGACGAAGTACATCAAGGAGCGTCTGTGAACCACGGATGACACAGATTTTTCTGTGGAAATCCCTCTCGTCTGTGTTAACCTGTGGTTCGGGTTGACGGCCAACCCTTCTTGCCTACTCACCTTTCCTCGGAAAATCAGTCATGACCTTCGAAAGCCGGCTGGACGCAGCACTGCGACGATTTGTCGACACCAATCTGATCGGTGTTCTGTTCACCGATCTCGCCGGTAACATCACCAACGCAGACGACAGCTTACTCACTATCGTGGGCTACGGGCGCGACGATCTGCCGCAAAGCCTGCGCGAACTCACTTCGCCCGAACACCATCTTCTGGACGAAGAGGCGTTGGAAAAGTTGATGGCGTTTGGCGCCTGCGCCCCGTTTGAAAAAGATCTGGTGCGTGCGGATGGTTCGACGGTACCTGTGCTCTTCGGCGCCGCGTTGCACGAAGAAGAGATCGCGTGCTTTGTCGTCGATCTGTCTCAGAACAAGCAGAGGCAGGACAAGCTGAACCATCTCGCCTATCACGACGCGCTCACCGATCTGCCGAACCAGGTGCTGTTCAAGGACCGTCTCAAGCAGGCGATCGCCTACTCGCGCCGCCAGGATCAGATGCACGCCGTGCTTTTGCTCAATCTTGATCGATTCAAAACGATCAACGACTCGTTGGGCTATACCGCCGGCGATCGACTGTTGCAGTCAGTCGCGCAACGACTGACGAGCTGCGTGCGCGAGAGCGATACCGTCGCTCGTTTCGGCAGCGACGAGTTTGCCGTGCTGCTGACGCAAATCTCCCGCGCGCAGGACGCGGCTAGCGCCGCTCAGGCCATCAAAGGCGTCCTCGATCAGGCATTTATTTTTGACGATCAGGAAGTCTTCATCTCGACCAGCATCGGCATCAGTCTTTATCCGCACGACGATCGCGACACGGCGGGCTTGTTGAAGAACGCCGGCACGGCACTCGAACGTGCCAAGGTGCAAGGCGGCAACAACTATGAGTTCTACACGGCCGGCGGCACGACGCGCGCCCTCAAACAGCTCGTGCTCGAAAGCAATCTGCGCGGCGCGCTCGATCGCTCGGAGTTCGTCGTTCACTACCAGCCGCAGGTCACGATTCCGGATTTTCATCTGGTCGGAATGGAAGCGTTGGTGCGCTGGCGACACCCGAGTTTGGGAATGCTCTATCCGGCCGAGTTTGTGCTGCTTGCCGAAGACAGTGGTCTGATTATCGCACTCGGTGATTGGGTGATGCGCGCGGCCTGTTCGCAGAACAAGGCGTGGCAGGACAAAGGACTCGCGCCGATGCGTCTGTCAGTCAACTTTTCGGCGCGGCAGTTCCAGCAGCCGACATTCATCTCATCGGTCGCGGAGATTTTGAAGGAGACGAATCTCGATCCGCGCTGGCTGGAGCTGGAACTGACTGAGAGCTCGATCATGAAAGAGCCCGAGCAGGCGATCGAGAAGTTGCACGAGTTGAAGTTGATGGGAATCAGAGTCGCGATCGACGACTTCGGCACCGGCTACTCGTCGCTCAACTATCTCAAGCGTTTTCCGATCGACACGCTGAAGATCGACAAGTCGTTCGTGTCTGACGTTTGCAAAGATCCGCACGACACCGCGATCGTGCGAGCAATCATTACCCTGGGTCATGCGCTGGATCTGACGGTGATTGCGGAGGGCGTAGAGACTCAGGAGCAGCTTCAGTACTTAAGTTCGCTCGGTTGCGACGTAGTTCAGGGTTTTCTGTTCAGCAAGTCGCTTTCGGCGCCGGTGTTTGAGGAGTTATTAGTTGAGCAACGGCGCGTGACGTCGGCTGGAGATATCTCGCCGACGGTGCCGCTTTCGACGGTGGGCCCGCTCGTCTCGTTACTTGATTAGCAGCTACTTGATCAGTCGCGCCGCAGCTTCGTCAACCAACCACGTCAATTCGCCATGAACCGGCTGGATCGCCTGCGCCGGGTAAAGATCCGGATTCGGGTTTGTTTTGATTACCTCCCTCAAGATCTCAGCCTTCGACTCTCCGGTCACGAGAAACACTACTGATTGTCCGTTGTTCAGCACCGGCAATGTGAGCGAAATCCGGTAAGCGTTCAACTTCTCGACCCACGGTGCGACAACGAGGCGCTTCGTTTCTTTGAGTGCCGGTGAATGAGGAAAGAGCGAAGCCGTGTGGCCCTCCTCGCCAAGGCCAAGGAGAACGAGATCCAGGTCAGGAACATCTTCTTCAAAGACTTCCGTCAAGGTGTCTTCGTATTCCTCAGCCGCTTCTGCTGCACGTTTCTCGCCTGGAATGCGATAAACCTGCGTCGGCCTGGGCACGTGCGCGAGCATGGCTTCGCGTACCATGCGATAGTTACTCTCCGGGTGATCGGGCGGAACATTGCGTTCATCAGTGAAGAAAAAACGCGTTTTGTCCCAGGCGATCTGTTCTCTAAACGGTTCCTCTGCATTCGCCAGCAACTCGTAAAACAGTTTCGGAGTTGAACCTCCTGACAGCGCTACGCCGAAGCCATTGCTTCGCCCCACCGCCTTCCGGCACTGCTCCACGAAGTGTTGTCCCGCGGCTCGCGCAACTTCCGTCGGATTGCGAAAAACTTTCAGTTCCATCTTATTTAAAGGCGACGATTCTCACTGGCCCACCGCTGCCGTTTTTGATCTTCATCGGCAACGCGATCACCGAAAAACCTTTCTCTGGCAACTGGTCCAGGTTCGCGACGTTCTCCAGCGCCGGGATGTTCTTCTCAAACAGTGTGCGATGACTCTCAAACAGCGTCGACTGTCCGTAGTCGATGCTGGCCGTGTCGAGACCAATCGCCTTGATCGATCGATTTTGCGTCAACCAACGCGCGGCGGCCGGATCCAGTCCCGGAAAGTGAAGCTTCGCGACTGCCTCCGCGCCGCGTTCATCCGTTCCCAAATACTGCTTGCGATCCGGGTAAAACTTGCTGAAGCCCGTGCGCAGAAACACGATCGTGCCTGGCTTGATCTGTCCGTTCTTTTTCTCCCAGTTCTGAAAATCAGCGACGCTGACAAGGTAATCACGATTTGCTGCGCACTGGCTGGTCACGTCGATCACAATGCCGTCGCCCATCAGTTGTTCGAGCGGAATTTGATCGACTGTGTTATGTGCCTTCGCGAAATGCACTGGCGCGTCAATGTGTGTGCCGCCGTGTTCCGCGGCTGAGTATTTGTAAGCCGAATAGAAGTAACCCTTGTCAGTCACGCCTTCGAAGTCGGTAGTGAGTTTGAACGACTCGGCCGTAGGCCAGTAGACGGTGTTCTCATCAAAGGCATATGAAAGATCGACGACGCGGCCCGCGGGTAACGACGGTGTTTTCTGCGCCATGACGGGAACAGCAATTATCAGGAAGAAGAGCAGGCTCAAGTGTCTCATCTGGAGGGCTCCTTGGCGTTTAGGTAGAATCAGCCACAGATTAACGCGGATTAGTTTGAGAGTGAAACGATAAGGGGGCGACGGAATGCAAATAGGAATGATTGGGCTGGGGCGTATGGGCGCCAACATGGTGCGACGACTGCTGCACGCAAATCACGAGTGCGTTGTTTACGACCGGAATGCCGAGGCAGTGCAGGGACTGGTGAAAGAGGGCGCGGTAGGCGCGGAGTCGCTTAAAGATTTCGTAACGAAGTTGAAGCAGCCGCGGCCGATCTGGCTGATGATTCCCGCGGCGCTCGTTGACGCAACGCTCAATGATCTTGGCGCCGTCGTCAGTGCAGGCGACATCATCATCGACGGCGGCAACTCCTATTACGTTGACGACATCCGGCGCGCTCGTGAATTAAAAGACAAAGGTATTCATTACGTTGACGTCGGGACGAGCGGCGGCGTCTGGGGACTGGAACGCGGTTATTGCCAGATGATCGGCGGCGAGGATGAAGTTGTTACGCATCTCGATCCGATATTCAAGGCGCTCGCTCCGGGCGGTGGCACTGTCGCGCCGACGCCAGGACGTGGCGGTTCGAGCACGGCCGCTGAAGGCTATCTGCACTGTGGTCAAGCGGGGGCGGGTCACTTCGTGAAGATGGTCCACAATGGTATCGAGTACGGGTTGATGGCGGCTTATGCTGAAGGACTGAACGTGTTGCATCACGCCAACGAAGGCAAAGCCGAGCGCACGGCAGACGCTGAGACGACGCCACTGCGCAATCCCGAACATTACCGCTACGACTTCAACCTCGCCGACATTACGGAGCTTTGGCGGCGCGGAAGCGTGATCGCCTCGTGGTTACTGGATTTGACAGCCAACTCTTTTGCCGAGCACCCGAATCTCGAAGGCTACTCCGGCCGCGTCTCCGACTCGGGCGAAGGACGTTGGACCATCAACGCGGCGGTTGAAGAAGGCGTGCCGGTGCCGGTCCTGAGTGCGGCATTGTTTCAACGTTTCGATTCTCGCGGCGAGGCCGAGTTTGCCAACAAGGTCCTTTCGGCGATGAGGTTTCAATTCGGCGGACACGTGGAGCGCGGCGCAAAGTAGTTCTTCTCTGTGCAATCTCTGTGTCCTCTGTGCCTCTGTGGTGTGTTGTTTGATAAGCGAAAACCACAGAGACACAGAGGACACAGAGGGGCACAGAGAAAGCCCGGTTACGAGACGAACGCCAGCGAAGTAAGGACTAATCATGTCAACGATACTTGTAGAACCCACTCCTGTTCCGATGGAAACTCCGGCGCTGCCCAAGGCGGAGCCTTGTGTGATGGTGATTTTTGGTGCCACCGGCGATCTTACGCGACGCAAGTTGATGCCCGCGCTGTGGAACCTGAAGGGCGAAGGCTGTCTCGAGAGCGTACGCATTCTGGGAATCGGCAGGACTCCGATGAGCGATGATGAGTATCGCGCGTTTGTGCGCGACGCGTTGGTCGAATCGGAAAAGCTCAACGAACACGATGATGAGGACTGGCGCAATTTTTCCCAACGCATTTACTACACGGCTGGAGAACTTGACGACGAGACTACCTATCGCAACACCGCGCAACGTCTGGAGGATCTGGCAACCGACGACGCGAGCACGAATCATCTTTTCTATCTGGCGACGCCGCCGTCGCTGTCGCCGCAGATTGTCGAAGGCCTCGGCAAAGCAGGACTGGCGAAACAGGACCAGCAACATTGGAGCCGCATCGTTGTCGAGAAACCGTTTGGCCGCGATCTCGACTCCGCTCGAGTCCTGAACGCGAAGATTGCTGAGGTGTTCGCCGAGAATCAGGTCTATCGCATCGATCATTACCTCGGCAAAGATACGGTGCAGAACATTCTCGTCTTTCGCTTTGGCAACTCGATGTTTGAACCGATCTGGAATCGGAATTATGTGGATTACGTCGAGATCACCGCGGCCGAGATGGCGGGGGTTGGCAGCCGTGCCGGCTACTACGAAGAGGCGGGTGCGTTGCGCGATATGGTTGCGAACCATCTGCTGCAACTACTAACGCTGACGGCGATGGAACCACCGGTCGCCTTCGATGCTGACTCAGTTCGAGAAGAGAAGGTGCAGGTGTTGCGATCGATTCGCCACTTGAAGCCGGAAGAAGTCGCTGAACGTACGGTGCGGGCACAGTATGGACCAGGCGTCGTCAACGGCGAGAAGGTGAAGGGATATCGCGAAGAAGAACGTGTGGCGAAAGACTCGCAGACTGAAACGTACGCGGCGATCGAGTTCCGCGTTTCAAACTGGCGCTGGTCGGGAGTGCCGTTTTACGTGCGCACCGGCAAACATCTCACACGCAACCTCACCGAAATAGCTGTTCATTTGAAGCGCACACCGCAAGCACTCTTCGCGCGCACACCCGACGAGGAGATCGATCCGAACAGCATCGTGTTGCGGATTCAACCCAACGAAGGCATCTCGGTCACGTTCGGCGCGAAGCGACCAGGATTCGAAATGCAGACCACCACGGTTGACATGGACTTCTGTTATCAAAGGGGATTTGGAGTCGAACCGCCGGCCGCGTATGAGACGCTGTTGCTGGACGTGATGCGCGGTGACGCGACGCTGTTCACGCGCGGCGACGAAGTGGAGGCGCAGTGGCGTTTGATAACACCGATTGAAGAGGTCTGGGCTAGCCAGCGCACGCCCGAATTAACTGAATACTCCGCGGGCACTGACGGACCATCCGCGGCGGATCAAATGTTGGCGCGCAACGGACATCGCTGGCGTAGTTTGACTGAGACTTTGGGCAGTTGCGACTAATTTGTCTTTATCTGTGGCACAAACTGCCGATCACCGTCGCCAATTCAACTCGGTCAACCGGTTTCGCGAGATGCACTTGATAACCTTCCGACAGCGCGCGTATTCGATCCTCAGTCCGCGCGTATGCCGTTAACGCGAGCGCCGGTATGTGTCCACCTTGTTCACCCGGCAGCGCGCGAACTTGTCTAATCAAACTGTAACCATCCTCGACCGGCATGCCGATGTCGGCAATGAGCACGTCCGGCTTCCACGCTTGCATCGAGTCAAGCGCTTCGCGTGTTGACGACACCGCAAGCACGTGCGCACCGGAACTTTCCAGCATCGTCGTCAACAACGCCCGCGCATCGAATTCATCATCGACAACCAGTACACGCAGCCCGCGCAACATTCGCTTTCTATCGCGCGATTCAACTTGCGCGGCCGCTTGCGCCTCGGGTTGCGGCTCAACCTGGTGTTCGGGCGAGATCATTGAAGGAAAGCGCACGGTGAACGTCGAACCGCGATCCTGGCCGGAGCTTTCAGCCCACGCCGTGCCGCCGTGCAGCTCAACGAGGTGACGAACGATCGCGAGCCCGAGTCCGAGTCCGCCGTAATTTCTCGTGGTCGAGCCGTCTGCCTGACGAAAACGCTCAAACACGTGCGGCAGAAAGTCCGGCGCGATGCCGACACCCGTGTCCGTAACGACGATCTCCACGTGAGAATTGATCCGTTGCAGTTTCACCTGCACCAGTCCGCCGTGAGGCGTGAACTTCACGCCGTTGGACAGCAGGTTCCAGACGATTTGTTGCAGCCTTTCGCGATCACCGAAGACTGCTCCGGTGTTCGGCTCCAGCAACACTTGCAGTCCGACGCCTTTCGCTTCTGCGGTGGGCCCGACGCTGTCGACAGCCGCCTGAATCACCGATTCCAGTTCACACGCGGCGAATTCCAGCCGCAGCTTGCCGGTAATGATGCGCGAAACTTCCAGCAGGTCGTTGATCAGTTGGCACTGCGAGTCGGCGTTGCGAGCGATCGTTTCGATTGCCTGCCGTCGTTTGCGCGGCGCCACTTCATCGTGAAGTAGAAGATCTGACCAGCCCATGATCGCCGTCAGCGGCGTGCGCAGTTCATGCGAGAGTGTGGAAAGAAACTCATCCTTGACGCGATTGGCGGCTTCGGCTTCGAGTCGAGCTTCTTTCTCTCGCTTCAACGCTTCGCGCCTCTCAGTGACGTCGTGGGCCATGCCGCGAACAATCGGCGTTTCCACGCCTTCAGTGCGCAGCGTGTTGTAATACTCCCAAAGCCTGGTCTCACCGGTGGCAGTGCGCACCTTCATCACGCCGCGCGCCGAGCCTTCGGTTTTGACCGTCTCGAGGTATTCATCAAACTGATCCCGATATTCAGGCAGCAAGCCATCGCGAATGTTGATGCCGGTAAGCGCCTCGCGCGGATAGCCGAGCACGCGCGCCGCCCACGGATTGACGGAAAGGACTTTGCCGTCGAGATCGTGAGTGCAGATCAGCTCGTGACTGTTGTCGACCAGATCGCGATAACGATCCTCGCTGATGCGCAGAGCCGTTTCAGCCTTCTTGCGCTCAGTGATGTCCTGGGCCAGGACAAACTCTGCCGGTCGTCCGGCGAAACTAAGGCGATTGGCAGTTATCTCGACGTTGATGACGGTGCCGTCTTTCTTGTGGTGCCGCCACTCGCCGGCGTGGTCGAGATCCGCGTGGCCCGCCGCGAGATAGTCTGACAAGATCGCTACGTCTTCCGGCGGGCGAATGTCCTTGATCGTCATGTCGAGGAACTCGGCGCGTGAATAACCGTAGTGACGAATTGCTTCATCGTTCACCGCGAGAAACCGCAGCGTTTGCAGATCGTAAACCCACATCGGCTGCGGATTCGACTCGAACAACAAACGATACTGCGCTTCCGACTTTCGCAACGCTTCCTCGATTCGCGTCGCAACCGTCACGTCGAGCACGAGTGACAACACGGAGATCAACTTGCCCGATTCGCTGTACAACGCCGAGTTGTACCACTCGCAATGAAGAATGTTGCCGAGCTTGGTGTAGTTGCGATTACGCGAGATGCCGTGCTGTTCCTGTCCCTGGTTCTGTCGTTGGCCCACCTGATTGACGGCATCGATGTCGTCGGGAACAACAAACTCCCAATCGCTGAAACGTTTTCCGAGCACCTCTTCGGCTTTCCAGCCGAACAACCGTTGAGCGGCGGGCGACCAACGCAAGACTCTGAATTCCTGGTTCCACTCGATCACTGCCAGCGGCGTGTTCTCGACGTGAAAAGCGAGTCGTCTGTCTTCGTCAATGGCGGATGCTTCGGCGAGTTTGCGATCCGTTACGTCGCGAATAATCGCGACGCCACCAATTACGTCGCCATTTTCATCGTGACGCGGCGAGTAGTAGCCGTCGAAGTAGCCGCACTTGTTTGATTGCGCGATGCGGTACGGACGGTTTTCGGCGACGATGCTACGGCCGGCGAGAGCCTCGCGATAATATTTGTCTTCGCCCGTCTCTTCGAGACAGGGAAAGATCTCAATCGCAGACCGGCCCAACACCTCTTCGCGCTTCACGCCGGAGATGCGCTCCATCGCGCGATTCCAGGTTGTGTAACGGAAATCGCGATCAAACGCGATGATGCCGTCAACGTTAGCTTCGAGGAGACATTTGAGAAATAGATCTTGTTCGTGGGGTTCGTGAGACATGGATGAATGCTACTCGCGATCTTGGCTTATTTCTATGCAGGCGCTACTTTAGCACCATGAAACACACCAAATCACTACCCACCGTCGCTCTCCCCATCGCTCTCTTCGTGGTGTTTGTCCTGAGCGCGCAAGTATCGCTTGCCCAACAGCCGGTCAAGCAATACACAATCGAACAGTTCATGAACACTGTCCGGATCGGCGGCAGCTCCTTTTCCAGCGATGAAAAGTCGATCCTGTTTCACAGTAACAAGTCAGGCATCTTCAACGTCTATTCGGTTGCTGTCAACGGCGGCGACCCGGCGCAACTGACGAACTCAACGAAAGAGAGCACCTTCGCCGTCTCTTACTTTCCAAACGACGCGCGCATCCTCTACACGTACGATCGCGGCGGCAACGAGAACAGCCACCTCTACATCCGCGAGCTAAACGGCAGCGAACGCGACCTGACGCCGGGCGACAAAGTAAAGGCCAACTTTGTCGGCTGGAGTCACGATCGCAAGTCGTTTTTCTTGACGACTAACGAACGTGACCCGCGCTTCTTCGATCTTTACGAAATGCCGATTGACACTTTCAAGGCCACGCTGATCTACAAAGACGAGACGGGCCTCGACGTTGGCGACATTTCCAATGACAAAAAGTTCATCGCGTTTGACAAGAGCGGCGGCTCGCAGGCCGACTCGGATGTGTACCTCTACGACACCGCTACAAAAGAGTTGAAAAATATCACGACTCATACCGCCGACGTGGCCAACAACGCGCAAACGTTCGACGTCGATTCGAAAAATCTTTACTACCTCACGGACTCGGGCAGTGAGTTCAGATACGTGGCTCGTTACAACCTCGCGACCGGAAAAACAGAGGTCGTCGAGAAAGCGCCGTGGGACGTTTCCTACACCTATTTTTCGCGCAACGGAAAGTATCGCGTCATTGCCGTTAATGAAGACGCGCGCACGAAGATCAAGATTTACGACCAGGCCTCCGGCAAGCTGATCGATTTGCCGAAGCTGCCAAACGCGGACATCACCGGCGTGAACATCTCGCCGAGTGAAAAGTTGATGGGGTTCTATCTGAATGGCGATCGTAGTCCGGGAAATCTGTATGTCTACAACTTTGCGACCAGGAAAGCGACGAAGCTGACAGACAGTCTGAATCCGGAAATCAATGCTGACGATCTCGTCGACTCGCAGATGATTCGGTACAAGTCGTTCGACGGCGTCGAAATTCCTTCGATTCTTTACAAGCCGAAGCAGGCGAGCGCGCAGAGCAAAGCCCCAGCGCTGTTGCTGGTTCATGGTGGACCAGGTGGACAGTCGCGCCTCGGCTACAGTCCGCTGACGCAGTACCTGGTGAACCATGGCTACGTAATTCTCGGCGTCAACAATCGCGGTTCGAGTGGTTACGGCAAGACGTTCTTTGCCGCGGACGACGGCAAGCATGGACGCGAGCCGCTGTGGGACTGCGTCGAGGCGAAGAAGTATCTAGCGTCGCTTGGATACGTTGATGAGAAGAAGATTGGGATTGCCGGTGGTTCTTACGGCGGTTACATGGTGCTCGCGGCCTTGGCCTTCAAGCCGGAGGAGTTTGCGGTTGGCGTGGATCTGTTTGGCGTTTCCAACTGGGTGCGCACGTTGCAATCGATACCGCCGTATTGGGAATCGTTCCGCAAGTCGCTGTACCGGGAGATTGGGGATCCGAATACGGACCTGGAGAATTTGCGGGCGGTGTCGCCGCTGTTTCACGCCGACAAGATCGTGCGGCCGCTGATTGTGTTGCAGGGCGCGAACGATCCGCGTGTGATCAAGCCGGAGTCAGATGAGATTGTAGAGAACATCAAGAAGCGTAACGGTGTTGTCGAGTACGTCTTGTTTGACAACGAAGGCCACGGATTTACGAAGAAAGCAAACGAGATCCGTGCGTACAAAGCGATCCTCGACTTTCTCGATCATTACTTGAAGACAGGATTTCAGAATTCACAAGATACGAACTAACAATCTTGTAGATTCTGGAAATCCTGTCGAAGTCCGTGCTAAGGCGCGGCGATTTTGATAATCGCCTCATTGCTGCCTGGTCCGTGTAGAGTGACTTTGACGAACAGATCTCTCGGCGCGTCGATGACGTTGTCCGGTAGCAGCACCATCACCTGCGTTACGCCCGGCAATTGTGTCATCGGATTCAGGAATTCCACCGGCAAGTTATAAATCCGGCCGTCACTATCGAGCGCGGTTACGCTCACTGAAGCCGCGTTGTCACCCGGCAGCAAGCCTAACTGCCACACAAACAGCGATACCCGTTGCCGCTGATCGTTGCTCATGTTGAACGGATTGGTCAGCCGAAACGGATCCCGCATCTGCGTGGCGAGATCGAGCGCGATCGCGTTTTGAGAGTTTTGCTCCATCAGCAGTATCGGACCGTCATCGTTACCGATGGTGAGTACGGCTGTTGATTGCGTGCCGAGTGAGCCGGTGCCTGTAGGATCGCTCAGCGTCAGATTGATCGTCTCGTCACCTTCATTTGCCGAATCATTACAGATCGTCACCGTAAACTGGCGCATGCTGATGTCGCCGTTGTTCCAGGTGAACGTGCCGGAGGCGGGCAGATAGTCCACGCCGACGCCGCACGATCCGCCTGAAGTCGCAGTGCCGCTTGAAGTCGAGTAGTTAACTGAAGCGGTACCGGCTGTTCCGCCACTGCGCAGAACTGTGATGGTTGCGGTGCCGCCGTTTTCGTTAACGCCGTACAAAGCCGTGTTGAAGCTGAAACGGCCGCCCGAACGAACTGGAATGGTTAATGTCGTCGAGGAAGACTTGGCCCCGCCGGCGCCGTTATGGCCGCCATCGTTGGCGCTGATCTGAAGCGTGGCGATGCCGTTGAACCCGGTAGTCGGTTTGAAGGTCAAACCATTCAGACCGGTGTTAATGGCGTTGACAGTCCCGCTGAAGCTCATGCTTACGTCATCAGTGCCATCGCCGGTTGAGAACGTAAGCCCCGCAGTCGAGCCCATCGTGAGTGTTCCCTGTGTGACAGTCAACGTGACGCTGATCGGATCTGTGCCGGCGTCAACGTCGGTCACAGTAATCGCGTTGAAGGTCGCACTCGAGAAGACGAGTGGCGTGTTCTGGGCCGTCGCGGGGTCAAAGGGAACGCTGATGAAGGGCGCGTCATTGACCGCAGTCACGGTAATCGTGAATGTCTGCGGAGCGCTGGTGTCAACGCCGCCATTCGCAGTGCCGCCAGTATCTTTGAGCACGACCGTGATGTCCGCGGTCCCACTCGCATTAGCAGCCGGCTGGTACAACAATGTGCCCGCGCTCGTTATCGACGGTTGCGTCGAGAACAACCCCGGATTCGTGTTGTTTGTAATTTGAAAATTGAGGCCGTCAAACTCGTTCGGTCCAGCGCTGATATTTGTGGCCCAACCAACGAACTGGAATCCCGGATCCTCAGCGACGGTGATATCCGGGCCTTTCGTGAAACTCGGAGCATCATTAACCGCGTTCACGGTGATCGTGAATGTCTGGACCGGCGACGTGTCCTGTCCGCCATTGGCCGTGCCACCGTCGTCCTTGAGAAAAACACTGATGGTCGCAACGCCCGAAGCGTTGGGAGCGGGCGCGTACGTCAACGTTCCCGACGAATCGATCGCCGGGGCCGTTGAAAAGATCGCGTTGTCGAACGTGGCGGTGAAGGACAATGTTTGTCCCGCTTCATTCGGACCGGCACTCAGGCCAGTGGCCCAGTTGGAAACAGTTTGCAGTCCGGCATCTTCATTGACTGTTTGATTAGCGCCTTTGGTAAATGACGGCGCGTCGTTGACGGGCAGTACCGTTAGGTTGAACGTCGTGCTATCGCTGCCGCCACCGGCAAAGTTCATCGTGAAGGTGATCATCGAAGAACCAGACTGGTTTGCAGTGGGCGTTATCTGCAAAGTCGCAACGAAGCTGCTGCCACTCACGACGATATTTGCATTCGGCACAAGTGCCTGGTTGGTGGATGAAACTGCTACCGAGCTTACGGCAGGACCGTTGTCTCCGACAGAAAATGAGACGCTGAGCGGCGTGTCTTCCTTCGTTGTTTGATCAGGAACGTCTTCAAGCCCCTGGTGCAATTCGAACGCTCCGATATCGACTGTCGCAGTTGCATCCGCGTCCGCGGAATCTGCTATGCGGCCTGCTCCTCGCTGGTCGGTCAGCAACGGGTTACCGCTCGCGTCTTTTGCCAACGCGTTATCGCCGGCATCCAATGCGGGACTATTCGAGAGTAGGGCGTGAGTTTGAGTTGGCCCACCATTGTTCTGTAACAGACCGAGTTGTGGATTGATCGGAGCCGCAGTCGTGCCGACTTGATCGCCTGGACCATTGAAGCCGGTCGCGCCGTCGCCATTTCCGATGAGGTTGTGTCCCTGGGAAATAAAAGTCGGCGCGCCGAAAAAGAGAGTGGCTAGATCCGTGCTATTAGCGTTGGCTCCGTTGCCGGCGATGATCGAGTTCGCGACCGTAACGGTGGCGTTCGAACCGGACAATCCGTTGCCGTTATCGCCCGTGGCGGAGTTTGCTGTGATTGTCGAGTTGATTACGGTGGCCGTGCCACGCACGTAAACGCCGCCGCCGAGATTAGACCCGGTGCCGGTGTGATTACCGCTGACCGTACTATTGACCAAGGTTAAGTTGAAGTTGTTGCTGATACCGCCGCCGGTGTTGTTACTGCCGGAAGAGCTGTTGCCGGTTGTGTTGCCGCTGACAAGACTATTTCTTAACGTCAGGATGCCGTTGTTGAAAATGCCGCCGCCGCTTCCGCCCGCGCCGCCGAAGACGGTGCCCACACTGCCATTGCCGGTGTGATTGTTGCTCACCGTGCTGTCAGTGAGGGTCACCGTGCCCTGATAGAGGTAAATACCGCCGCCACCACCAGCGTCGCCACTACCGGTACCGATGCAGTCGCCGGTGCTGTTGTTAGTGATGGTGACATTCGTCATGTTTACGGTCGTGTTCTGGCTGGGGAAGAAATCTCCGCCGACCCACATAGCACCGCCATAGCCGCTGTTTGCGCTGCCTCCACCGCTGTCACCGGTGCGATTGCCGGTAATCAGCACATTGGTCATCGTTAAGGTGCCGGGAGCAAAATAAATTCCCGCGCCGCGGCCACCTGAGCCACCTGAACCGCCGCCCGCGCCGCCGTGACCAGTAGTGTTGTTACTGATCACGCAATCAGTCATTGTCAGCGTGCCCGAGGCGTAGATGCCGCCGCCGAAACCACCCCAACCGCCTTCCGAGCTTCCCGAGAACAGGTTGTCTCCACCGTTACCAGTCGAGTTGCCGGTAACAACCACGTCGCGCAGCACGAGAGTTCCGCCAGTCTGAAAAATGCCGGCGCCGAATTGAGCGGTCGCGCCGCCGACGCTGTCAGGCGTGCGCCCATTAGTGATCGTTACGCCCGAGATCGTTGTGACGCTGTTAATCAGAAAGATGCGGTAGTCGCCGCCGCTGTTTCGGCGGATCGTGAGCTGACCCGATCCGGGTCCGCTTATGTTCATGTTGGAAGTGAGGGCTGGCAGCTGACTGTTGAGGTTGATAATGCCGGTGACGGAAAACTGTATCGTGTCGTCGCCGGGTTGGAAGTTTGCCTCCTCGATCGCAGCCCGCAACGTGCACACGCCGTTTGAATCGGCGCAGACGCCGTTGATGATAGCGTCGGGCGTGTCGTTGAGGGAGTTAACGGTAAACGTCATCGCCGCATGGGCACGTGGCCAGTGCAAAACTACTGCAATCAGGACGGCAACGGCGATTGCGAGTGTGGGGCGAACAGAGACGCGTCTGCGTGGGAGAAACAGCTTCATAAGTATCCTAAAAGTTAAAGGCGTGTGGGGAGTTAAAGTGCCTTGGGCAATTGGAAATGTGCTAAAAACGCCGCTGAAACTTCGACCCGGATTCTACCTTGGAGGCGCCCAACCTAAAACAAACGTTCGAGGCGGGATGCTTCGGCGACAAAGCGTTGGGTCTGACACTCCGCGACCAGCGCTTTGTACGCGGCCACCTTCTCGCGAGCTTCGTCCCGTTTCTTCAGCGCCACGAGCACTTCGATATAGAGCGGTCCCAGCCAGAGCCGGCTGACACGTGACTCGGTCGGCTCGATCAGTGTGTCGGCTTGCCGGCAAACGCGTTCTGCATCTTCCAACTCTCCTTCATAACCGCCGCTCAGCGCTCGTTGGAAATAAACATCGGCCAAACCGCGCAGCGATTCGAAGTGCGTGTACAGCAAGCCGATTGAAGCCGCACTTTCGAGATTTGTCCGGGCCGTTTGTAGCGCTTTGTCGTACTGTCCCAACCGTGCTTGCACGATCGCCAAGTTTGCGTTCAGCAACGACAGCACACGCTTCTCGCCAATGGTTTCAGCGAGCGCGATGCCGTGCTCAAACTCTTCGACCGCGCGCTCTGTCCGGCCCAACGAAAAATGAGCGTGACCGGCGTAGTAATGCACCCACGCGCGCCGCTCGCGCGAATGAAGCCGCTCGGCAATCTCGAGCTCGCGTTGCGCAAACTCCAAACTCTCTTCGTAGTTACCTTTGTGCACGGCGTCCTCGCCCAGAAACTCGTTGCCCGCTGCTTGCGCAAACAGCACGTTATGCGTGGTGCCGAAAGCGATCGCCTGTCGAGCCCAGTAATCTGCGTCGTCGAAGAGACCGTAGTGTTGATGCACGCCCGCGAGGTACGCATAGATCTGCGCGATCATCGGTGCGGCAAACGTGCTGACACTTGCGCTGTCGACTGCAGGCGCAATCAGCTCCGCGGCGCGCAACAACAACTCACGCGCCTGCTTGTGACGGCCGGCTAGATGATGAAACCGGGCTTCGGTAGACAACGCGTTGGCTGTCTCAAGCGGGTTCGTCTCGGGATTCAGTAGTTTCAACGCCTGTTGCACGTAGTCGATGCCGCGCGGCTCGCCCGTCGTGACTAACGAAGCCGCCGCCTGGCACTGCAAACGCACGCGCGTGGCGGGATCGTTGGTGAGTTCGAGCGCACGCTCAAAGTGTTCGCTGGCGAGAGTTGTTTCGCCGTGAAGCATGTACGCTTTACCGATCGCTTCTTCCTGGGTCAATTGTTCGTCAACGAGACCCAAAGCCTCAGCGCAATCACGCGCGCGGCTGTAGGCCGCGATCGCCTCATCAAAAGCAAAAACGCGTTCGGCTTCAGCAGCAGCCTGTTTGGCGTATTCCAAACCACGCTCGTGATCGCCGGCCTGAATGTAGTGATGGGCCAACTTCTCCACGGCACACGGCACTACCGCGCAGTTTCGTTCCAGCCCTTCTGCGACGTGCCGGTGCAAACGCCGGCGGCGAATTGGATTAAGCTCCTCATACAAGACTTCGCGAATCTTGTCGTGAGTAAAACTGAACGAATCGCCCGAACCCGCGGAGATTAGTTGCGCACCGGCGGCTTCGTCGAGCGCATCGAGCAACGCATCTTCGTTCTGTTCGGCGGCCGCAGTCAGTTCATCAAATGTAAACACCTTGCCGAGTATCGCGCAGACGCGCAGCACCTCGTTCGCATCCGGACTGACCCGATTCAGACGATGACCAATCGCTTCCTTCACGCTTTGCGGAATCACCAACTGGTCCATATCGCAGCGGCGCCAGCGCCCGCTCTCGCGACGCACCGAGCCTCTCTCAATCAACGCCTTCAGCACTTCTTCCACGAAGAACGGGTTGCCTTCAGTTTCACGATGAACTGCCACCGCAAACTCACCGCTCACTTGTTCGCCGAGGAGGGCGCCGAGTTGATCGCTGGTTTCTGATTCGTTGAAGCGACGCAGGACGATGCGTGTCACGAGCCGTTCGCGATTCCAGTCAACCAGCGCCTTTGCGAGCGGGTGCGCGCGATCGAGTTCGGTCTCGCGGTAAGCGCCGACGATGAGCACGCGGTCATTCCGTAGTTGGCGCAGCAGATGGCCGAGCAGCCAGAGCGTGCCGTGATCGGCCCAATGCAGATCGTCGGCGTAAAAGAGCAGCGACTGCCGGCGCGCGATGTTGGCAAAGACTTTGGCAACGGCGTCGAAGAAGAGCAGGCGCTCTTCGTGTGGCGCTAACTGGTCGCTTTCCGGAAATGGTCCAAGCCGGGCCACGAGTTCAGGAACGAGCCTCGCAATTCGTGGCGCTGCGTCGCCGAGCGAATCACGTAGTTTGTCGTTGTCCTTCTCTTCGCGCACCCAACGTCGAAAAGCCTCGACGAACGGCAGGTAAGGCGTGGTCGCTTCGTACTCGTAACACCCGCCGGTGAAGACCAGCGCGCCGTCTACCGCGGCCTGAATCGTGATCTCGCGCGCGAGACGAGTCTTGCCTGCGCCCGGTTCACCGCTGAGCAACACGGCATGACCAAGTCCCTCACGCGCACGTTGCCAGAATTCGCGCACCTCGCCGAGCTCATTACTTCGTCCGACGAGACGTCCGCGGGAGAGTGCTTCCAGAATGGCGACGGCCGCGGGAGTTTCAGTCGCGGCGAGCTCGCCATTGTTGGTTAACGAATCGAGCAAGGCCGTGCGTGTGTCGGCCGCAGACGCGAAGCGCTGAGCGGGATCTTTCGCGAGCAAACGAACGATGATTGCTTCGAGCGCACGCGGGATGTCAGGACGGATAACGCGCGGCGGAACTACGGGCGCGTGCACATGCTGCGAAACGATCGTTAACGGATCGTCGCCAGTGAACGGCACGCGCCCCGTCGTCAGCTCGTAGAGCAACACACCGAGCGCGTAGAGATCCGCGCGACCGTCGATTGGTTGGCCCAACGCTTGTTCCGGCGCCATGTAAGCCGCCGTGCCGACAATCACACCGGCGCGAGAGATACGTGCTCCATATGCGGGCAGTGCGAGCCCGAGATCGGCGAGCTTGATGTTCGTCGCGAGGCTCGAATCTGACAGAAGAACGTTGTCAGGCTTCAGATCGCGATGAACGATCTGGTTCGCGTGTGCGTGTTCGAGTGCCGCGCAGATCTGGATCGCGATTTCAACCACGCGCGCAAGATCCGTAGGCCGTGCCTGGGAGAGGCGTGGTCCAGCCACGAGCTCCATCACCAGAAACGGCAAGCCTCTTTGTTCACCGACGTCGTGAACGGTGACGATGTGTGGATGATTCAGCGCGGCGGCTGCGCGAGCCTCGCGAATCAAACGCTCACGTGCTTCTGAAGTCTGGCTGGTGGCGGCAAGTACTTTGACCGCGACTTCGCGTTGCAGTTCCAGATCGGTAGCGCGATAGACCGTGCCCATGCCGCCGCGGCCGAGCTCGCTGTCGAGTCGGTAGCGATCGCGCAGGACCGTGCCCAGCGCGAAACCGCTGTGGCGCACTTCATCATGGAAGATTTGTGTTTCTTGGGACTCAGACACGAGGAGCTCTCAGGGTTCGAACGTGTAGGTAATTGTCCCCTCAGTTTCGCGGCCGCGCAACTTCTCGGGCAAGAAGGTCGATTTCATTGCTGCTTCGCTCGCCGCGCCGCGCAAGAGCCAGTCGCCACCCGACGCGCGCGCCGAAGTTACCTGGCCACGCTTGTCAATTACAACGCGTACTACAACAGTGCCGGGGATCGCTTCCTGTCCGTTCAATGGACACTCAGCGGCCGGCAAGGACACGACCTTGCCTTCGAGTTCGGGTCCGACTGCTGGTGTCCCCTTTTGCACTGCGGCCGCTGCGGACGTAGCGTCTTGTGCCGGAGGCTTGTTGGTGGTGTAGAAAAGCGCGGTGAGTATCGAACCAATCGCGACCGAACCAGCCAGCGTGATCACGATGATCATCCAGAACAGCGCGGGAGAGTTTTTAGGCGGCTCGGAAATGATCGGCGGTTCGTCTGCGTCAACCAGCGGCACTACGTGATGAGCGCAATAAGCGACGAGGTCGCTGTTGTAGATCGCACCGCACTTCGGACAGCGTTTACGTCGTCCTGTTCGTTGGCGTGAAACTCCCTCAGACGCTGCTGTTTCAATCGCTGCAAGCTGTGGTACAGGCTCGGGCTCGATCTCCGGCTGTGGTTCGGGCTCAGGCTGAACCTCTGGTTGGAGCTCGCTGGGAGGCGGAATCTCCGGTTCTGGTTCGGGTTGATGCGGAATCTCCGGTTCGGGCCGTGGTTCGCGTTGCGCGCGGAAAATGTTTGGTCCATCCGGAATTTCACGTTGCGACTGTTCTGCAATGCGCTGCTTCAGACCAGCGAGCCAGCGTTGACTCTTCTCTGCCGGCAGGATCGCCTTCGGCTTTTCATCGTCGGGTTTAAGCGGCGGCGCTTCTCGCACCGGAGCGATTTGCGGTCGGGTTTCTGTTCTGGTTTGCGTCCGACGAGCCGGTTTGTTTGTGAGAACTTCGATTGCTTCGGTTAAACCTCTGCGCTGGGCCCAATCGACCGCGTTGAGTCCGAGATTATCTCGCAGGTGCGGATCAGCGCCGGCCTCGAGCAAGAGCGAAATGAGATGTGTGTGACCGAAGATGGTGGCGAGGATCAGAGGCGTTTGCCCGCCGCCCGTCCGCTCGTTCACGTCGGCTCCATTGGCGAGCAGCGCACTCACCTCGCTTGCGTCACCGGAAGTTACTGCTCGCGTTAGCGGAACGAAACTCAAGGCAAAAGTCCCTTCACATAGAGCGGGGGCTCTTGCGTAGTTTAAGGGTGATTATCGAAAAGGCGAAACGTTATGGCTGCAGCAAGGGCGGCGGCACGAAAGTCGGATTGAAACCGAGTGCCGCGGGGAACGAGGCCGTGGTGGGCCGCACGCCCGTGCGCACCCACAGATCAATGGTGCCCACTGCCGTCAGAACCTGCGGTCCCGTGAAGTTGCAGTGTCCGTTTGCGTTTGTGTAGGTCTGAAACAGCAACTCTTCCTTGTTTGCAGCGGCGATTAGTTCGGCGTAGGCCGATTCGTTCGGAGCGACCACGAGTGGATCGATGATCGTATGCATTGTCAGCACCGGTTTACGGATCTTGCCGTTGTAGTCGGTGTTGTTCCGCACGTAGTTCCGCGCGCTCGGATCGGCAGCGATGTTGCGGCGCGCATTCATCTGGGCCAGCCAACCGTCGACCACCGCCGGCGGCAATCCGAGGGAACCGAGATATGCTTTCTCAGCCGCAGTGAGACTGTAATGCTGGTCCAGGTTCTGAGCGAACGGCCCACCAGCGCGCCGCTGCAATTCGGCGCGAGCTTCGGTGAGGAAGAAAAAGTCAGTCAACACCCAACCGGGATAAAAAGCCGGTGGTGGTGGCGGCGTGATGCCGCGGCCGGGCGTGCCAGCCACGAGTCGAATGAATTCAAACCCCGGAAAGCTTGCCGGGTTACTTAGTTCCGGTCCGAGTTTCGCGACCACCTCAGTCTCGAAGTTCAGATCGTCTCTCACTTCGCCGACGGTTCCCCACGCGCTGGGGACTCCGAACACCACGTCGTAAGCGAGATAGGCCGCCAGACCGTTGTCCCAAACACGTGTAGCGCCCGCGCCGACTGCACACAAGCAGAGTGAACCGTCGAAGATTCCACCAAACTGTTCCATGCTCTTCAAAGCGCCGACAGTTCCGACGGAAGCTGCCCAAAGGATCGTGTGATCGGGCCTGGCGATGTTCTCACGGAAATAGACGGCGAGATTCTTCGTGTCCTGAATACTGTCTTCGATGTCCCAACCGTTGTCTTTGAACGCGGTGCCGGCGAGCGCGTAGCCGAGCGCAAGCAACGGCGCTTCGAGTGCGGCGCTGGGTGCGATGTCGGCGTTGCGATTATCGACTTCACCGGGATGATCGGCTTTGTCACGATAACCGTGGGCGAAAACGAGCAGTGTGCCGTTCCAGTTGTCGGGAACACGGATGCGAAAAGGTGCTCCGTGAAGATCGCCCGAGAGTTCGAGCGGCGCGACTGCACGCGCTCTTGTGACACGCGACGCAGGCAGTAGTGTGATGGAGATGAGAAGGACGGCGCTGAGGGCAACGAGAGTTCTCGCGGTGGATTTCATTGCAAACTCCCCTTTGTGATCTCAGATCTGAGATCTCAAATCTATTTAGTTATGTCGATGCGGGCGTAGAAGATGTTAGTTTCGGGCAACTTCTCGTCTTGCGCAACTATAATTGCCAAACCTTCCTCTTTGGCTCCATCTTTCCGCCGAAAGAGACAGAATGCACCGTGGTTTTTTGAATCCTCAACGTCGCCCGTGCAACCTTTCTCATCGGCGTCCCAACCAGCGGCTTTCATGCGCTCCCTGGAATAGAAGTCTTTGACTTCCTGCGCAGGTTTATCGGTGCGAAACGAGATGAAGTTTAACTTGCCTTGCGACATTGCGCGAATAATAAGGCGCGCGCCGAGCGGGATTTCGAGATCGGTTTTGGTGGCGCCGCCGAATGGCGGCACGTCCGGCCAGAGACTGCTGACGGTGCCGGCGTTCTTGTCGCCCATCAGGCGCTCGGAAAGTTTGCAGGAAAGCCCAACGCCAAGCATGAGAAGTATGACGAGGAGAGAGACGGACGTTCTCATAATTGTTCTCCTGAGTGACTTCAGAAATTTTACTGCGGATAACTACTGATTCACGATTGCCTTCACCCGGCCGTGCTTGAGCAGCGTGACAATACCATCGCGGCGGTACCAGACGCCATCTCTTGTGCGCCAGACTTCGTCGGCATCGATCTTTCCGCCGCTCGTCAACAGGATCACAGGCTTGCCGCCGAGCTTCTTGCCCATGCCTGGTCCACTCGTCGAAACAGGCGCGACAGTCGTGTTCGAATGTGCGGTGGCGACGCGCTCCGCCGCTGGTTTGACAGTCTCTGCCGGCGATGGTGATGGCAAAGCAGTTTCAACTGGAGACGGCGAAACGATCGGAATTGCTTCAGGTGCAGGTGCGACGGGTTGCGCGGGCACACTTGCAACCGATTCCGCCTGCGAAGAGTTGCGCTGAGCGCGCTGACTCAGACCGTAATAAACAATGAAAGAAGCGAAGCCCAGCGCCAGAGCAAGCACAGCAACCAACAGAGGCTTCTTTGGTTTGGTCCGGCGTGTTTTCTCTTTGGTCCGACCTGAAGCTTTACCCTTGCTCGACTTGCTCCGACTCGCGGCTCCAGTTGTGGCGGCCTCAATCTCGGCTTCATCGATCACTACCAGCGGCGTGTTGTCGAAGTCGCAGTGAATGTCAGACTCAGGATAGATGAAGAGGCATTGGGGGCAACGTTTCATGAGAGTTATTGGAGATTAACGAAGACATGCGCGACACCTCAGAACTTGAAGGGTTTCTTAAGTATGCGGCCCGTCTTCTTGAGGATTGAGCCAACCTTCGAGTCGTCTTTTTTCGGCTCTTCGGCAGGCCTGGATTGAGTGGTGGAAGTTGATTTGGTGGAGGCCTTCTTTTCCGGCACTGGCGCCGGCGGCGTGGTGCTTGCTGCTTTGTGTGTCGCTTCTGGTTTTACTTCTTCTTTTGGAGTTTCGCTCACGGAAGCACTGCTCGCTTCAGTCGCCGGTGGTGCCTGAATCTGGTTTGAGTCAGACGGTGCAACCGGATCAACGAGCGGCGCAGTCACTGAAGCGCCGCTGACCGGCGTGTCCGAAGGCACGCTCCGTTGGATAGAAACGAAGTAGACGAGTGAAAAGACGCTCGCAAGGATCAGTGCGGCCATGGCCGGAAACGTGCGGTGGCGCCAGTGCGCCCGGGGCGCCTCCACTGGCACTTCGACCGGCGCGAGCGCATGGAGATTGGGGAGTGTTCGCGAGTCGAATACGAGGAGCACGCCGTCCATATCGCAGAGACTCTGGTCGTCTTCGTAAATAAACTCACACTGGGGGCACCTTTTCATTGCGCTCTCCTGGAGTCGGGGATCCGTACTGTCGCGCTGGGGCCTGCGGAAATGAAGCTGCGTGAGTATTCCGCAGGGTCCAAGAGTACACCCGAAAGGCCCGGGAAAACAATAAGTATCTAAAAAGGAGCCTCAAAAAGGCGCAAAAGCCACGAGTAGTGAGACTGACGTGGTTTGTGCTTCCTGGGCGTCTTTGTGGCTAAAGATACCGTTCTTTCAGCACATTCACGTGGTGTGCGGTGTGGCCGGCGATGATGTAGGCCAAGGCGTTCACCGTGACGGGGTTATCGCTGGCAATCCCTGATCGCGACCATGCCTCGGCCGGAAGATTCAAAAAGAACGAGAGTGTGCCCAGTCGCACCGCCCTGAACTCTTCCACCAACTGCGCCCACGGCGTCTCGCTGGCACTCGCCCCCGCCGCTGCGATCTCCTGATCGAAACCCGGCAGGGAATCCTTGAACCCGCGCGCAAACCAAAGCGCCCGGCCCAGAAAAACTCGCTCGCAATCGTTTATATGATTGAGCACCTGGCGAATGGTCCATTTATCCGGCGCGTAACGGTGTTTCGACTGCTCCTCGGAAATGCCCTCCAAAAGCGGCATCGTTTCCTTGAACTGGCCGTTGAGAAAGGACACGACATCGTCGTCGCGCACAAGATCGATGTATTTGGAGTAATAGGACGCTGCTTCGTTTGCTTGTGGCTGTGTCATGGTTCGGATTTTATCAAACGGCCGCAAGATACGCAGACTCCCATCAGCCACCAGAACAGCATCGCCACTTCGCCATCGCCATAGTTATAGTTGACCAGCGAACTGGCCAGAAAACCCGTGAGTCCGCCCAACCCGCCAAGCAGTATTCCATAGACGTGCGTGTCGCTCATTTCCGCGGCTCTTCTTTCACTCGTCGCTATCTCACTCCAGAAGAGAATCATCATCCACAACCAGAGCATGAGCATCGGCAAGCCACGATCGAAAGCGAGTTGCAACGGCGTGGAATGCAGGTGAAGCATGTCCTTGCCGGGAAAGCCCCACTCGTTCCAGTGTCGCTGCATCGCATCCATGCCGTGACCGAAAACGGGATGCAGCGGTATTCGCGAGAGGCCCACACGCGCGACCTGCACCCGTAACAGCGAGCTCGGATCGTTGAGCGACAGCGCGTCGCGCGCACGCGTCTGCCACACGACCACGGCGCCGAAAGCGAGCACAAAGAAGAGTGCAAAGACAAAGACGACTTTGTAGGCACCGCGAAGCGAGCGCCACGCGATCAGGCACGCACCGATGGCAAACGCGACGATCGCCGTTCGCATTGCGGTGAAAACGAGACCGGCCGTGAGCACCGCCGCCGCAATGATCGCGATTCTGAAGTACTTGTTTGGCCCGTGGTTTCTGAGGTGGGCGAGGGCAAGTCCGAGCGCGAGTAGCGCGATGATTTGCACGATCTCCGCGAATGTTTCGTAGTGGCGCGTCCAGCCCGATGCTCGGAAGCGATGACTACGTTCGTTGCCAGTGATGCCGGAAGGCGAGCTTGATTGCTGCTGCGCTGCTGTCAAGACGAGCCCGGTGCGCTCAACGTGTTCGCCCTGCGAAACAACACTAACGCTCAGCGGCGTATTCACCGGCGCCTGCCGCAAAGCCTCGTCCACCTCTGCAAGCGAATAGACTCGCCGAGTAGCAATCCGCCAGATCGTGTCACCTGGCTGAATCTGCACCTTTCCAAACGGACTTCCGGGCCCGATCGATTCCACCACCACGCCACGCCCGCGCAGCAGATCGAAAGCACTGTAAAACGTTCCCACGCAACCTGACAGAATCAACACCGCGACTAGCAACAACGCCAGTTTTCCCGCATCGCGCCCCACCTTGGAGTGCGGGGACTTGTCACCGCTTTGTTCAGTTGTGGATTGCAGCTGTTTTGACCAAAGCGGTGACGAGTCCCCGCTCTCCAGAGTGGGGTTCAGCACGGCGCGCGTTAGGTAGAAGATAAAAACGCACCACGAAGAACGCAGTTTGAGGATGCTGATCGCCGGTTCCTCGGAGAGAAAAGAGGACAGCGCGGTCCAAACTAGCGACAGCACGATGACCAGATCGAATCTGGAGCGGCTTAAGCCCAGACTCCGCGTTGCGATTGACCTGATCACCCAACCGATGCCCGCAATCGCCACCCCGATCGCGCTGGCAGCTACGGAATGCGGTGCAAACGCTACATAAATGACGAGTCCAGCGATCGCTATTCGCTGACCAAGATTTTCACTAAATAGCTGCGTTGACACCCTTTATTTACGCGTGGTAGCGTATCTCGCGGCTGTTTGCCGGAGTTGGAATTAGACAAGCGCTTATCTGAATGGCATTGTCCCCTGCCCGCTGCTACCGTTAAGGCCGCCGAAATCCGTTTTAATGATACCGAAGACCTGATGGCTTTCGATAAAGCGAAGGTTCTAAAAGCCGCTGAGAAATCCCTCTCTCAGGGAAAAATCAACGCAGCAATCAAGGAGTATCGACAGATCGTCGAGCACGATGCCGACGATCTCACCACCTTGAACATGCTGGGTGACCTCTACGTCCGCTCCGGCAAAAAAGAGGAAGCTGTTTCCTGTTTTGAGCGGATCGCCGAACACTACAGCGCCCAGGAATTCAATCTCAAAGCGATCGCGATGTACAAGAAGATCGAGCGTATCCACACGCGCGATCCAATCATCGCTTACAAACTCGCTGAACTCTATGCCAACCAGGGTCTAGTCCATGATGCGCGCGCGCAGTATCTGATCGTTGCCGACGCCTATACTCGCACCGGCGACAACAAGAAGACGCTCGACGTTCTCCACAAGATAGCCGATCTCGATCCGAACAACACCGAGATTCGTGTCAAGCTCGCCGACGGTTACGTCAAGGAGAACATGCGTCACGAAGCTGCCGAAGCGTTTGTTCAGGCAGCCAATCGTCTGCATCAGACCGGCGCTTACGATAAAGCGCTCGACGCGTACAACAAGGCGTTGCAACTCGTGCGTGACGATCGCGAGGCGCTGCGCGGCATGCTTGAGACCCACATCGTGCGCGGCACCGCCGATGAAGCCGCGGAAGTGCTCGAACGTGCCGTTGAAGGCAAAGAAGAAGATCAGGAACTGGTGTCGATGCTGGCGCGTGCTCATCTCGAAGCTGAAGATCCGCGCGGCGCCGAGCGGGCCACTTCGCTGTTGATGGCCCAGGACAGTGCTAACTACACGCAGTTTCTGCCAGTCACGCGACTATATCTCAAGCTGGGCGAGGTTGACGAGACCGTACGCATTCTCTCAACCATCATCGAGCGCATGCTCGCGGGCCGCGAGGAACGAGAGTTACTCCAAATCGTGAATCAGGTACTCGAACGCAATCCCGATCACGTCGCGGCGTTGCGCATGTTGGTGCGGATTCACTGGTGGCAACGCGACATGGACGCCTTGCGTTCAGCGCTCGAACGGCTCGCCGAGTCAGCCGAAGCATCAGAACTTGTCGACGAGGAACGTTACGCGTTGACGCAACTGGTGCGACTCGCGCCTGACGAACCACGTTATATCGAGCGGCTGAACTTGTTGGGCGGCTCGCAGGACGACCCACCTGATGACTTCCCCCGGCGGGAAGAAGAACCATCGAGCGACGTGCCGGAATTTGAAACTTTCGCCGTGGTTCAGGAACAGGATGAGATTGAGCAACCAGTTGCGTCGACCTCGGACGAGTTCGAAACGAACGCTGCGGCTGGTTCGACGTTTTCCGATCCGACCGCTTCGTTTGCTGATCTCAACGAGGATTCAGTCGCGACCGATGTAGCTGTTGCGGTGCCGGCCGAAGGCGATGAAGCTGAGCGGCAGGAAAACATGATGCGCCAGGAGTTGGAGAGCGTCGACTTCTACATCACGCAGGGCTATTCAGACATCGCAGTTGACACACTCGAGATGCTCGAGCGGCAGTTTGGTCCGCATCCCGACATTCTCGCGCGTCGCGACAAACTCGCGGCGTCCGGCGGACAGCCGGTGGCTGAAGCGCCGGCGGTGTTTGAATTTGGCGGTGTTGAGGAAGTGCCGGTCGCGCGAGTCGAAGAGGCGATCGCTTTTGACGAAGAGACTGCGTACGCTGCGCTGGCCGGTGAACCTGTTGACGTGCGCGGCAGTCAGCCGTCGCCCGCTGCGGCAGCGCCGGTTGCGAGCGGGATCGACGCTGGTCTTGCGGAGCTGTTTGAAGAGTTTCGTGCGGCTGAGGAAGGCGACGAGGTTGCCGAAGACTTCGAGACGCATTACAACATGGCCACGGCGTACAAGGAGATGGATCTGATCGATGACGCAATTCAGGAGTTCCAGACTTGCGCGGGTTTGGTAAAAGCCAGTGACGGTACGTCGCGTTTTCTGCAATGCTGCAACTTGCTCGGTCACTGTCTCATGCAGAAGGGAATGCCGGAAGCGGCAGTGATCTGGTTCAAGAAGGGATTGTCAGCGCCGGGACACAGCGAAGATGAGTATCAGGCGTTGCGTTATGAGCTGGGTTCGGCGTATGAACAACTCGGCGACTTCAAACAGGCGCGAGACTTTTATACTGAAGTTTATGGAGTCGATGTTTCGTATCGCGAGGTAGCCGACAAGCTCAGCCAGTTGAAAGGGAAGTAGTAATTAGATGTCAGCCAGGCTTAGCGTCATTTTTTACATCATTCTGTGCCTTGAGATAGGCATCTTCCTCACGGTGGGGCCGTGGTGGCCGCAGGGAATGTGGGGCCTGAGCGATTGGGGCAATAACTACTTTCTGTTATATGCTGCGCGCAAGACGGGCATTCAGGGTCTGCAAGCAATCGTCGCGTCTGGTTGGGTGCGGGGCGCGGTGAGTGGTGTCGGACTCTTGAATCTCGGCATCGCAATCTGGGAGATCTTCCACTTCAAACAGACCGTAAACGCACTACGAAATCAGATCGCGCCCGGCCGCACAAATGGCCACAAACGTAATGCCGCCGAGCCTTCAACCTCCGATTCTCTACCCGATAACGAGCGGCGCGACGAACAGTAAAACAACTCCTGACGACGACGAATTCATCCGCATCCTGACGTTAATTGAAGCTGCGGTTGAGGCGGAAGTGTCGTTGGTCCAGATTCGTGAAAAGGCGCTAGGCGTGCGAGTGCTTTATGAATTGGTGACGCGCGCGTCGGAGATCGTTCGTGGCAGTCTGACGCGTTTGCTGGTCAACGATCGCTTTGACATCGCGCGTGCGGCGGGTGCTGATGGTGTGCAGCTCACTTCGGTGTCGTTGCCGCCGCGCGTTGTGCGCGAGATCTGTGGTGCGGAGTTTCTGATCGGAGCCTCGACACACTCACTCGAGACCGCGCGCGCGGCGCGCGAAGGCGGCGCAGATTTTGTGGTGTTTGGTCCGGTGTTTGAGACTGAGTCGAAGCGTGGGTATGGTCCACCGCAGGGACTGGAAAAGCTGAAACAGGTGACTGATGACTTGCGAGGCTTTCCGGTGATAGCGATCGGCGGTATCACGCTCGAAAATGCAGAGCAGTGCTTTGCTGCCGGAGCCAGCGGCATCGCGGCGATCACGATGTTCGATGTATTCAATAAATCAAAATAGTCCGGTCGTACTGACAATCGCGGGCATCGATCCGTCTGGTGGCGCGGGTATTGTTGCCGACATCAAGACCATTGCGGCGTTTGGATGTTTTCCGGCGGCCGCGATCACTTCGATCACGTTTCAAAACGCGCAGCATGTGTTTGGCGCCCAACATCAGACGGCGGCAACGTTGCGCGCGCAAGTGGAGCCGATCGTCGCGGAGGTGGAGGTTGCGGCAGCGAAAACGGGAATGTTACCGACCGCGGAGATTGTGGCCGAAGTAGTGCGGCTGTTTCGTGAAGCAGCTCTGCCTGCGCCGGTAGTCGATCCGGTGATGGTCTCGACCTCGGGCCACGATCTCATCGGCGACGAAGCATTCGAAATTCTAAGAACCGAACTCTTGTCCGTGGCCTGTCTGGTTACGCCAAACATTCCCGAGGCCGAGCGTCTCGCCGGCTTTTCGATCCACTCCGAACGCGACATGCGTCGGGCGGCTGAGGCGATTCAGTCACTCGGAGCGCCCGCTGTGTTAGTAAAGGGAGGACACAGGTTGGATCAGCAAGCCGACGCAGTAGACATTCTTATCGACAACACGGGAAGGTTGACCGAGTTTCGCGAGCCTTACATCGACGTAGGCGAGGTGCACGGCTCCGGTTGCACACTGTCAGCCGCTATTGCCGCCAACCTCGCCAAAAACCTCCCGCTCTCAGAGGCTGTTAGCCTCGCTAAGAAATACGTGACTCGAGCCATACACACACTGCCCAGATCGCACACCGTTCGCTGACCAAATTTTTGGAGCGCCTACATTTTTTCGGACGGACGAGCTCGAGTTCGGCAGTCTCCGACAGATAAAGAGACCCTACATTATCGATAAATCTTGCGTTTTAGAGCGGCGATTGTGATGCGCCAGTGTGGCTACGGACTTGCCTAATTTTTTCCTAGACTTACACATCAGGATTTGGTCCATTCCTTCAGTTCTGGCGACGATGCGTACAACTTGTTAAGGAGGCAAAAACGTATGGCGCGTTTTCTAGCTGGTACTCTTCTCCTCGTGTTTGCGTTGTTTCTACCGGTAGTTGTCTCAGCTCAGGTCACGACCAGCGGTCGTCTAACCGGCGTAGTGACGGACTCACAAGGCGCCCTGGTGCCGGCGGCCACTATCGAAGCGATACAAAACGAGACAAAGAGTTCGTTTACTGCGGCAGCGAACGGTGAGGGCGGTTGGTCAATCCCGTCTATGCCAAACGGTACCTACACGATCACTATCTCGGCCCCGAATTTTAAGAAGACAGTGCTCCAGAATGTGAAGGTAGACGCTGGGCAGATAACTACAGCAAACGCAACCCTGGAAGCCGGCGGCGCGAATGAGCAAGTGGTGATCTCCGGCGGGGGCGAGATCCTCCAAACCGAAACTGCCAATGTTGCCACTACGATAACTGGCAGGCAGATTACCCAGCTTCCCTTCGTGACACGCGACGCTCTGCAACTCGTGCTAACTCTACCAGGCGTGCAAACGCCAGGTGTGCCGCGGACATCATCAATCAATGGATTGCCAAAAGGTTCCGTTAATCTCACGCTCGACGGAGCGAACATTCAGGACAACTTCCTGCGCAGCTCGGACGGGTTCTTCACTCAGGTGCAACCGAAATCTGACGCCGTTCAGGAAGTCACGGTATCGACCGCCGTTCCCGGCGCTGAAAGTGCCGGTGAAGGAGCGGTCCAGGTCCGTTTCGTAACGAAATCGGGAACCTCTGAATTCCATGGCGGCGGGTTTTGGCAGTACCGCTCGCCGCGCTTCAATTCAAACTATTATTTCAACAACATCGACGGTCTGCCGCGCGACAGTCTGTTTCTGCGACAGTATGGCGGCAACATTGGCGGGCCGATTCTTATTCCGAAGCTGTTGAGAAGCCGGAATCGGGCATTCTTCTTCTTGAACTACGAAGAGTTTCGTCTGCCGCAAGCATATGGCTCACTCTCCGCAGTCGGGAATATTCTGGTGCTCACGCCCGAAGCGCGTCAGGGCCTGTTCACTTACAAAGACTCTGGCGGTACGGTTCGAACCATCAATCTTCTTTCTTTGGCTGCGTCCAAGGGTTTTCCGGGAACGATCGATCCGAAGATTGGCTCGGGCCTCGACATCGTTAACACTGCCGTTCACACGCAAGGCGCGTTAAAGAGTCGCATCGCCTCGGCCAACGACTTCAATCGACTTGATTATCAGTTCCAGGACCCGGGCACCAACATTCGCCGTTTTCCGACCGCCAGGTTCGACTGGAACATTACCAAGAACCAGCATCTCGAGTTTATTCACAACTATCAGTTCTACTACTCGACGCCAGACGCAGTTAACGGCCAGAACAGTGTGGCGCCCGGACAGGGAATCGTGATTGGTACGCCTGGCGTTACCGGATCTATTTATCGCGACTCCTTCTCCTACGTGATGGCCCATCGCTGGACTATCAACAGCCGGCTCGTTAATGAAATCCGCGCCACCTCGGGCGGCAACGGAACCTCGGTGTTCACGCGTGAATTTGCGCCCGGACTCTTCAGTTTCTGGGGTGGCTACGCGGTGGCAAGTGGAACGTTTCTCGGTGCGCAAGGCAATGGCACCGGCGCCTTCTATAATCGCCGGACCACGTCGCGGCGTAATACTCCGACAAAGGGTTTGACGGACAACGTAACGTTCCTCCAGGGCACTCACACACTCAACTTTGGCGCATCGTTTTTACGCATTAACTCCTTCACTCAAGCGGCGGGTACGCAAGTGATACCGCAGCTCGTACTCGGAATTACTTCCGACGATCCGATGACCGCCACCGTTTTCACCAACACAGGATCGAATCCCAGTTTCCCGGGAGCGAACTCCACTCAATTGGGCAACGCGCAATCCCTCTATGCAATCCTGACGGGACGCGTGAGCGCGATAAATCGCTCGGCTTCGCTGGATGGAGATACGAAGAAGTATGTCTTTGACAGCTTCACCGAATACAACCATCAAAACGAGTGGGCCTTTTATGGACAGGATTCGTGGAAAGTCCGGCCGAATCTAACTCTGAATTACGGCCTGCGTTGGGAGTTCGAACCTTCTCCAGTCAATGACAATCTCGTCTACACGAGAACTGGTTTCGAGGGAATCTATGGTGTTTCGGGCGTCGGCAATCTTTTCTCGCCCGGCGCATTCGGCGGCCAGCCGACTCAGTTTCGTCTGCTGCAAGAAGGCGAAAAAGGTTACCCCACGCGACCTCACGATTTTGCACCCTCTTTCGGCTTCGCTTACTCTCCTGACTTCAAATCAGGGTTCCTTAAACGACTCACCGGCGAAACCGGACAGACCGTCATCAGAGGAGGTTACTCGATCGCCTACACCCGCGAAGGCTTCAACGCCTACAACGCAATGTTTGGGTCTAACGAAGGCGGGACGGTGACTCTGAACGTGAGCCCATCACTAACGCCGGGGATTTTCCCGGCCGGTAGTGTGCTGTTTCGTAACGGAAACTTCCCCTCGCTTACGGCGCCCGCGGACACAAGCAAGTATCCATTTACTCCGGCCTTCGGCAGTGCGGGTAGCGCAAACGATTTCGATTCAGCATTGAAGGCTGGTTATACGCAGTCGTACTCGTTCGGTATTCAACGCGAGCTAAATAAGAATACCGCGGTGGAGGTTCGCTTTGTGCGCACGCGCGGAACGCACCTCTGGCGGCAATACGATCTCAACGAAGTGAACATCTTTGAGAACGGGTTTTTGACCCAGTTCAAAGCAGCGGCGAATAACCTTGCGATTAGTCGCGCGAACAACAAAGGCGACAACTACGGTAATCAGGGATTGCCGGGACAGGTTAATGTGCCGCTCATTACCGTCGGCCTGAATTCATCGACGAATTCAACGATGGTCACGCGCTTACTCCAGGGACAAGCCGGCGCGGCCGCTAACACGATCGCGTTCAATCTGAGCAATATGAACCGGCTGATCAATGCGGGCTTGATTCCGTTTACAACCCTGCCCGCTGGAACGGACTGCATCTCAGGAAATAGCACGTCGCAAACCTGCAAGGTTTCCAACTTTTTCCTGGTCAATCCGCAAACCACTGGCGGCGCATTCCTGATGACGCAGGGTACTGACACATCGTTCAATGCTCTGCAAATCGAAGTGCGGCGACGCCTTTCCGATGGTCTTCTGTTCCAGGGCAGTTACCAGTACGGAAAAGCACTGTCCAATGCTTTTGTCTCGTCGTCGTCAGTATTCTCGCAACCGAGAACGCTTCGGAATCCTGGACTCGACCGCACCTGGTCTCCGTGGGATGTGCGCCATTCGCTGAAGTTTGACTACATCTACGAGCTGCCTTTTGGTCCGGGTCAAAGGTTCTTAACGTCCAGCAACTCAATGGTCCGCCGTGTGGTTGGGAATTGGCAGATTGGCGGTGTGACGAGAATTCAATCGGGGCCCGCTACGTTGCTTACGAGCGGTGGTCGGGCCACAGTCGACCAATTCGACTCGGGTGTGGTGCTTCACAACATGACGTTGAAGGACCTGGAGAAGATGGTGAAGATTCGCAAAGATCCGAGTGGCATCGTTTTCTGGTTGCCGCAGAACGTAATCGACAACACGATTGCAGCTTTCGCGAGTCCCACGGGTGCTCCGTTGGATCCCAACGCGCCTTACATCGGACCACCGTTGACGCCGGGCGTGTTCGGCGACCGCATTGTTTTCCACGGACCAATGACCGCGCGTTTTGACTTCAACGTGCTCAAACGGATTCCGCTGACGGAAAAAGTGAACCTCGAAGGTCGCGTTTCGTTCCTGAACGCCTTCAATCGTCCGAACTTTTTCCTCGGCGACTCCGATGCAACGATCCGCAGCATTAGTGCGGCCTCGACTTCCTTCGGTCAAACTCGGTCTGCCTACCGCGACATCACCGTTTCGGGAACGAACGATCCCGGTGGAAGGCTCATTGAGTGGCAGTTCAGGCTGACCTTCTAATCAGCCGAAAGTCAAAAACCTTCTGTGTAATCTGTGGATGGCTTGTCCACAGATTACACAGATCACATCTAATTCTTCGTTGCCGCCCTTAACTTCTCAATCTCAGCTTTGATATGAACTGCATTCGCGGCGCTGGGCACGTCTTTTAGATATTGTTCGAAGGCCTTCAGCGCGGCGGCGGGCTTCTGTTGCATGAGGTAGAGCTGGCCCAGGAACATTTGTGCGTTGCCGGCGCCGGCGCCGGCCAAATCATAGGCGCGAAGCAAAGACTTCTCAGCCTCATCCAGGCGATTGAGTTGCAGCAAGGTGGCGCCGAGCAATAGATGAGCGTTAGCGGCCGTGTCGTTGATGGTCACTGCTTGCTTCAGTTCCGCAGCGGCGTCGTCAAATCGATCCTGACGGTTGAGGACCACTCCGAGTTTGAAGTGCAGATCGACCTGAGCGGAGTTATCACTCGACGACTCGCTTAATGCCGAGCGTAATACCTGCTCTGCTTTAGCCAATTCGGCGATGCCCAAAAGCGCGTCTGCATAAGACAGAGCCACACCTTTCATCGCACGATCTTTCGCATACAACGGCGCCAGAATCTGAGCCGCTTCTTTATCGCGGCCTTGCCGGTGCAACACCACACCGAGGTTGAGGCGGGCCAGAGAGAAATTCTCGTCGAGTTTTACTGCCTGCGCAAAAAGCTCGGCTGCTTCGGGCAGCCGGTTCAACTGAAGATAGAGAACGCCGAGATCATTCAGCGCGCGCAGATAATGAGGCGATATCTTGAGCGCGCGCTTTAGTTGCGCTATGGCCATCTCGGTCTGACCATCGGCCAGCGCTTTGATACCAGCGTCGTAAGCTGCGACCGCATCTTTAGAGACGTTGGCTTCCAGCGCGCGCACATCAACAACGCCCGGCGCCGCTTTCGGTTTTCCCGTGAACGGTCTCAGGAATACTGTTGTGTAGACCGGCGTACCTCGTACGATGCGAAATGTAGCGACGGTTGTATCGTACGTCGCGCCATCGCTTTCCACTGTGACGATGTAATCGGCATCCCGGATCAGATCGCCCGTGACCTGAAACTTACCCTTTGTATCGGTGAATACAACCTCGATGCGCCCGTCGTCACGCGTCAAGGTGAAACGTAAAGGACGAGGCGGAAGGGTACCGCCAGGCATGAATATCTGGATCGCAGGCGGAGCCTGACCGAATACGACTCCAGCTAGAGCGAGGACAAGAACCGCGAGAATAACGGGCCGACAGTGCATTAGCTACGTCCTCATTTATTCAATCGTCACTTTCTCCATTTTAATTTCCTGAACAGGACGATCGCCGCGATCCGTCTGCGACGTGGCGATCGCGTTTACAATGTCCTGCCCTTCGGTGACGCGCCCAAAGATCGTGTAGCTCGGCGGCAGCGGATAATCGACGTGCATGATGAAAAACTGCGATCCGTTCGTGTTTGGACCAGCATTCGCCATCGCCAGTGTGCCCGCCTTGTAACCTCGTTGATAAACCTCCGACTTCGGATTGATCTCGTCGTTGAAGCGTCCGCCCCACGCTGATTCTCCGCCTCGTCCCGTGCCGGTCGGGTCACCACCCTGGATCATGAAACCCTTGATCACCCGGTGAAAGATGACACCGTTGTAATAGCCTTTTTCGGCCAGCTTGATGAAGTTTTCGGTCGTCTTAGGCGCGTCTGACTCCAACAGCTCGACGCGAATAGTGCCTTTGTTTGTCTGAATCACTGCCGTTCGATTTGCCATGTGGTCTCCTTACCGGCTCAAAGAATGAATTGTTCAATTGCGAGGGCTACGCCGTCTTCAGTGTTGGCCGCTGTCGGGTGCAGACCGGGAATCTCGCGCAACGACAGCGGCGCGTTCGCCATTACCACGCCGGTGCCGGCGAACAGTAGCATTTCCAGATCGTTGTAGTTGTCTCCGATCGCCATGACTTCTTCGGCGCCGATGTTCAACTCGGCAGCAGCCGCCGCCACGCCCGCACCTTTGGAAGCTGCCGGATTCAGGATGTCGAGCAGCGTGAAGTCCTGTTCGAGATACTTCGTGCTGAGGACTTTCACGCTCGCACCCAGCTCTTTTTGCAGTAACTCGTCGAGTTGGTCCATTGCTGCACAACGTCCGGAGAACGCTAGATGAATTGGTTCATGATCGAGGTAGTTTTCCAGCGAGTCAACCTGCCGCACGGCCTCTTGACCTTCTTGCTCGCCGTGAAGTCGTCTGGCCCAGGCGAGGTATCTGTGTGCCGCGACGTTGTCACCGCTGAGATGATCGTAAATCAGGACGCCCAGACCCTCGTGATCGTCGCTCAGCAAAGGATCGGCGCCGGATTCGCGGCCGATGCGGAGTGCTTCGCGCGCCGCTGTGAGTGGTAGCGGCAACACGGCGACGGTCTGCAGTGTTTCGGCGTGTTTGGTTAGCGCGCCGTTGTGCGAGATGAGTGGCACGTCCAGGCCGAGTTCGAGCGCAACGGGACGCGAGTCGCGAAAGCGGCGGCCGGTAACGAGTGCGACGCGCACGCCTTTGGCGCGTGCTTTTTCGATTGCGTTGAAGTTGCGCCGGGAAATCTGGCCGCGTGGATCGAGAAGTGTCCCGTCGAGATCGAGCGCCAGCAGACTAATCGCCATAAAGATGGACAAAGTAGCATGGCCACTGGCAAAAGTTGAAACGGGATTCAGCAAAAGCTACTTCGACAGGATTCCCAGAATTCACAAGACTCAGAACTGCACTCAGGCAAGTTCAGAATCTTGCAAATCCTCCTGAAATCCTGTCCAGATCAAACCGCCTGTGATATGATGCGCGCCCCCATAAACGAACAACTCAACTGGAGGTTAAAGGGATGCGAAGACTGGGAGTGTCTATTGCGATTATCGCCCTGGTGTCGGCAGCGTCTGTCGTTCTGGCTCAGGGTGGCTTCAAAAAAATCAGCGAGTTTCTAACCGGTTACGAGGAGACCCCGTCGCCAATCTCGACCACCGGTAATGGAACATTCAACGCGCGCATCAGCAATGATGGAACGCACATCGACTGGGAGTTAAGCTACGCCGACCTCGAAGGTTCTGTGCAACAGGCTCATATCCACTTTGGAGAAAAGGCCATTACGGGTGGCATCACCGTTTTCCTGTGCACGAACCTCGGCAATGGACCGGCGGGAACTCAGCCCTGCCCAGCGCCGCCCGCAACAATCTCCGGCACGATCACGGCTCAGGACGTCAGTCCGAATATCCCGGCTACCTTGACAGCGAGGAACGCGGGATTGAACACCGGCGAGATCGATGAGCTGATCCAGGCGATACGCGCCGGGGCGACTTACGTCAACGTTCACAGCTCAACCTGGCCCGGCGGCGAGGTCCGCAGCCAGATCGATGGCAACAGCGGCCACGACCACTAAATAACATCCCGATCAGTTTTTACTCCGAGTGCAAGGGGTTTACTGCGTCAAGCAGCTAACTCCTTGCACATTTCTGTAACCCTGCCAAACTAAAACCATGAATATTACTCATCTTGAATGCGGCCTCTGCGGGCTGAAGCACGAGGCACGTCGCTTGCTCAACCTCTGTCGTGAATGCGGCAAACCATTGCTCGTTCGCTATGATCTGGATCGCGCGCAGCGCACGTTAACCAAAAAATCTTTACCGGCGCGCCGCCCGGATCTCTGGCGCTATCGCGAAGTGCTGCCGGTTGAAAACGACGAGAACATCGTTTCACTTGGCGAAGGCTGGACGCCGCTCCTGCGCGCCGCAAACCTGGGCAAGCGCGCCGGTATCAAGGATCTCTACATCAAGGATGAATCGCAGAATCCGACACAGAGTTTCAAAGCCCGCGGCATGGCCGCCGCCGTTTCAATGGCCAAGGAACTCGGTGCGACCAAGCTGGCTGTGCCCTCAGCCGGAAACGCGGCGGGCGCCCTCGCTGCGTACGCCGCACGAGCGGGACTCGAGTGTTTCATCTTTATGCCTCGAGATACACCGCGCGCGAACGTAGTCGAATGTGAACAGACCGGCGCGCACGTCACGCTCATGGACGGTCTGATCACAGACTGCGGCGCGGAAGTCGGCAGACGAAAAGAAGCAGAAGGCTGGTTTGACGTTTCGACTCTGAAAGAACCTTATCGCGTTGAAGGCAAGAAGACGCTCGGTTACGAACTTGCCGAACAGTTCAATTGGGAACTGCCTGACGTGATCATCTATCCGACCGGCGGCGGCACCGGACTGATCGGAATGTGGAAGGCGTTTGATGAGCTGGAGCAGATGGGTTGGGTCGGCAGCAAGCGCCCGCGAATGGTGACGGTGCAGGCCGCGGGATGCGCGCCCATCGTGCGCGCGTTCGAGGAAGGCAAGCGTTTCGCCGACGAGTTTCCGAATGCGGCGACGACCGCATCTGGCTTGCGAGTGCCGAAAGCGATTGGAGACTTTCTGATTCTTGATGCGTTGCGTAATTCCGGTGGAACGGCGGTGGCAGTTACTGATGAAGAGTTGATTGCCGCGACGCGCGAGATTGGTTCGCTTGAAGGAGTTTTCTGCGCGCCTGAAGGTGCGGCCTGTTTACCGGCGCTGAGGAAGTTGATGGAAGCCGGGCAGGTGAGTGAGAGCGATCGAGTCGTATTGTTCAATACCGGCTCGGGCGTGAAGTACATGGAGTCGTTTGAAACTTGATCCACAGATGACACAGATTATGAGATACCTGAGTTTCGTTCTTCTGTTGTTGTGCGCTTCGTTCGCATCAGCTCAACCGTTAAATCCTTGGCTCACTGACGCCGAACACGGACGTTTTGAAGAACTGCGACGCAGCGGTCTCGATGCCCTCTACAACATCGATTACGACAAAG
>DASXRE010000041.1:0-13604 GCA_036506775.1 Pyrinomonadaceae bacterium | reverse complement strand
AGCCTGTTGCAGTATCTGACGTTCCAGTTTTTTGCAGTGACTGTGCTGTTGGCGTTGCCGATCAAATTGATTTTGCGACTCGCGCTGACGATTAAGTACGTGTGGGTGACTCCCTGGTTCAACATCTGAGAAACGCGGAGGGATGATCTAGTGGCTGATTCTCCAGCACCGGGCGAATCATTGATCAGGAAAGAACCTGAGCTACCGGCGCAGGATCCTATCGCCGGCCGCTCCACGAGCGGATGGATGCTGGTTTCTGCGTTGCTGCTGACTATTTCTATCGCGTGGGCCTTGTACGATGAAGCGTTTGGCCAGCGACCATGGAAGGGAATGCAGCGAGAGTTTGTCAGCCGTTACACGCGTTACCTCGACAGCATCAAGGCCAACGCCGGGAAGTCAGAAAAGGAAATAAGGGAGAGTCCGGAATACCAGCAGCTCGACGCGGAATACACCGCCGCGATGGAGCAGGTCGCGCCCGAAACGAAGCAGATCGACGTGGAAGTTGCTCGTGTTCAGAAAAAACTGGACGCGGTAACGGAACCGTTTCAAAACCAGCGCGGCCGGCTTACTGTCATCAACTACAACGTTGAGACCGCGAACGGATCAGCAAAAGATCGTTATCGCCGCCAGGCGGAAGCGAAAAAACAGGAGCTGATCGAGGTCGAGGTCCCTTCCGACGACGGCAACTCACCCACGGTCCAACACCTGAACTACCCTGAGCTTGAAAAGCTCTACGACAAACTCCGCGAGCAGAAATCCGCCGGACTGGCGAAGAAAGCGGAGTTGCTAAAAGCGCCTTCCGAGCTGCGAAAGAAGCGCGACGATTATCTGAAAAACCAGTTGATTGGTTTAGGGCCGGCGGCCATCGACGGTCTGAAAGCCAAGATGGCCAAGTATGACTACTCGATCCTGGGCCATCAGATCAGTGTCAACGCTTACAACATCGTCGATCGTTGCGAGGTTTGTCACGCAGGCATCCGGGAACCGCTGGAATTGACACCGGCGAATCTCGCGCCCGACAAGCCGGGTGGCAAGCCCGACAGTCTGGCGCGCGCGTTTGTCAGCCATCCGAACAAAGAAATCCTCGCAGTCCACAACCCCGAAAAGTTTGGTTGTTCGAGTTGTCACTGGGGCAACGGCCGCGCGACGACGAGCGAAGTCAAAGGACACGGGCGCCATCGCTTCTGGCTCTGGCCCATGTTCGAGAAAGAGAACACGGAGGCTGGCTGCCAGCAGTGCCACGCCAAAGACCGCGTGACTGACGGCGCGACCACGTTGAATCTTGGACGAGATCTTTTCATGCAGCGCGGCTGCATGGGTTGTCATCGTTATGAAGGTTTCGATCGCGAGACTGACGCCTTAGGTTCCGCACGGCAACAGATCGGACAGCTCGAGGATCAGATCACGGCCAACGAGAAACAGATCCGCGCTGACACGGAAAACACCACGGACGACCCGGCCGAAGCCGAACGACTGAAGGCGCACGCTGAAAGTCTGCACGTCACGAACAGTCTGCTGGCCGCGCGCATCGACCAGTTGAACCTGCAAACGAAGTACTTGATGCAGGACCAGAAGAAGGTTGGCCCGAACCTGAAAGACGTGCGCGTGAAGTTGCGCAAGGAGTGGGTGCCGGTCTGGCTCACGAACCCGCAGGGTTTTCGTCCCGGCACGAAGATGCCCACGTTCTGGCGTTTCGCCGGCGGCGACGACGGCCAGGGCCACATGCGTGACAAGGATGGCGAGGGACAGATCCAGGCCATCGCTGCCTACCTCTGGCAAGACAGCTTCAACGTAAAAATTCCCGAACAGCAACGCGGCGACGCCGCTCACGGCAAAACACTTTTCGAGTCGCGTGGCTGTCTCGCATGCCATTCGATCGGCGAAGGCGACAACAAGATCGGCGGCGACTTTGCCGCCAACCTGCAACGCGTCGGCGAGAAAGCAAACTTCGACTACGTCGTCCGCTGGATTCACAACCCACGCGAACGCGTCGCGCCTTACTGTCCGAAAGAAAAGCGCGATCTGACGCCAGACGATTACGCGAAGAAAGGCCTGCCGTTTGTTTTTGACACTGAACTGCATTCGCGCTGCCCGAACGATGGGGCGGAGTTGCAGGTGCAGAACATGACGGTGATGCCAAACTTTCGCCTGTCCGAGCAGGATGCGCGCGACATTGCGACCTATCTCTTCTCACTCTCGTCACCGCCGAGCTACGCGTCCGCGTCTTTCATGGACGATCCAAACATGAAGGAGAAAGGACGACTGCTGATCAAGCAGTACGGCTGCGCGGGTTGTCATGAGATTCGGGGTTTTGAAGACGAACAGCGCATCGGGAAAGAGCTGACCGTCGAAGGCGCGACACCGATCGAGCGTCTCGACTTCGCGCTGCAGACGAAACACGCCGAAGAGGGAATGGATCCGCTGAAGCTGCGTCCCGAAGAGAAGGAAGAGAAGCCCTGGTACAACCACAAAGGTTTCTTCGAGCACAAGATAACGCAGCCGTCCATCTACGATGAAGGCAAAGAGAAGGATCAGAAGGACCGATTGCGAATGCCGCAACCGTTTCTGAAGCCGGAGTGGCGCGTCGCGTTGACGACGTTCCTGCTGGGCAGCGTCGGCACCGAGGGCGCGAACGTTCCCGGTTCGCTGTTCTACGACCCGGAGGACCAGCGCCGCCAGGATATTCAAAACGGCTGGTGGGTAGTCAAGAAGTATAACTGTATGGGATGTCACCAGCTTGAGGTCGGACAGCGTTCAGTGGTGATGGACTTGCCGTTCTATCAAACACCGGAAGGCAAGGATCTGTTGCCGCCGCGTCTGTCGAGTGAAGGCGCGCGTGTCGATCCGGCATGGCTGTTGAAGTTTCTGCACGATCCGTCACTGAGCGGTGAAAAGACTCCGGAGCAGCAGCGTCAGATTGATGCGTTGACAGCGGCGAGTCCGCAACCGGCAGCTTCACCGGGCGCGAGTCCGAGTGTGAGCCCGGCGGGCAATCAGGTGATCAGGTTGGCGCCGCAACCCGGCTTGGACCGTAACGGCGTGCGGCCGTATTTGCAGTTCCGCATGCCCACGTTCAATTTCTCGCCGAACGAGTTGCAGATCCTGGTTCGCTTCTTCATGGCGATGTCGGGCCAGCAGGATCCGTACATCAAGGAGCCGATGCGGCCGCTGACGGACCAGGAGCGAATCACTGCGCGGCAGATGTTTACGTCGGGAACGCCGTGCTTGAAGTGTCATATCACAGGCAATACCGAGCACGATTCGAAGGCGATTGCGCCTAACTTCCTCTTGGCGAGCGAGCGCTTGAAACCTGACTGGACCTATCGCTGGCTGCTCGATCCGGCGCAGATTAGCCCGGGAACGGCGATGCCAAGCGGACTGTTTCGGCACGAAGGCGATCGGTGGGTAGTGAATCTGCCCAACCCGCCGGCGAGCGCGAATGCTTACCAGGACGATCACGCGCTGCTATTGGTCCGGTACATGTTCCTGATGAACCCGGCTGAACAGCAGGCGCTGCTGGCCGCGAGTCCGGCCCCGCCGGCTGCGGGCGCGCCGGTGACGCAGAATCATGCGCAGTCGAAGCGGAAGCGAACCGGCTTTCATCACCGGCGACCGCCGTCGCGCGCGGCTATCGGGCGTAGCGCCGCGCGAGCGCTACGGAAAGGTTAGCGACGCGGAGCGTCGGGTACTGACTTCAGTCGCTTCCGTGCTAAAGTTATTGCGCAAGTATCTTAGTTTGGAGGATTGATCAATGAATAAGCAGACAAAAGTCTGGCTTGTGTTATCGATTGCCCTGTCTCTGTTAGCGTTGAGCTCTGCCTGCAAGAGCGACTCCGGAACGAATGCGACGAACGCCGGTGGGAGTGAAACAGCGGCAGGCCCTTACAGCGGTCCGACCGGAACCGTCGTCGGCGTGATCAGCTATACCGGAACACCGCCGGCGCCCAAGAAGATCGATACGTCCGCCGATCCGGTCTGCGGTCAAAAGGTTCCGAACCTGACGACGGACGATACCGTGGTGAAAGATGGCAAACTGGCCAACGTATTTATCTACGTCAAGGAAGGCACCGTCGAGGGCGGCAAGAAGATTGGCGACTATTCGTGGGCAACGCCCACCACCGCCGTGCAGCTCGATCAAAACGGCTGCCACTACAAGCCGCACGTGTTGGGAATTCAGGTCAACCAGAAGCTCAGCGTCACCAACAGCGACGCTACGCAGCACACCATCCATCCGACGCCCAAGCTGAACGCTGAGTGGAACCAGACGCAACCAAACGGCGCCGCTCCGATTGAAAAGAGCTTCAACCGTCCCGAGATTCTGATTCCGGTGAAATGCAACCAGCATCCCTGGATGAAGGCGTACATCGGCGTGATGAAGAACCCGTTCTATGCGGTCAGCGCCGAAAACGGCACATTTGAAATCAAAGGGCTTCCGCCAGGCACCTACACCGTAGTGGCGTGGAGGGAAGGCGGCGTGAACGGAACAGAGAAGACGATGCAGGTCACCGTTCCGGCGAATGGCAGCGCAAAGGCTGATTTCGCTTTCGGTGAGGGCGCGGCGACCACTTCGCTCAATCCGTCGCTGAAGATGATGCCTGCGATCACGTTGCACTAATGAAATTTTCGATTGTCGATTGCCGATTGCCAATTTTACGCAATCGGCAATTGGCAATTGGAAATCGTAAATGGATATGAGCCGGGGTCTAAATCGATTTGCCATTCTCGTCGCTTGCGCGACGTTTTTCTTAATCATCGCCGGAGCGCTGGTTACCAGTAATGATGCTGGCCTGGCTACGCCCGACTGGCCGCTGTCCAACGGTCAGTTCTTTCCCAAGATGGTCGGTAACCTGTTTTGGGAACACGGGCACCGCATGGTCGCGACCACGGTCGGCATGCTGACGATCGTGCTGATGGTCTACGTTCTGCGCCGCGAAAAAAGGCCATGGGTAAGAAAGCTGGGAGTGTTCGCGCTGCTGGCAGTGATTGCGCAGGGTTTGCTTGGCGGACTGACGGTGAAACTGATGTTGCCGCTGGCGGTTTCCACAGCGCACGCCACGTTGGCCCAACTCTTCTTTTGCACGACGGTGAGTCTGGCGGTGTTCACGTCGCCCGGCTGGATCGAGGCGCGAGCGTTACCACCGGAAGAGAAGGCCACCGACAAAGGTAGCCTGCCGCTGCGTTATTTGTGCACGGCGGCGCTGGTCACGATCTTTCTCCAGTTAATAATCGGCGCCACGCTGCGGCATTCGGCGACCTGGGACAAGCATCTGCCGACTGACTTGGTGTTGACGCACGTTGGTGGTGCGCTGGCGGTCACGATCGCGCTTGGTATCGCGGCATCTGCCACGTTGCGAAGGCATAAAGGCCAAGCCTTCTTGACGCGGCCGGCGACTTTCGCGCTCGTGCTGCTGGCGGTGCAGTTGTTTCTTGGACTGGCGGCGTACATGACGCGTCTCGCGTCGCCCAGCGACCCGCAGCCGTTGAATCCGATGATTAGCATTACCGTCGCGCACGTCGCGTGCGGCGCGCTCGTGTTTGCCACCACGATCGTGTTGACGTTGCGCACGTACAAGGTTTTACCGGCTTCCGTCGACGCACTCGAACTGGCTGCGAGACCCCAGGAGTCATAGGTACTGAATGGAAGAGTTTGCTATCGATTTAAGAACGCCGGCCGTTGAGGTTATCGAGCGCTCGCGTCTCTCTTTCCGCGAACGCGTCGGCGCCTACGCCGAACTAACGAAACCGCGGATTACTTTCCTGATCGTTCTAACTGCCGCCGCGGGCTTTGCGCTCGGGTCGCGCGGACCAGTCGATTATGTCGCGCTGCTCAGCGCGTTGTTCGGTATCGGTCTGCTGTCGTCTGGCATCGCGACGCTCAACCAGTACGCAGAGCGCGATCTCGACGGATTGATGCGCCGCACGGCAAACCGACCATTACCCGCCGGCAAACTCGCACCGTGGGAGGCGCTCGCGTTTGGTTCAGTCATCACGATTCTCGCCGAGGCTTATCTGCTGGTCTTTGTGAATCCACTGACTGCACTGCTCGGCCTGACGGTTATCGCCGGTTATCTCTTCGCTTACACACCACTGAAAACAAGAACGTCGCTTTCAACCCTCGTGGGTGCTTTTCCCGGCGCGGTGCCGCCGTTGATCGGTTGGACCGCTGCACGTGGTTCGATCAGTCTGGAAGGCTGGGTGTTGTTTGCGATCCTGTTTCTCTGGCAGTTTCCACATTTCCTGGCGATCGCCTGGATGTATCGGGAAGATTACGGGCGCGCGGGGATCTTGATGTTGCCGGTCGTCGAACCTGACGGCCGTGTAACCGCGCAACAGATCGTCGTCTACACGTTGATGCTGTTGCCGGTGAGTTTACTTCCGGTAGCGCTCGGCATGTCAGGCCGGATTTATCTTTATGGCGCTATCGTGCTCGGGCTGCTCTTTCTCTACAGCAGTCTGCGCGCTGCATTCTCAATGTCGCGGCAACAAGCGCGCCGTTTGCTTTTGGCTTCAGTTCTCTATTTGCCGCTCCTGTTTATCTTGATGGTTTTGAATGGTAGGTAAACCGCTGATTAACACGAAGGACACAGATCAGAATTTCGATCGGTGAAATCCGCGTAATCTGTGGCGGTCCAATACTCCAAAAGGAGATGTAACCGATGGGACGAGTTCTTGCGGTTATTATCTGGATCATAACGCTGCTGTCAGTGCTCCTGTTTGTCAGTGGGAAATGGTGGCTGCCCGCAGCGATTTCTGATCACGCTCCCGCCCTCGACCGGCAATTCATGATCACGATCATTGTCGTCGGCATTTCTTTCACTGCCGCGCAGATTGGTCTCGGCTGGATGGTCTGGAAGTATCGCGACAGCGGCAAGGCTGGCGACCGCGCGATCTATTCGCACGGCAGTAACCGGCTGGAAGTGGTGTGGACCGTGATCACCGCGTTTATATTCATCGCGCTGGGCGTGATGGGGCAGAGCGTTTGGGCGCAGTTGCGATTGCACGATGCGCCCCCGGGATCCTACACGGTGGAAGTCGTGGCGCAGCAGTTTCAGTGGAACTTCCACTACGCCGGCAAGGACGGCAAGTTTGGCCGCACGGATCCAAGTCTCATTGACGACGCCGCGTTGAACTTCGTCGGTCTGGACAGCGCGGATCCGAATTCCGCGGACGACTCCGTAACCGCGGCGCTCGCGATTCCTGTCAACCGACCGGTCGAACTGCGACTGCGTTCAAAGGACGTGATTCACAACTTCTGGGTGCCGCAGTTGCGCTTCAAACAGGATCTGGTGCCAGGCATGGAGATCAAGGTCCACTTCACTGCAAACAGAGTCGGCAAGTATGAACTGGCCTGCGCCGAGTTGTGCGGGCAGCTTCACTTCAAGATGAAGAGCTACATGCTGGTGCTGCCGGAAGACGAATTAAACGCGCTGCAGGCCTTGCCGCAGGAGCAGTTTCAAGCGCGTATGGGTGAATTGCTGAACAAGTATCAGTTGCCGCAGTACTGATTCATTGCCAATTGGCTATTGGCGATTGCCGATTGTAAGCAGAACAAATCGACAATCGGCAATCCAAAATCGGCAATAAAGAGACGAGGAGACGACAGATGTCAGAAGCTCACGAGGGCGTGCACCGTCACCCGGCACCAACGGGTTTCATCCGCAAGTACATCTTCAGCCTGGACCACAAAGTCATCGGCATCCAGTACATCATGCTGGCGCTGGCGGCCGTGGTGGTCGGCATGCTCATGTCGCTGCTGATGCGCTTGAACCTTTCGTGGCCGGGAACCAGTTGGTCCATTCTCGGAACGTTGTTTCCAACCGGCGCGCCAGGCGGCGTGATGAACCCGGAATTTTATCTCTCGCTGGTGACGATGCACGGCACGATCATGGTGTTCTTCGTGCTTACCACCGCGCCACAGGGCGGGTTCGGCAACTATTTCCTGCCGATTCAGATCGGTGCCGAAGACATGGCGTTTCCGGTGCTGAACATGATGTCGTTCTGGGTGACGTTCGTCGGGTTCATCGTCATCCTGCTGGCGATCGTCGTCGAAGGTAATCACGCGGTTGGTGAATGGTTTGCAACACTTGGACCATCGTTCGCAGGCGGCAGCGGCACGGTCGGACCGATAGGGGGCTGGACCGGGTATGCGCCGCTGAGTGCGCTCGGCAAGATCGCCGGGCCGGGCCAGGGCGCAGGCATGAACCTCTGGGTCATCAGTATCGCGATCTTCTGCATCGGCTCGTTGCTTGGCGCGCTCAACTTCATCACCACACTGCTGAACATGAGGACGAAAGGCATGTCGCTGATGCGCATGCCGCTCACTTGCTGGGCGTGGTTCACCACTGCGGTGCTGGCGCTGTTGTCGTTTCCGGTGTTGCTCGGCGGTGGCATCCTGTTGTTGCTCGATCGCATCGCGGGCACGAGCTTCTTTATTCCGGGTGGTCTCTACGTCAGCGGCTTGCTCTCAGGCAGCAACCCAAACTTCCCGCTGCACACCGGTGGCTCACCGATTCTTTGGCAGCACCTCTTTTGGTTCTTTGGCCATCCGGAAGTCTACATCGCGATCTTGCCGGGCATGGGCGCCACCTCGCACATTCTCGCGACCTTCGCGCGCAAACCGGTTTTTGGTTACCGCGCGATGGTCTTCGCGATCTTTGCGATCGGCCTGCTCGGCTTCTTCGTCTGGGGCCACCACATGTTCATCAGTGGCATGAGCCCCTACTCGGCCATCGCGTTTTCAATTCTGACGCTATCGATCGGCGTGCCGTCTGCGGTCAAGACGTTCAACTGGCTCGGCACGTTGTGGGGCAGCCGCATCAGGTTCACTACTCCGATGTTGTTTGCCCTCGGCTTCGTGTCGCTCTTCGTGGCGGGCGGTATTTCAGGACTGATACTCGGACAGAGCTCGCTCGATCTGGCGATGCACGATACCTACATCGTTACGGCGCACTTCCATCTCGTGATGGGTGTCGCATCGATCTTCGGTATGTTTGCCGCGACCTATTTCTGGTTCCCGAAGATGTTCGGCCGCTTCATGAGCGAAAGCATCGGCCGGATTCATTTCTGGGTCACGTTTGTCGGTGTCTATGCGATCTTCATGCCGATGCACGTGATGGGTTTGGTGGGCATGCCACGACGATATGCGCAGTTTACTGAATATGCTTTTCTTGGGAGTACGCCACCGCTCGTGAAACTCGTCACCGTAGCCGCGATTATCACGATCGCGGTGCAGATTCTCTTTTACTTCAACGTGTTCTGGAGCATGTTCAAAGGCAAGAAAGCCGGCGAGAACCCGTGGGAGGCGACAACTCTCGAGTGGAACACTACGTCGCCGCCGCCACACGACAACTTCGCGGGCGTGCTGCCGGTGGTTCATCACGGGCCCTACGAATTTGCGGTGCCGGGTGCCCCCCGAGACTTTGTAATGCAGACTGATGTAGACGTCGAGGTGCCAAGCGGTAATGGCCACAATGGTCACAAGCACTAAAACAGCAAGAAAAACGAGCCCGGGCAGTGGTTCGAAGGTTCCCGGACCGAACGGGAACGGTTCAAAACGTCACGATGGTTTTCGTGATCCCGAATCGCAGTGGAATCGCTATCGCATCGGGATGTGGGTTGGCCTGGCATCCGTGGCGATGATGTTTACGTCGCTGAGCAGCGCCTACATCGTCCGCTCAGCATCGTCGAATGACTGGACGATGTTGCCGATGCCCCGCGTGCTGCTGGTCAGCACCGCGCTGATCCTGGCCAGCAGCGCCACGATCGAAGCAGCGCGGCGCAAACTGCGAGCGGCCTTGAACGCGCTGTATTCGCGCTGGTTGTTCGTCACGGTACTACTTGGTCTTGCTTTCCTCGGAGCGCAACTGGTCGCCTGGCGGCAACTCGCGCGACAGGGAGTTTATCTCGCGACCAATCCGCACAGTTCTTTCTTCTACTTGTTGACCGGCGCGCACGCGGTCCACCTGATGGGCGGACTGCTAGGTTTGACTTTCCTGTGGTTGCGCTCACGCCGCCCGGTGATCGAAAAGGAATTGATCGCGCGGCGCAAAGCGGTCACCGACGCAGTAACGATCTACTGGCATTTCATGGACGCACTCTGGATCTACCTATTTCTACTCCTATTCCTTTGGAGGTGACAGGTGAGCACTGAAGCACGTGCGGGACATTTTCCGGCAGTGGATTGGGAAGGCGGGGCTTTCCCTTATCGCGTGGGCCATCGCAAGTTGGGAATGTGGTTGTTCATCGTTTCCGACTCGCTGACGTTCTCCGCGCTGCTCATTGGCTACAGTTATCTGCGCGCGTCAAACGTCTGGCCGACACCGTTTCCGTTCTATCCAAGCATCGTCTTTTCGTCGGTGATGACGTTCTGCCTGTTGTCGTCGAGCTTGACGATGGTGTTTGGCGTGTCCGCTTCGAGCAAAGGCGACAAGGCGGGAGCGCGAAAGTGGATCCTGGCGACGATCTTCTTCGGACTCGCGTTTGTTGTGCTCCACTTGATCGAGTGGAGCCACCTGATTCACGAAGGGCTGCGGCCGTTTTATCTGCCTGAACACTGGGTGCAGGTATTCACGACGACAGACGGCGTACCGCCATCGCCGCTCTTTGGCGCCACGTTCTTCGCGATTACCGGTCTGCACATGTTCCACGTCGCTTCCGGCGCGGTATATCTCGGCGTGGTCGCAGCGCGCGTCAAAAAGTTGAAGCATGAAGACGTCGAGATAAGCGGTTTGTACTGGCACTTCGTAGATCTCGTCTGGATGTTTGTGTTCCCGCTGATCTACATCATGTCCGTGGATGTTGGTGGACACCTGGCTCGCTAGTGGAGGAATGCTGCAATGAGCGAACACGCACACGTAGAAGAGCATTTTGCCGGTACTAACAAGCTGTTCATTTCGATCTGGGTTTGGCTTCTGGCACTGACGCTGATCGAGATCTTTCTGGCGTATAAGCCGATGCCCATTCACTTCATGCTGGTTATTCTGCTTGGCCTCTCGATAATCAAGGCGGCGCTGATCGTGGCGTACTTTATGCACTTGAAGTTTGAGCGCCTGAGCTTGATTATTACTCTGGTGCCCGCGCTGGTTATCTGTATCTGTTTGTTGTTTGTGTTTTTCCCGGACAGTTTTCGCTCCGCGGGCCTGCGCTATAAGTTCAAGGAAGCGCCGCCCGTCGCGCCTGCTCCGGTGGAGGAGTGACAATGCGTTTACGTAGTTGGCAGACAGTTTTGAGCATCGTGCTGGTTGTGGCAGTCGTCTTGTTGCTCGCCGTTCCGGCGGACGCGCAGTGCTCGATGTGCCGAGCCGTGTTGAATGGTTCGAACAATGGGAAGTTCATTCGCTATCTCAACATCGGTGTGCTGGTGCTGCTGCTTCCTCCGGTGTCGATCTTCGTCACGATCTTCATCTTGCTGCGAAAGTACAGGGCCACGGATTAAGACGTATGGCTGAAGACAATCCACTGGCGATTGACGTAGAGAAGCGCACCACGCGCGGTCGTGTCTGCCCACGTTGCGGCGGCAAGATCATTCCGTCAAACCGTGCGGTCTATCAATCCGGTGCCGATCCGGCCGGATCGTTTCCGATGTGGCAATGTGAGCGATGTGGTTATGAAGAAGTGGCGGAACGAAAGAAGCCTGCCGGCAAGGCGCGGCATTAAACAGTTAAAGTGGATACGACTCTGACTCTGATGCGCAAAGAACTCGGACTCCTGAACTTGATCTGTATCCTCATCGCGCTGGGCTTTCTCGCGCTGGCAGTCATCAGCGTGCTCAGTTCCGGCGACTTTCTGACCATCGACAACCTGTTCATTATCACCGTCAGTCTGATGATGGCGTTGATGTTCGGCCTCAACCCGCTCCTCTATCTCTACTCCCAAGGTAAGCTACCCGTGCCGTTCGTGAAGCGGCCGGCTTCACCTTCCTTACCTGCATCTTCGTGGGGCGCGACCGGTTCTGCGCAGATCAAAGCCAAGGAGCCGCCGCTGCTCGACGCCAAGGGGCGTGCGGTCCCGCCGGACGTCAAGGCGATCATGGCTCGCATGGGTCAGACGGAGGCCAAGGACGCGTGAGCTTTTCAAGTGGACAGGACTTCAGAATTGACACGATTGTTATTCTGGTCTTGTGAATTCTGGCAATCCTGTCGCACATGCTTGTGCCTGATTACATCTCGTACTTACCGCATCTCAACGCTTGTCTGAACGGCACTAGCGCAATCCTGTTATTCTCCGGGTATTCGTTCATCAGAGCACGCAACGTGATCGCGCATCGCGCGTGTCAGATTGCGGCGTTGGTAGTGTCGTTGTTATTTCTGACTTCGTATATCGTCTATCACTATCATCACGGCGCGACGCCTTTTCAGGGCACGGGCTTGGTGCGTCCGATCTATTTCACGATCCTGACGACGCACACGATCCTGGCCGTGGTGATCGTGCCGCTGGTGACCCTCACCTTCTACCGCGCCTTTCGTGGTGACTTCATCCGGCACCGGCGCATCGCGCGAGTCACGCTGCCGCTGTGGTTGTACGTGTCGATTACCGGCGTGATCGTTTACCTGATGCTTTATCAAATCTATCCGCATGGGTGAAAACGGCAGTCAGCCAGGTGTGAGAGCGGTGGAAGTGCGGAGACGCGCGCCCGGCTCCGTTCCAATACTTATTCTGGCTGGTCTCTTCGTCGCGGCGACGTTCCTCGCGTGGTACTTCACCTGGTTTGGTCGCGAACTCTCCGACGCCGACATCTCACAGTATCTCGCCGACGAGAAGAATCCGCGCCACGTCCAGCACGCTCTGCTTCAAATTCAGCAACGGATCGAACGTGGCGACGCCACGTCAAAGAGTTGGTACCCGCAACTGGTCACACTCAGCGGCAGTCCGGAAACAGAGTTTCGCCTGACAGTGGCGTGGCTGATGGGTTTCGACAACAACGCGCCGCAGTTTCACGAAGCGCTGCTGAAGTTACTGAAAGATTCCGAACCAATTGTGCGCCGCAACGCGGCCCTCGCGCTCGTGCGCTTCAACGATCCAGCCGGGCACGACGAACTGCTCTCCATTCTGAGCCCGTACGTTGTGAAGGCGAGTGCGAACGGTGTGGTTGCGAGCAGTTTGCAGGAAGGCAACACGGTGTCGCGAACGACGCTGCTGGCGCGTATCAACCAACCGGACGGAACGGTGATTGGAGTGCGCTCACCTCTGCTCGGGCGTATTCAGAAGCTGTTCAAAGCTAACGGCGCACAGGTGTCGGCGGGCGATGAACTGTTGAGTCTCAATGCAGACGAGAACAGCGTTTGGGAAGCACTGCGAGGACTGTCCTTGATCGGCACCGCGGAGGACGCACCTGTCGTGGCGACTTATGCAAATTCAACCGAAGTTTCCGGAAAAATCCGCGAACAAGCCAATCTCACGTTGAGGGCTATTCAAGCACGGATAAAGACAAGCTAGTTAGTGATGCAGTTAGGAACTTAGTACCTCCTTGGAGTGCGGGGACTTGTCACCGCTTTGGCCTAACGATGTCGCCGGTGATAGTACCGGACCAAAGCGGCGACGAGTCGCCGCACTCCAAGGAGGCGTCCTGTGGAACAAGCTTTTGTGATTCAAACTGCATCACTACC
>DASXRE010000040.1:0-48769 GCA_036506775.1 Pyrinomonadaceae bacterium | reverse complement strand
GCCCGACACATAAGTAAAAAGCGAGGCGCCGAGATTCAGCACCATGCAGTGGTCATCTGACGCCGGAATCAATACCTCTTGCGAACTGTAGCGAAAGTGAATTGCGCGAACGTTTTGCCAACCGATTTCATCACTCGACTTCAAAACGGCCTGCGGATAAAGCAGCGATAGATCGCAGCTGGAACGCTTCGCAACGTCTTCGCGTTGCCGCATTCTCAAAGTTCTCGATTGCGGCAGTTGCTTGCCGCAGCGACGTGGTAGCAATTGGAAATTCGAAGCAGTAACAGGTTGTAGCATGGCACTCCCCTTTGTCGTTTAACTCTTGTCCAGACTGACGCTGATCGCTCTGAGAAGCGAATCCTCACTGAATGGTTTCTGCAAGAAATCGATAGCTCCAGCGCGCAAACCCCGGGCCCGTACGTCTCGATCGTCGTGGGCCGAGATGAATATGATTGGAATGGGAGAGTTTGAGGCTTTCAGTCGGTCCTGAAGTTCAAGTCCGGTCATTCCCGGCATGCGAACGTCGGCAATCAGACAGTCCGTTTCAGACAGAAACTGCGAATGCAGAAACTCCTCTGCCGACCCGAATACCACAGCACGCAGTCCTACCGAGTCGATCAGACTCTTCAGTGCCGCGCGAACCGACTCGTCGTCGTCCACAATTGAGATGAGAGCAGTGTTCATTTCGTGAGAGAGAGTACGAGTGTGAGGGTCGGGAAATCTATTATACGGAGGTATTCGGCACCTATACTTTGGTATAGGTCAGCCGTTCGGCCATTCTCACGAGATCGGCGAGGGAGTCGGCGCGCATTTTTTCCATTACCTGGCGGCGATGCAGTTTGACGGTGATTTCGCTGGTGCCTAACTGCAAGGCGATCTGCTTGTTGAGTAGCCCTTTCACGACCAGGCCGAAGACTTCAGTTTCGCGCGGTGTGAGTGATTGATAACGATTTTGAAGTTCTGCGCTATCCGCTTGTTGAGCACGCGCGACTCTGTCGCGTTCGAGTGCCTGTTGAATCGCGTCGAGCAGGTCCTGATCGCGGAATGGTTTGGTCAGAAACTCCACTGCGCCCGCTTTCATCGCGCGGACAGACATCGGAATATCGCCGTGTCCGGTTATGAAAATGATGGGAATGTGGATCCTGGCCTCAGTCAGTTCGCGCTGAAGATCCAGTCCGCTGACTCCTGGCATTCGCACGTCGAGTATCAAACAAGCAGCAACATTCGGACGAGGACGCTCGAGAAATTCGTGAGCGGAGGCAAACGTTTCGACGTTCAGCCCGACAGATCTGATGAGACTTCTGAGGGCCTCGCGAAGTGATTCATCATCGTCGATGACGAATACGATCTGCTCGCCTTCGTTCATTCTGATCTCTCGTCCCCGATCGGCAAAGTAAACTGAAAGACAGCTCCGTGCGGCGAGTTCGCTGCGGCCCAAAGCCGCCCGCCATGCGACTCGATGATCGTGCGGCTGATTGCCAGTCCCATTCCCATTCCGTCTTGCTTGGTACTGAAGAAGGCATCGAAGATGCGATCGAGATTAGCTGAATCGAGTCCATCGCCGGTGTCGCGCACTGCAACGAGCACTGCATCCGTCTCGTGATTGCTCGAGCTGACGGACAGTTCCCTTGGACCTTTCTGGTGCTTCGCTATCGCTTCCATGCCGTTGATGACCAGATTCAGAATCACTTGTTGCAACTGAACGCGATCTCCGAGCACGCGAGGCAAGTCACCAGGCAGATCCTCCTTCAACGAAACGTTGTTGCGGCGCGCTTCATTCTCGGCCAGAGCAAACACCTCGAGAATGATTTCGTTCAGGTCCACCCAATCATGTCGCGGCGGAGCCTTCGTTACAAGGGTGCGAACTCGCGAGATAACTTCGCTCGCACGATAGCTGTCTTTTGATGATTCGTTCCACCGCCAGCCGTGCTTCACTGAAGTTTGGTTGCGCGCCTCCAAGCCAACGCAGGCAAGCATTGCCGTTGGTAACGATCGCAGCCAGGGGCTGGTTAACTTCGTGAGCGATCGAAGCGGTCAGCTCGCCCAGGGTCATCACGCGCGTGACGTGTGCGAGCTCGGTCTGGACTTCCTGCAACGCCTCGCCGCGTTCTCTGAGCGTTTCGTTTGCCTGTCTCAGTTCATTAGTTCGTTCCTGAACTCTCATTTCGAGTTCGTCGCGGGCCTGCCGCAGACCTTCTTCAGCCTGTTTGCGCTTGCTGCTCATCCAACTGGTCAGCATAGCCAGAAACCCAAACACGATCAGAAAGCTAATCTGCTTCAGGCTTGGGCTCAGAGTGTAAAGCGGCGGGATGAAATAGTAGTCGAGTGCGACTGTGGCCAGAATGACCGCAAGCAAGCCCGGTCCTCTGCCGCCGTACCACGCGCTAACGACTATCGCGGCATAGAAGAGTGGCGTGATGTCGGTGTATTGCTCGAGGGATCGGGTGATGAGCAGTGCGGCAACCACACTGACGACGGCTAACCCGTATCGCAATATCGTGCGCGACATTCACTTGCCTCCAGAGAGTTTTCATCTTACCTGTCAAACGCCATGCCATCCACCCAGCACCAGCCCGGCGTACGAGCGCGACGACACCGGACCGGTGCGAATTCGCTAATGCCTTGGGCGTTGAATCCGGAAGAAACAGCACACCTGCGCGAAGTGAACGGCCACCCACACAGAGAGCAACAAACGCCTAGTTTGAGCAAATCGGCGTAAGACCACCCCCACAGATCTCGGGCAAAGATCCAAAAATGCCCGGCACGCCTCTGGTCACGCCAAACTTTCTCGCAAACGGAGGGATTCCACCAAACGTTTTACCAGGCGCAACCACGGATGCGGCAGCAGCAAGAGCCGCTACCTCCGCGTTCATTCCTGATCAGCAGGTTCCTTACTCGTTGTCGTGGGGTCTGACGTTACAAAGAGAATTTCACAAGAACTACGTCCTCGAACTCAGATACCTTGGCAGCCGCGGCATTCATCTCCCAACCCAGAATCGCATCAACATTCAGGACCGAGTGTTTGATGGGCCGGGAGGTTTTCTGCCGACTTTCATGTCTACGCCATCACAGGCGTCGCTCGACAACTTAACTACAACACTGGCCGACATTCAGTCACGTTCAAATATTCTGCCGCAGTATGTAGCGGCCGGATTCACCTCGCCCATTGCTGCTTTTCTCGCGAATGGTAATTCGACTTATCACGCGGGATCGGCATCGCTTACCAGACGTTTCAGCAGCGGGCTTCAGTTCTCGGCAGCGTACACGTGGAGTCACTTGATTGACGACAGCACTGCCGAAGTTTTCAGCACCGTACTCTCACCGCGATGAGTACAGGATTTTCAAAACCAGACGCCGGAGAAGGCTGACTCTGCACTCGATCGCCGGCAACGGTTTGTGGCGTCGGCCGTTTACGATCTGCCGTTTTTCGGAAAGAACTCGAATCACTGGGCACACGCGCTTTTCGGTGGTGTGAGCATGGCCGGAACGTTGACCTTCGAGTCAGGCGAGAAGGCGACGGTCTTGAGTGGTCTTGATTCGAATCTGAATGGAGATCCGGCTCCTGATCGGTCGATCATTAATCCTGCCGGCGTCGCAGATACATCGAGTCTGGTGACGCCTTTGCTGAGAAGTTGCACGAGTTTCAATGACGACGGCAGTTGCGCGATATCTGATGCCGAGAGAATCGTCGGATACGTCGCGACGAATCCAAACGCGCAATACATTCAAGCGGGTCTGGGTGCGTTATCGAATGCCGGCCGCAACACACTTCAGTTGCCGGCGATTCAGAATCTCGACTTCTCACTCTTCAAGAACTTCGGCATCGGAGAAGGCAGCAAGAAGATTCAGTTGCGCGCTGACTTCTACAATGCCTTTAACCATCCACAATATGTTCCCGGTTCGGTGAATGGCGTCGAGCCGATTACCACGACTGGTGTGAGTCAGGTCAACACAGTGGGCCAGACGGACTTCGATGTTGCGTCGCATGTGTTCACCAGCCATCCACGAGTTATTCAATTGGATTTGCGATTTGATTTCTGATCGCCACGGAAATGCACGAGAGGCACAAGGCAGGGCTGGAACTTTGGTTCTCCCCTGTCCTTGTGCCTTTTGCAGCCTCGCGCGCGCTACCCACCGCCCACGCCACTACTTACCTTGCTTTGCCGTCTGAGTTAGCTTGTCAGGCCGGGTCTTCTTTCCCTCACGCTTGCGATTTGCACTCTCCTTTTCCGCTGCTGGTTCATGTGGTTGTGCAGACGTCACACCTTGCGGTTTGCGATCGTCGTTAGTCGTTCCTTGATACTGCTTCACAGTTACTGCCTCCTGAATTGAAAACATTGCTTGAAGAGCGAAACTCTCTTCGTTGGCAATGATCAGCGCAACGACCATGCCATCTCGGAACGTGGTCCTCCTCGGGCTTCTCATTAGTCTCTCTCACGCACGCGTGTGTGGCCTTTTTACTTGCCGGAGAAAGAAAGCCTCAGCCATCAACCATGAAGATCCTGAATTCACGCGCTCTCACGCTGGCATAGCAATTTCAAGTTACCGGGTAGAGTCAGGAAATTTATCGATTAGAGGAGAAGTCATGAAAAAGGTCTTGAGCATTACAGTCACAGGATGTCTTTTGGCGTTGATGGTTGCATTCACTGTTCAGGCGCAGGAGCCGGGAACCGCAATGCGCGCGTCGATCCCATTCGAATTCACGGTGGATAGAAGAACTCTTCCCGCCGGCAACTACGAGATCAGGCGAATCAGTGATGATCCGATGACGCTGATCATCCGAAATGTCGACGTCAAACGTGATGAGGCAGTGTTCTCTACGGAACCCGTAATTGAAAACCGAACGCCGGGCAAAAGCGTGATCGTGTTTCACCGTTACGGCGACACCACTTTCCTTTCGGAAGTAGTAACCGCGGGCGAGGAAACGGCGCGTGAGTCAATTCCTTCGCGCGCAGAGCGCCGGTTGCGACGTGAGCTGGCGAGCAACAATGGTCAACCGGAGACGGTGGCTTTGGCAGTTTACTAAATGCTTCGGTTCGCGAGATGGTCCGAGCATGTTTGACATTCTTAATCTCGCGCTGCCGGCGATCCGAAGAATTATTGGCTTCGGATCGCTGACAGAGGAGGTAGGTCATGAAAAGGGGTAAGAGTAGTTTTCAAACGATTCAGGGACGGTTGGCGATCGCGATCCTTTGCGGTGCGGCAGTGCTGGCGCTGGAAGGTCAGGCAGGTGTGGCGATTGCTCAGACAACAGTGACGGAAACACCTGCACAATTACAACAACTCGTAGCGCCGCTCGCGCTGTATCCGGATAATCTCGTGGCCGAGATTCTGACAGCGTCGACTTATCCATCGCAGATCGTGGAAGCCGATCACTGGCTGGTGATGCGATCCGATTTGGGAAGCGAGCGACTGGCTGTGCAAGCGGACCAGCAGTGGTGGGACTCGAGCGTGAAAGCGCTGACTGCGTTTCCCTCCGTGTTGGCTAATCTGGACATGAACTTGTCATGGACCATGGCACTCGGAAACGCGTATCTCGATGAGCCACGAAGCGTGCTCGACGCGATCCAGATCATGCGCCAGCGCGCGCAGAGTGCAGGTAATCTCCAGAGCACGCCACAGCAGCGAGTGACGACGGAACGGACAACGATCGTCATCGAACCAGTCGCGCCAGACATTTGTTACTTGCCGTATTTCGATCCGTGGATCGTATATGGCGCGCCGCTGGACATTTATCCGGGCTACATTTACGAGCCGTGGTATGGACCACCGTACGTAGCCTTCGGTCCTGGCATTGCGGTGGGATTCTTTGGGCGCTTCGGTTGGGGCTGGCCCGCCTGGGGCTTTAACTGGAATCAACGCGTAGTAGTCTTCAATCGCGTTCCTTTCTTCTCACGCAGTCCATTTTTCTTGCGCGGTACTCCAGGTGGCTTCCGCGAAACGTTTCGTCCGGAGTTCCGTGAGACGTTCCGCCCTGGTCTGCGTTTTCATTCCTTCGGAGAGGGCCGGACGGTTCGAGGTTTCGGAGGATTCAGAGGCGCGGGCCGTCATTGAAAAGAGATGAGAGGTGGTGCGTCTCACCGCACCACTTCAAAGCTCGTCTTGTTCGACTCGACCATCGGTCCCTCGCAACACGCAAGACGGCGCTGGATTGATAGTTCATATTTCCCCGGCGGCAAAGGATCGTACCAGGCCTCCGCGCCGCTTGAAATTGCGCCGTCAGCAAGTACAAACCAATCCGCCAACTGTGGTTCGTTAGGTTTAAGCAGCACTGGTTCCGGCAGGTTCTCGTTTTCGCAGGTGTGATCCCGCTGCGCGTTGAGACGTTCGTATGATTGCCAGTTCATGTAAGGAACGACTTTGCCGTCGCGCATGAGTTTCGGAAGGTCCTGATAAAGATCGGAAGAGATGCACGTGTAAACTGTCGCCGGTGAAGTGTTCGTCATCGTGATGGTGATCGGAATCTGCTCGCCAACTCTGTAACGATTTGTTGGTGGTCCAAGGAAACTGGACACAGTTGCAATCGTCACTTTGATCGCGCGCTCTTCGGGAGTCAACGGCCTGACGCTTGTTTCTGCCACTGTTTGTGTGATGCCGTCCGGGGTTTGCGTGACACCGGCATGTCTGGTCTTTCTGGCCGGCGTGCCGAGTGCCACGAGTGCTAACGTGACCATAATTACAAGCGTAAGGATTGGCAACGAACGGCGCTGACCTTGCTTGCGTTCTCTTGATTCCGCGATCCAGCTCTTGATGGTGCTAACGATTCTGGCGGTGCCTGGCGCAACCGGCTTGTTGCTTTCGGTAGTCGTTGTAACCGCGCCCTCAGCACGTTTCTGCTTGATGACTTTTATTGATTTCATGATACAGAAAATACGAGCAAGACGCGTTCCGGGTCTTGCTCGCAATTGCTCCAGGTTGCCCACGTTTGCGCAGACGAAAACGAAGCCACAAGAAGCACAAGACGCACAAATGTCTTCCGCTGATCTTTTGTGCCTTTTGTGCATTTTTGTGGCGGTTCGCCTTCAAATCGAATGAGGCCTCATGCCCTTTGAGAGGAATGCGAAAGGTCATTGCCTGCCTGGGCGCGAAGGATGGTGAGTGAAGTTGGCGCCGTCGAGCGCCGTTTTTGTAACAGCGCATCGACAGCCCATGGTCCAGGTCCCACCACCAGCAAGAAAGCGCAGTTTAGCAGTTGCGCGTATTCAGATCGTATTTCGTGCAGCACAGCCCAAAAGCCGATTTGCGGCGGGACCGGCGGCAGCGGCAGTGGCGACGTTCCCAGATACATAGGGATCTTTGTCGAAGCCATTGCCACGATCATCTCGATGATGAAGGGCACTGCGATCAGCCGCGTCAGGAAACCGCTCAGCAGTAGCAGCCCCCCGACGATCTCCAGCCAGCCGTCCGCAGTCGCGGTGAAGTGAGGCGCGGGAAATCCCAGTTTTGTGAAACGTCCAACACCCTGATTCGTGTAGACGAATTTGAGGATGCCTTCCCACACGAAGACGGCTCCCGCCATTGTTCGAATCAGGATAGTCGCTTTTGGTCCATCGATTGGTGGATTGAGTAGCCAGTTGCTTAAGTTATTCATGATTTCTCTTTCTCCTCGTTATCAAGTTCCCTTTGCCTATACAGACCTCGACCAGTGTGGGAATATTCCCGCGTAACTGCTGATCTCTGCGACGGGAATAAAAAAGCACTCTAGTCAGTCTTGTATTCAGGAGGCTGTGCGCAGTTCGTTGTCAGACCAAAGCAAAGTAGTGCGGTTTGAAGACCTTGCCTTGCAGCATCTGGGCGCCGCCTACAGCCTTGCACGCTGGCTTGTGCACAACGAACACGACGCTGAAGACCTGGTACAGGAGGCTTACTTGCGCGCGCTTAAGTTTTTTAGCGGTTATTACGGTGGCGACAGTCGCGCATGGCTGCTGACCATAGTGCGGAACACTTGTTACACGTGGCTGCAGCGGAATCGTGCGCTCCGTCAGACCGAATCAATCGACGACAACCTCGAGGAGGCAGGTCTGGATTTTGCAGATCCTGAAGCGTTGTTGTTACAGCAACTCGATACGCAGATGGTGCGTCAGGCGCTCCATGATCTGCCGGTCGAGTTCCGCGAAGTAGTCGTGTTGCGTGAAATGGAAGGACTTTCCTACAAAGAGATTGCCGGCATCGTCGACATCCCCATCGGAACTGTTATGTCTCGCCTGAAGCGTGGACGCCAGCGGCTTCACACACTACTCGCCAATCGCATGGGAAAGGAGGCCAACGTTGAACTGTCAGCAAACGCGTGAGTTGATTCACGGCTACGTCGATGGCGAGTTGGACCTCGTGAAGAGTCTCGAAATCGAAGAACACCTCAAGGACTGCCAGGCCTGCGCGCAAATGTATCAACAGATTCGCAGTTTGCGATCGGCTTTGGCAGGCAACGCGCTCAGATTTGACCCGCCCACAAATTTCGAGCGAAGTTTGCGATCTGCTCTGCGAAAGCAAGACGACTCGAATACCAGACCTGCGCTACTTCGTTGGCGTTGGTTACCTGTTGGCGCAACCTTGTTCACTGCGTTAGTTATTGTTCTGGCCGTAGCAGGAATGCTTCGCCGGCCATCGACGAGTGACGTGGTTGCTCAGGAGGTAGTTTCCAGCCATGTGCGTTCGCTGATGGCGAATCATTTAACGGATGTGGTGTCTTCGGATCGACACACGGTGAAGCCATGGTTTGATGGCAAGCTTGATTTTTCACCGCCGGTGAAGGATCTGAGTCAGCAAGGATTCAGCTTGCACGGTGGGCGGCTCGATTACATCGACAATCGTCCGGTTGCGGCGCTGGTCTATCAGCACGGGCAACATCCAATCAATTTGTTCGTGTGGCCATCAGACGGAGCGCCGCTGATCAGTCAAACAGCGTCAGTCCATCAGGGTTACAATCTGATTCGCTGGTCTAATGAAGGGATGAGTTACTGGGTCGTCTCGGATCTTAACCTGGCGGAGCTGCAACAGTTCGTCCAGCTACTTCAGGAGCAAAATCAGGCGCGCGCGATGCGGTAGCGCGAGTCAATTCTTCGCGATGGACCCCACATCAAGAACATAGGCTGTTTGTGTTCGGGTCAAAACAAACAAGCGATGACCGTAGTCCTTGACGGGGCGAATCAGCAGGTAGTCCCCAAGTGTTGGCGCACTCATTCTTTTGCGCCACAATTCCAGCTCCGTCAAAACTTCGCCGGAAGGAAACTTGATCACAGCCGACTTCTTGAAGTTTTTACCGTTAATGCCAGCTATCCGATCGTTACCAAGGAAAGTGAAACCGTGAGCGATTAATCGTCTTGTAAACTCAGGTATTGACACCTTGTTCATAGTACTTGTGTCAATCACCTCGGCTACCTCATCTATAACTCCTCTTCCCAATTTGATCGGACCGTAATAGCCGGCAGCGAATTGACGGCCATCGGGTGAGAACTTCATATTGATTACACCGAGGCCTAAATCAGTGCTGTCCTCACCACGCATGCGCAACTGTGAATAGATCTGTCGATACTGCCAATAATCCGGCGCGTAGAATTCCTTCTTCTGCCACGCTGTCTCTCCCGTATCGACTCGAATCAGACTCAAGGTAAACTCCGGATCCAGACAGGCCAGCAGCTTTCCATCCGGCGACAGTTGCGTTTGTAAACAGCCCTTGAGCAGCACAACCTCTTTAGCCTCGATCAGACGAGCTTCTGAAACACTCCAGCGCTCTACCCGGAGATTGTCAGTGTAGAAAATGATCTCTTTGGAATCGGGAGTGAAACTCGCGTAGTAGGTATCGAATTCAGTGTTTATTCGAAACAACGGCGCAAACGGTTCCCGCGACAACACGTTGATTCCGGCATCGTCCTGAGCGAGCAGGTAGGCGCCATCCGGCTGAAACGCAGATGAATAATGTCGCTGCGCAGCGGTGGCGAGAGTTGTTGCTTTGAAAGAACGCCATGCAGTGACTCCCTTCGTCCAAGGCCGTTGTAGGAAATGACCTTCGCCCGCTAAAGTGCAAACACCTCTGACTTACTCGCGGAACTCTGCTGCCGGCACGCGGCGGGCAGAGCGTCGGCGACCTTGGTCATTTCGCGGAGTCGCTTCTCCTCGGGGCGCGTAGTGCCAAAGAGATCTGAGAACCAGTTACCCTTTTTCCCCTCCGTACCGACGATGCGGTCCCAAAATCGGCCCATCGCCGCGGCATCGTAGCCCGCGGCCACGAGTGCAAACAGACCTGCCTGATCGGCAAAGAGTTGACCCTTTTCCCGATCACGAGGCTTGAAGGCACCGGGCTGGCGATTAAGGTTTTCGATCAGTTGGTTGTACTTGTCAAAGACGTCGCGGCGATCGCTGACCGAACTGACGCTGAGAACCTCCTTGAATTGCCGCGTGACATCCATCGCCGACTGGTGAACGACGAGGTGGCCCAGCTCGTGGGCGATAACGCCCGCGAGTTCATCCTCGTTAAGCGCTGAAGAGACGAGTTTTCGTGAGACGTAGATCCGGCCGCCTGGAATCACAAACGCGTTCGCATCCGGCAGATCGACCAGGAAGAACTGAAAACGAAGCCGGTTCAACGGCAACTGTTTTATGAGACGCTCGCCGATAGCCGTCAGGTACGCTGTTACTTCCGGGTCCTCGATGACCTTGTAGTTATGCTGAATGTGCTCGGCAACGGCGTCTCCGAGATAGACTTCCTGTTCCTCGGTAAATATGTTTGGCTCAGTTGCCGTTGGGAGGGCGACTGGCGGTGTGCATGGCTGCTGTTGCGCGAAAACTTGATGAGCAGCGGTTACGGTTAGCAGCAGAGCGGCAAGGAAAAATAGTTTCATACGCACTTGTGGGAGAACCCGTAAATCTCTCTGTGTCTCTGTGTCTCTGTGGTTTCCGGATCTATTGCGTAGTCGTCTTCGCAACTCTCTTGGCGCCGTAAAGCTCCGTGAAGATAAAGTCGATCTTTCCGTTCCTGTCGGGCACGAAGACCAGTTTGTTCTCGTTTTGCGCACCAAAAGTAAACTTCCGATCTCCACTCTTTGTCATCGCGTGTTCGTTGCCATCTACCTTCACAAAGAGTTTGCCGTCCTGACAGAAGTTTGCAGTGATTGTATTGACCAACAAGAGTGGCGAGACGATGCGCAAGAGTCTCAATAAAGCCACGGAACTCGCACTCGGGCTTAAAGACGACGAACCGCAAAAGCCCGCCTCGTTCACACCACTAACGGCCGCAGAGATGAATGAATACGTCGGGTCGTACGCGCACGCGCCACAAACTTGGGAAGTCTTCGCATCTCGGCGTTGGTTTCAACATTCGCGACGCCAAACGCTTTTTGATAGATGACCTGATCGCCGCTGATAACAGCTATCACCGCACCGGGCGTGTTTTTCTCTTTGAGTTCCGCGGGGACGAGCTTGTCGAGTTCGCTGAAATCGATTGCCGGCGTTGCGGGTTTCCCAGTCGTTGACGAACCGCTCGGCTTAGCGATCACCTGAGTCAGAAGAAGGCATAAAGATAAAACCGCGAGGCAGCAGTTCCGCCCGCTCACGTCAGCGACTTGTTTCATCGGTTGTTGATCTCCTGAAGGATTTCAGCGAGCGCCATCGTGCAGGCGTCGCTAGTATTGCAAGTGATGGTTACTACGCAGGAATGCGATGCACGGTTCTGGCGAAAGTAGGCAGGCATGGTGTCAAAAGGTCGGACGTAAGCGCCGACAAGTTTTGTTGACATGGACCATGCGAAAGAACTAGAGTCCCGCACGTTCTCAGTTTTTCGCACATAGCGTGAGTCCTCGCAGACCTTACGCTTTGTCTCATACAGTTCGCCCGGCGTCGTTCTCAACCGCACATTGTGGCGATCTGTCATCTTGAACTTCACAGTCCAAACCGAAAAGGAGAATCAACGACATGACTACATCCTCAGGCCCTACCGACGTATCCAAAAATAATGACATCACCGGGGACCGATATTAAAAGGCCCAGGACGGGCCTGGTGCAAGCGGTTGGTGGAGATTAGCCTGGCATACAGGGAACGTTTCAAGTTAACTCGCGTGGGAGGTCGGTTTCCGAACTCTTTTATTCTCAATGCTTCAATTTTACAGATTTTAGAGATGGTGCCGGAGGTCGGACTCGAACCGACATGAGGAGTGAACCTCGCCAGATTTTGAGTCTGGTGCGTATACCAATTTCGCCACTCCGGCGGCGAAGGGCTGACATCATAAGGCCCTTTGCCGGCGAGCGCAACATGGCCCAAATCCCACGGAAATCCGTCAAAATCCGCTTCTACTATCGGGCTGCGTAAAAACTTGTTTGCCATAGCCGGTCCAAACCGCTAGAATGCGATAGCCACTTGCTGGCAGGCAGGGCACTTCAGCCCCGAACCTACCCTTACTGAGCGGTCGAAGCTTTAGCAGTCGAATCCTTTCCACAGTGCCTTGTCGTTTTCAGGAGAGATCAAATGCCGACAACTGCGCCCCCTCGCATACTGATTGTTGATGACGAGATCGAGATAACTGAAATACTCGCGGACCTGCTGAGCGAAGATTATGAATGCCTCAAGGCGGCCTCCGCTGAGCAGGCGCTCATGTTACTCCGCGAGCACCAGTTTCAACTCGTTATCAGCGACATCACCATGCCCGGGATGAGCGGACTCGAGATGATTCCCCACGTGAAGGACCTTTCACCGGAAACCGTGGTGGTGATGATCAGCGGAATGCAAACGGTTGAGAGCGCAATCGGCGCGCTGCGTCTTGGCGCCTTCGATTACCTGATGAAACCCTTCGACCTGCGGCAGGTCGAAGCCGTCGTCAAACGCGCACTCGAACATTACGATCTCGTCGTTGCGAAGCAGCGTTACGAGAATCATCTGGAAGAACTCGTTGAACAGCGGACCGCCGAACTGGACCGTGCCCTCAATTCACTCGAAGGTGCTTACCGTTCGACATTGAAAGCTTTGACTGCGGCACTCGAAACTCGTGATTCAGAAACCCACGGCCACTCCGAGCGCGTCGTTAGTTACAGTTTGCGCCTCGGCCGTGAGTACGGCTTGAGCAGCGAGGAGATGAAGTCGCTGGAGTTTGGTTCGTTGTTGCACGACATCGGCAAGATCGGCGTGCCGGATTCTATCTTGCGCAAACCCGCCAAGTTGACGGAAGAAGAATGGGTGCGCATGCGAGAGCATCCGCTGCACGGTCAACAGATTTTGCGCGGGATTGAGTTTTTGCAAGGGGCGGCGCGCGTGGTGGCCCAGCATCACGAGAAGTGGGACGGCACTGGTTATCCGCTTGGTCTACGCGGCGAAGACATCGACATCTGCGCGCGCATCTTCGCGGTGGCTGATGCGTTTGACGCCATCACGAGCGATCGTGTGTATCGCCGTGGAAAATCGTATGAAGCGGCCGCGCAAGAGCTGGACGATTGGGCCGGACGGCAGTTTGATCCGAAGGTTGTCGCGGCTTTTCATCGCGTGCCGAAAGAAGTCTGGGAGGAACTGCATCGGTTGTCGCTATTATCGAAGGAAGATCAGTTTGACGTGCGGCAGTTAATGCATGTGATGGAATCGCAGTTAGAAGCTGCGGTGCGTTAGGGCGTTGGGACAACGTAGCCGCGGCGTGCGTGCAGGCTCAATCCAACACGACGAGAGGCAACTTCGATTCGCCGATACTCACCCGGTTTTGCTTCAGCAAGCGGACGCTTCGGCCGGTAAGTGACAACGTATTCAGCACCGATAGCACGCGCGACCTCATTGGCCTGGGACATCATTTCGTCGCGGTTGATCGGCACCAGCCACTTGCCCCCGGTTTCATCAGCAACATCCTTCAAAACCTGTTCGCTCTTCTTTACGTCAGCTTCATAGGCTTTGCGCTGCCGTCTCATCGCCGGATCGAATCTGATGCCAACGCCGAAAACGGGATTGCGAGTTGTGCCCGGCGGAAGCGTCGGGTCGGTCGCGGTAATCGGGTCGTTGGCAACCGGACGCTGGCCCGTTGAGAGCTTCGAATCCTTGTCTTCGCTCTTCTGTAGAACGTATTCGGTGTAGCTGATGATGTGAACGGTGGCCCTCGCCGCAACAAGTTTGCGCATCGCCTCGCCGCGATCGACCTTGCCGCCGGGTGAGTCGACGCCGTCGGTGATCATCACCACGTGACGGCTACCTTCAGGCCGGTCCTTCAACTGTTGCGTTGCATTAACAATCGCTTCCGAGATGCGCGAACGTTTGGTAGAGAGCAGTTTGTTCTTGAGCGTTTTTTGAGCTGCTGCCTTGTCAGTGGTCCACGGCTGCAACATCTCTGCCGCGTTACCCGACTGCATCACGGCGATCGAAGTTCCCGGCTGAAGTTTGGCAATCAACTCGGACGCAACTTGCCGCGTCAGCGACGTGCTTTTTGAACGGCCGCCGAGTCCGCTCAACTCGCCGCCCGTGTCGAGCACGAACAGAACGTTTGCGGGTATGTGCCGGAGACTGCGGATTTGCTGAGCCACGCCATCTTCGAGGACGAGTACGTCTTCGAGCTCGAGCGTGGGATCATAGTGACCATAAGCGTCGAAGGCGACGATCGGGAGGCGTACTTCTTCAGTAAAAACTCTGACGCGTTCCTGATCCTGCGGCTGCTGGCTCGAAGTTTGTTGGGCGAAGGCGCAGGTCGAGACGACTGCCAGAACGAGAAGCCCAAGTGTGAATCTTAATCGAACCACAGATTACACAGATGTATTCGAAGGTCAGTTGGTTTTCCGCGCCTGTGCCTGCACGGCGGTGATCGCGACAGCGTCGACGATGTCTTGCGCGGTGCAGCCACGCGAGAGATCGTTGGCCGGCTTGTCCAAACCCTGAAGAATCGGCCCGATTGCGGTGGCGCCGGCGAGACGCTCCGTCAGTTTGTAAGCAATGTTGCCGGCCTGAAGATCGGGAAAGATCAAAACGTTTGCACGTCCCGCGACGGGCGACCCCGGCGCTTTCGACTGCGCCACCGACGCGACCAGCGCGGCGTCCGCCTGGAGTTCGCCATCAACCTGCAACTCCGGCGCGCGTGCTTTTACCGTTCGCGTCGCTTCCACCACTTTGTCGATCAAACGATGGTTGGCGCTGCCCTTCGTTGAAAACGAAAGCATCGCAACGCGCGGCTCCGTTCCTAACAATGCTTTGCACGAATCAGCCGCAGCCAAGGCTATCTCGGCCAGCTCAGCCGCACTGGGTTCGATTACCACACCGCAATCCGCATAAATCATCGCGCCATCGTGTCCGAACTCACTTCTCGGCAACGACATCAAGAAGAAACTCGAAACGAGTCGGAAACCTGGTCTGACTCCAATGCAGTGCAACGCCGCGCGCACGGTGTGTGAAGTTGTGTTGGTTGCGCCGGCAACAGAGCCGTCAGCTTGTCCCAGACGCACCATGAGGTCGCCGTAATACAACGGATCGGACACAAGCGTGCGTGCTTCGTCAGCCATCAGGCCTTTCGCACGGCGGAGGTCGTGAAGCACCGCCACCATCTTGTCGAAATCCGCTGCGCGTCGGTGGTCTATGACGGCGACACCGCCGAGGTCCAGATTATTTTCACGCGCCGTCGTGCGAATCTTTTCTTCGTCGCCCAGCATTGTGATGCGAGCGAGGCGCTGGCTGACGCAGTGGGCCGCGGCTACTACTGTGCGTGGATCATTTCCTTCGGGGAGCACGATGTGTTGCGGTCTGGAAGCGGCGCGTTGGCGAATTCGTTCGAGAATGTCCATGTGTAATCTGTATAATCCGTGACATGTCAGAAGTAAAGCTGCGAAGCCGCATGAAAAACCTGTTGCTCTTCATTCCCAACCTGCTGTTGCTGTGCGCGCGGTTGATGGTCGATCCGCGCGTACCGACGACGGAGAGAGTGTTGGTGGCTGGAGCAATCCTCTACGCTCTTATCCCGTTCGATTTCATTCCTGACATGTTGCCTTTCGTTGGGCAGGTTGACGATGCCTACCTCATCTCCATGACACTGCTGCGGCTGATGACCGTCACCGATCCCCGCGTCGTGCGGCAACATTGGCGCGGCGGCGGCGACGTAGTTGAACTTGTCGGCTCAATGGCGTTGATTGCGAGAAAGTTGTTGCCGAAGAGAATTCGAAGAGTGTTGACGTCGCAGGTTGAGATTAAACCATCGTTACCGAGAGCTCTGAGTGGTTCACGCGGCGAGACTCCAGTCGATCACTCCCTCGACAGCGTGCGCGAGCCTGCGAACTACTAACGGATTGCTGGTCTTCAGCGCCCAGTATCTGATGTGTTCCGGCGAGGAGTCATCGGAGCCAGTCTCGTCAAAAGCTACGAGGGCGCAGTTCAATGAAGGCGAGCGTGCTATCACAAACCATTCGCGCGCCAAACGGAAATCGTTGTTCAAGGTGATGAAGCGAATGTTTGGATGGCGTGGCGGCCGCCAATCATCCTGGCCAAAGAGATACACGGCTTCCGACACGTCCGCTATCCGCATATAACGATCGATGATCGGTTGCAACAACGAGAGTCGTTCCACGCCGGCGTAAACTCTGCCCGCGCGGTTCGTGCGCAGCAAGACCGCGTTCTCGATTAACAGACACGCGTATTCAACCGACGCGGTCGTCGTGTGGCAGATAAAGCTTTCGCGTTCAGCGAAGTCACGGCGAGCGAGGCTCGCAATTTCTCCAAGGTTCTCCGTCTGATCGACGCCGGAGAACTTGAGCGCCTGTTCAAAGATGGAAAAGTTTTTCACGCGCGGACGGGCCTCCTTGCGTTACAGGGAGAGCCTTTTACCGGAGTATATCTGCGAGACGGTTACGAATAGTTCGTTAAAGTGTGCGCGTGAGAAAGTAAACCACAGAGACACAGAGACACCGAGGACACAGAGAAGGAGGTCTTAGCCAGACGCCAGTGCCGCGAGGATCTTGTCATGAATTCCGCCGAATCCACCGTTGGACATAATCGCTACGACGTCGCCCGCGCGGAGTTTGGGGACAACGTGAGTCACGATTTGTTCGACATCGGGAAGGGCAAACGCGGGCTTGCCTTGTTTCGAAATCGCCGCAATTAATTCGTCGGTATCAAGCGCCCGTCCCTTTTCTGTGACCTTCTGGCTATCGAAGACGCTGGCGATCACGACGTAGTCCGCCGCGGTGAACGCGTTGGCGTAGTCGTGCTGAAAGACAGCGAGGCGTGAGGACCAGGAACGCGGTTCGAAGATGGCTATCAGCCTCCGATCGCCGTAGCGTGACCGCAAGGCACGAAGTGTTTCTCTGACAGCCGTCGGGTGATGCGCGAAGTCGTCAATCACCACGACGCCTTTCTGTTCGCCGCGCACTTCAGCCCGCCGCTTCACGTTCTTGAAAGTCGCCAGTGCTTCCTTGATTCGCTCGCGGCTCACGCTCCACGCATCGGCGGCGATGATCACCGCAAGACAGTTGAGGAGATTGAACTCGCCCAGCAGCGGCGTCTCGAATTGTCCCCACGAGCGACCCTCGCAAAAGACTTCAAACTTCGACAAGCCGCCACTGAAGTCAGCATTGCGAAGCTGCCACTTTGCATCCTCCGAAGTGCCAAACGTCTCCACGTTTGTGAAGAGCTTTGGTCCAAACGATTCAAATACGGCGCGCACGTTTGGACTGTCCCAACCGGCGATCAAACGCCCGTTTGCAGGTACGAGATTCATGAACCGCCGGAAAGCCAGCTTTACGGCATTTAGATCCGCATAGATATCCGCGTGATCGAACTCGATGTTGTTCACGATCGCGAGTTCAGGCAGGTAGTGCATGAACTTTGGGCCCTTATCGAAGTAGGCGGTGTCGTATTCGTCGGCTTCGATGATGAAGTAATCGCTGCCGGTCACGCGAAAACTGCTGCCAAAATTCTGCGCCACGCCGCCAATCAGGAAAGAGGGATCGAGTCTACCCTGGTCCATCACCCACGCGGCGATGCTGGTGGTGGTGGTTTTTCCGTGCGTGCCGGCGATGGCGAGCGAATGGCGGCCGCGAATGAACTCTTCCTTTACGACCTCCGCTTGCGAACGGTAAAGGAGCTTGCGGTTGAGGGTCTCTTCAACTTCCGGATTTCCGCGTGGAATGGCGTTGCCGACAATCACACAGTCCGGCGCGGGTGTGAGGTTTTCAGCCTTGAATCCCTGCAACACATCGATACCGAGATCGCGCAGCATCGTCGACATCGGCGGATAGACATTCAGGTCCGATCCGGTCACTCGATGTCCACGCGCTTGAAGCATGCCGGCGAGCGAAGCCATGGCCGTCCCGCAGATACCGATCAGGTGATAGTGCATAGACTGCTTGTTATCGAACCAACTGGTGTTGCTCCAGTTCGGTGTTGGCCTGTGAGGTGTCGCCCACTTGTTGTTGCCGCACCCATTCGAGGAGCTCAGGAATGCCGTCGGCGAGTTTCACTTTTGGTTTGTAGCCGAGCAACGTTCGGGTGCGGGATATGTCTGCGACGCAGTGACGAATGTCGCCCTCGCGATACTTGCCCGTGATCTGCGGTTTGATGTCTTTGTTCAGACCGCGCGCGAGCATCAAAGAAATGTCAGCGATTGAAATCGGAAAACCGGTGCCGACGTTGAGAGTCTGATAGTCGGCTTTGTCAGTTTCCAGCGCCAGCAGATTTGCCTGGACGATATCGCTGACGTGCACGAAGTCGCGCGTCTGTTCGCCGTCTTCGAAGATCATCGGCTGCTGATCGTTCAGTAACCTGGCCGAAAAGATCGCACACACGCCGGTGTAGGGATTCGAAAGCGCCTGTCGTGGACCATAAACGTTGAAGTATCGCAGTGCTACGACGGGAATGTCGTAAGCGCGGCCCACCACGAGACAAAACTGTTCCTGATCCTGTTTGGAGATTGCGTAGACCGAGGAAGGGATGAGCGACTTGTCTTCGTTGGTCGGTATTGGCTTAACTTTCGCACCGCAGCGGGGACAGTTAAGTTCCCAATCGCGATCCAGGAGTTGTGACAACTCGCGCAGCTTCGGCTGAACAGGCCCACACTCATCACATGCGTAAGCGCCCTCGCCGTAAATCGACATTGAGGATGCCACGACCAGCTTTTTGATCTGAGGCCGTCGCCTTACGATCTCATCCAGCAACACGGCAGTGCCGAGATCATTCGCCCGAACGTAACGGGCAATCTCATACATCGATTGGCCCACGCCGACTTCGGCTGCTTCGTGGTAAACAACATCCACGTCTTCGAGCGCACGACTCACAACATCCGCATCGCAAACGTCACCTTGCAGAAACTCAGCCTGCGGATTGAGATATTGTGGCCCGGCGCCGCCATGCACCTGTTCCACGACCGCATCGAGAATCCTGACGCGATGACCTCGCTCGACGAGCGCATCGACCAGATGAGAGCCGATGAACCCGGCGCCTCCAGTGACAAGGATGTTCTTCATTAATCCCTTTCGAAAATAATTGCTATCAGTTGCGAAACGGCGTTACGGCGCGCTGCAAGGCAGCGGTCAAACCCGAGACGCGTGCGACGAACAGGGCCTCGTCATCGTCGTCACCGATCAGATTTCGCCGCAACAAGAATAAATCGGTTGCAGGCCCATTCGTGCCCGCATCGGTGGTCAGGGCGCAAGTGTACGGAAGCTGGCGGGCCATCGCAATCACCGCCTCCGAATACGAACCGTAAGGGAAAGCCAGCGGCATGGTGGCTTGTGACAGGTGCGCGTCGACCGTTTCCTGCGAAACGCGCAGTTCGCGATCGGCTTCTGCTGTTGCCAGTTCCGACAACTTGCGATGCGAACAAGTGTGCGAACCGAATTCCACGCCCTGTTCGCGAAGCGCTCTGACCTCCTCCCACGACAAGAATGTTTCGTCGTCGGCTTCGGACCACTCCCTGGCCGGTGATTGATTCTTCGATGGGATGTTGTCAGTTATCAAAAAGACGGAGACAGGCATGTCGCGCGCGGCGAGTCGCGGTAACGCGCTCGTCAAGAAGTTACGATAGCCATCATCAAACGTGAGCACCACGGCGCGGTCAGGCAACGGACCGTTACTCTGGCGCGCTTCAAGAAACTCAGCCAGCGAGATCACCCGGAAGTGTCTGCGTAGATAATCCAGTTGCGCTTCAAAACGATCGGCGCGAATGTGTAGACCATAGCGATCGGCCGGATGGCGTTCGCGGCGTTCCGTGACGCCGTGATAGCAGAGGATCACGACGCGTTTACGGTTCCACCAGGCCGCGAGCCGAGTTAGTCGAAGTTTATGAAGAAGTGAAAAGAAACTTCTCTTCATTACCCAGAGGCCTTCTTGTAGCGTCCGACATACCCGTGAGCCCAGAACGAAACAAAAGCCCCGCGGTCCGCATGGAATCTTTCGAAAGGCATGTTGAGGCGCATCATCAGGCCTGGCGCCACGCGTGTTAACGGATAAGCGAAAGGTGTGTAGTGATACTGCGATCCGCCATCGGCAATGAGACCGGCGCGACGTGCGGCGTCGTCCAGTTCCTGCGGCTGTAAACGCAAACGCGGAAGATGATCGGCCGTCGCCGCGCCGAACAACTTTGCCAGCACCCGAACAGGTTTCGTGGCGGCAACGATGACACGGCTGATGGTCCAACGTTTCGGCGTGGTGATGATTGCGATTCCGCCGGGCTTCAACACGCGAGCTATTTCCGACAACGCTCGATCAGGGGTCTGCAAGTATTCAGTGACGGCCATGCAGATTAACTGGTCGTATGAGTTATCGGCGGCATCGATCGCTTCGATGTTGCCCGTTGCGAAATTGACGTTGGGCAAATGTCCAAACTTTTCTTTTGCCTCGCTGATCATCTCGGGCGAGAGATCGACGCCATCAAAAACCCCACCGCGTTCGAGTACCACTTCAGTCATCACGCCTGGTCCGCAGCCAAGGTCCAGCACTCGACCAAGTTTCTCGGGCAGAAGCGCCAGCACGCGATCGCGGCGCACGTGGAAGTGATAGTTGTTGCCGTCAGCGGAGGCGTAGAGACGCGACCAATCGCGATTGGCGGATAACTTGTCGAAGTGTTCAATCACCGCGCCCGCCTGGGCCGGGGAGTTTTCAGTTGCCATGATTCCGTTGTTTTTGATCCACTAACTCCTTATAGATCCGCGTCAACGTGGCGGCGGACTGCTGCGGCTGAAACCTGCTCAAGGCCGTCTTGCTGGCGGCCAGTCCCAGGCGCGCGCGCAATGGTTCGTCAGCGAGCAACTGACAAACGGCCGCCGCGATCGCTTCGGGGTCCGCGGGTGGTACAAGAATTCCATCCTCGCCATCGGTGACAACTTCCGGGATTGGCCCGGCTGCGCTCGCCACACACGCACACGCTGCGGCCATAGCCTCGATCAGTGCAATGCCCAGACCTTCATAAAGAGAAGGAAAGATAAAGACATCACAAGCTCGTAGAAAATCAATCACATCTCGCCGTGCGCCCAGCAGATGAAAACGATTGGATACGCCGAGCTCGGCCGCTTCGCGTTCGAGCTGTTTGTGCCACGCCAGGTCCGTCGTTGCGCCAACTGAAAGCAGGTGCGCCGTGGGATATCGTTCAACGATCGCAGGCAAGGCCCGCAGCGCGTAGATCAAACCCTTCTGTGGCGAAACGCGCGCGACGTTCAGCAGTATCAGACTTTCTGGCGGTAAGCCACACGCGCGCAACAACTCGGCGCGGTTGGTCGACGGCTCGGCTCTTACGAGGTCGACATCAATCGGATTGTAAACGACCTCAATTGAATCGAGCGAAACGCCCAGGTGGCGATTCGCACTCTGTTTGACATATTCGCTGACAGCAATCATGCGATCGCAGCCGGCGTGCGCCGTCCAGCGATCCAGTTCGCGCACTGCCCGGCGCTTCATCAGGCTCACGTCAGCACCGTCGGCCCACGCTTCGGCTTCATGATCGGGATTGTGAATCGAGCTGATCACCGGCGTTCGTGAAAAGCGTCCGGCGACACGGCCGATGATGTTGGCGGCCCACAAGTGACTGTGAATCACATCGGGCCGGTTCTCGCGCAACCACGTGCGCAGTTTGCGAACTCCTTTCGGAATGTCACGCGGGCCGCGACAGTCGAGACACACAACCGGCACTCCGAGGGCGCGAATCGGTTCCAGCCAATGCGTCGCGTGGGGATAGACCGTAATCACCGTGCTCTGCACTCGTTCAGGGTCAAAGTGTTTCAGATTGGTGTACAGGAGTCGCTCCGCGCCGCCCGGACCGAGAGCCTCGATGAGATGAACGACGTGCATATTTGCGCTTGCTTTCGAGGTAATAGCACGAGCCCGCAACGGCGTGCAAATCCGCGACCGGCGAGAGGCTTCTCTGTGCTATCTCTGTGTCCTCTGTGTCTCTGTGGTTTTCCTTCTTCAATAGCGAATAAACACAGAGAGCCACAGAGGACACAGAGGACACAGAGAAGAGAAACGTTTGGGTCCGAGAACGCGGTCAGCGGTGGAGGAGCGACTGGTAGAGTTGATGCATCCTGGCCATCTGCGATTCGTACGATGCTTTCGCGGTGACGCGCCGCTTCGCCTCCGCCGCGATACGGTCCGCAAACGTACGGTCCTGCAGGAGCTTTATCAACGCCGTCGCCACAGGACCAGAATATCTCTGATCCACCATGAGCACCGTCTTCTGATCTTCGATGTAATGCGCGTCGTAATTTGGAATGCGGCTGACCAGAACCGGTGTTCCACAAGCCATCGACTCCAGCACTGACATCGGGGTACCGTCAGAACTCGGAATAGAAACAGTCACATCCGCGAGGCGATAAAAATCGGGCATCTCGTCGTGAGCAATCGACCCGACAAAACGAACCCGATCTTTCGCCGGTCCACGGGAAAGAATGTCACGGACTTTCGCTTCGTACGCCTCGTCAGTCGCAACGGGCAACACCGCGAACACGAAATACGCTTCGGGCACCGCATAACAAACCGCTTCCGCCGCCGCCGCGATCTTGTCGAGATTGTAAAGCGGACGCATCAGCCGCGGACTGAGAATCACTCGAGCATTGTTCGGCAGGCGAAAACGGTCCAACAGGTATTGCGGTTTTGGTCCCGAGGAAAAACGTTCGAGGTCCACGCCGCCATGCACTACTTCAATCGGAACGCCCGGTCGCGCAAAGCGGCGAACGATGTCGATCAGGTTGCGGGACCAGCAGGTGATCAGATCTGCGTTGCGCAAGGCGTAAGGAGTCAACCAGCGTTCACGGATGTCGGGCCCAGGCTTCCAGTCTTCACCGAGAATATCGCCACCCATAACGGTGATGACTGCCGGATGAAAACGCGAGAGAGCACCGTACCATGCGTTTACGCCCACGAAGTGGGAATGCAGCACGTCAATCTTCTCGTGGCGTAGCAGTTTGCGCAGACGCCTGATCTGCGCGGCCGTGCGCCAGAACTTTTTTAGATAGAACGGCGAAAGCTCGCCGAGATATTTACCGCCGGCTTTTTCGATCGCCTCGACGTGCTTCGCTGTGACTGGCGCAAAAGAGAAGAGAAATGTCTGATGGCCCTGGTTACTGAAGTATCGCAACCAGCGGTGAGTATGAATATAGCGTCCGTCCGCGAGGTAGCAGATTCGCATGTTCAGGCGGAAGCGACCATGCGACGCAGGCGGCCGCGGCCGAGATGCGCGACACGGATAAGTTGAGACGGATCAGCCGCGACTGCCTGAAGCAGCGTCCCGAAACCCGCGGCTCTTTCACCAGCGTTCATTCGGCTGAGTGCGAGTTCCAGCTTTGCCGAGGCCAGCCGCCGTTTGATCGGCGCCGAAGCATTCCACAATTCGGGATTGCGTTTCAGTGCGGCGTGCAGCGCGCGCATCTGTTTTTGACAGGTATCAACTGAATTCGCCACGCCCGAACATTGGCCGGTGTGTTCGCGGCGCAACGCCAATGGTTCATTGCAATAGTAAACGCCATAACCGGCGCCGGCCACGCGCAGCATCAAGTCGTAGTCGTCCATCGGGAAGATCGACTGATCGAAATAACCGACTTTCTCGAAAACGGCTTTTGGCAAAGTGAAACCGGGGAAGATGTGAGAGAACTCAAAGATGTTACCGAGGCTGCGGAAACCAGTCTGCACCGGATGATTGCGTTGCTCGCTCTGAAGCTGGTGCCAGGTGCGCCCGCCGAACAGAATTGCGCCTTCGGAATCGATAATCGTTGAGTCACAACAAAACAGGCCCGTGTCTGGATAGTCGCGAAAGACATTAACGGCCGTCTCGATGTGATTTGGCAGAAGCGCATCATCGCTGTCGATGAACACTATCAACTCGCCTTGCGCCAGACGTATGCCGTCGTTGCGTGCGACTGACGCGCCGCCGTTCTTCGGTTGTTCATGCACGCGCGCAAAGAAATACTCGGGCTGCGACTTCAGCCATTCCACGGTGCCGTCGGTTGAACCGTCATCGATGACCAGCGTCTCAACGTGCGGATAAGTCTGTGACTTAATCGAATCCAGACAGATCGAGATCCATTGCCGCCGATTGAACGTCGGAATGATGACTGTTACCAAAGGAAGTTGCATAGCTAAATGATTGGCGGACTACTCGCGTACCGCGGCAACTTTCGGGCCCTGACTCTGCTGCGCCAGATCAGACTGGACCATTTCACTGACCAACTGCGGAAACGTGTACTTCGATTCCCAATCGAGTTCCTTTCGTGCTTTGCTCGCGTCGCCAACTAGAAGATCAACTTCCGCCGGCCGCAAGAAGCGTTCGTCCGTTCGCACATACTCACGATAATCAAGTCCAACTTCGCCAAACGCGAGTTCACAAAACTCACGCACCGTGTGAGTCGCGCCGGTCGCGATCACGTAATCCTCGGGTTCGTCGCTTTGCAACATCAGGTGCATGGCGCGCACGTAGTCTTGTGCGTGTCCCCAGTCGCGCTTGGCGTCGAGATTCCCCAAACGCAGTTCGTTCGTCAAGCCGAGTTTTATTTGCGCCACGGTCGAGGTGATCTTGCGGGTTACAAACTCATAGCCGCGCCGCGGGCCTTCGTGGTTGAAGAGAATGCCGCTCAAGCAAAACATGCCGTAAGCTTCGCGATAATTTCTGGTGAGATCAAACCCCGCGACTTTGCTGATGCCGTAAGGTGAGCGCGGATGAAAAGGTGTCTTCTCGTTTTGCGGAGTCTCGCGCACCTTTCCAAACATCTCGCTGGACCCGGCAAAATAGAAACGACACTTGGGTTGCAACTCACGCAGCGCCGCCAGGACATAATGTGTGCCGTTAATGTTTGTATTCATCGTCGAGAAGCCGTCCTGAAAACTCTCGGCGACGAAACTCTGCGCCGCGAGATGGTAGCACTCGGTAAACTCGTGTTTGCTCACGACGTGAAAGATCGACGGATAACTTTCGAGACTCGCGGGATGCAGCACAACCTTGTCCAAAAGATGTGCGATGCGCGTGAAGCGGCGTTGCGGATCTTCAAGCGCAACGCGTCTGACTAAACCATGAACCTCGTAGCCGAGAGACAAGAGAAGCTCGGCAAGATAACTTCCGTCCTGCCCGGTGATGCCGGTGATTAGAGCCCGTTTGGTCATAAGAATCGTCGACTATATCACGCCGCTTTGCCTCAAAAGTATCGTGCGGCTTGGCCGCCGGATGTGAGGCGAGGCTTGCCTCGCCGGGAGGTTGAAAGAAACTCGGGCTACGCCCCCGGTGTGGGGCTCAGCCCCAAAAAGAGAGTACGCTACGGCGGGGCAAGCCCCGCCTCACATCGGGCGGCCAAGCCGCATAGACTTCGGACGCAAACCCAGTAACACACTTTTTGAGGCCAAGCTATATCACGCCGCAAAATCCTGATAATCGCGGTCCCTTTCAATCATGATTGGATCGTTGCGTGGCCAGGAAATATTAAAGGCCGGATCGTTCCAGCGCACGCCGCGTCCATGCTCAGGCGCGTAGTAGGCGGAAGTCTGGTAGAAAACCTCCGTGTCGTCTTCGAGTGTCTGAAAACCGTGGGCAAATTCTCCTGGGATGTACAACATGCGGTGATTCTCAGCGGAGAGTTCCTGGGCAAACCATTGCCCGAAAGTCGGTGACTGCGGACGCATGTCGATAATGACGTCGTAGATGCTGCCGCGCGTGCAACGCACCAGTTTGGTTTGTTCGTAGGGCGGCAACTGGTAATGCATGCCGCGCAAGGTGCCTTTCTTCTTATTAAACGAGAGATTTGATTCCACAAAACGCACGTCAAGATCGAACGCGGCAAACTCTCGATCGGACCACCCTCTCGCAAAGAAACCGCGAATGTCCGCAATTGGTTCCAGCTCGATCACAAATGCGCCTTTAAGCTTTGTCTCCGTTATGACCATACCTTCAGATGTCTACTGCTCTCCCTGTTAGTTTCGCCAAGTGCCACTCGGCCCGATAAAGACACTCTCTGCTGATTACGTTGAAACTGCGCGGTGAGACTTTCAGCAACAGTCTTTGCAGAGACGTAACAACTCCCGACTTGTCCCAAACTGAGAACTCCGCCAGTGTCTGGCGAGCCTCCGACAGCTTGCCTTCCTCGATCAGCGCTGCGATCAGATCCCGATAAAGACGTCTGATCCTTGCTTTCTTTTTTCTGTCATCGAGGTTGCCGGCGTCGATGTGCCGGCTAACAACTCGCAACATCGGCTTGAGTACTTTGCTGTTCTCATGAGTTGTGGCCGCCGGATGCCGGCGATACTTGATCAGCTTTTCGCTCAATCCGTGGAACAACGTGCCGCCCGCCGCGATTCTCAGCCACAGGTCGTAATCTTCGCACCCGTGGTATTGCAACGACTCATCGAATGGCCCAGCCTTTTCAAAAGCTTCTCTTCGCAACAAGACCGATTGCACCGGGATAAAATTCAACAGCAGCAGAAGGTCAAACATCCTTCGGCCTTCCACTGTTCCCGCCACGATCGGAAAATCCATCTGACCCGGTGCCGCGCCCGGTTCGTAAATCACAAAGCCGTTACTATAGACCACATCCACATTCGTCGCGACCATAGCCTGCAACTGAAGCTGCAGCTTTTCCGGTAGCCAAAGGTCATCGGAATCCAGAAAGGCCAAAAGAGTTCCGCTCGAGTTCTGAATTCCCGTGTTTCTCGCCTTCGCCTGGCGGCCGTTCTGCTGCGAGAGATATTTAATGCGGCTGTCCTTTTCCGCAAAGGCGCGCACGCTCTCGGCGGTCTTGTCCGTCGAACCATCATCGACCACCAGCAGTTCCCAGTTCGTGTAGGTCTGATCAAGCACCGACTGAATCGATTCACCGATGTACTGCTCGGTGTTGTAGGCGGGCATGATCACGCTAACGAGCGGCTGCACGGCTGTTACTCCCAAGTAGTCGCCCGACGAAGTTCGCAACGAAGGTTTCTCTGCTGAACATCTGTGCGCGCGTGCGAGCTGCTTCCGACATTCGCGCGCGCAACTCATCGTCGTTGATCAATCGAGTGGTGTGGTCTCGCAGTTCGTCAAGCGTCTCCCAAAGAAATCCGTTGACGCCGTGCTCCACGATCTCCGCCTGACCACCCTTGTTGATAACCACCGGAACACATCCAGCCGCCATGGCTTCGACAGTCGAGATGCCGAAGTGCTCGACAAATATCGGGCGGACGTTTTGATCTTCGCCGTAGCCGGCTGCGTGCCAAAAAATACTCGCGCGCTCGTAGAGGTTGGTGAGTTCGCCGCGCGCGACATTTGCAACGAGATGTGCGCCGCTGGCAGAAGCGATATTCGAGAGTCGTTCGAAATAAGCCTTGTGCTCCGGGGTTGCGCCCAGTCCGCCTACGCAAAAATATTCCCAGCCAAGCGAATGATCGGCGTTCAGTTGCCGATAAACTTCGAGCATCTGCTCCTGTTTCTTCGTGTGTCCGTCACTTTCGAGAGCAAAGCGTCCGACGCTGAGGATGACCTTTTCTTTTTCAACGCGACGGAATGCTGTGTTGACCGGCGGGAAGACTACTTCACAATTGATGCCCCAGCGTCTTTGCGTCCACTGGCTCGAGAAACCGGAGATCGCAGTCTTCAGGTCGTAACTATCCATCCGTTTCTTCCACGCCCAACTCTGATAGAGATACTTTCCCGGACGCTTGCGTGCGAGTTGGGTGTCAATGCCGCCTTCGGGTTTGACGTACGGCGCGGTGGGCGTGGGAAACAGCACGATCAGCGCGCTCTTCTTCGCGTGAGAGAAGGGCGGCACGCCGTGCATGATGGCGACGAAAACATCATACCCTTCGCTGAGCTCAGCGAGGATTCGTTGCGATTCCCGGTAATGACTGAGCGGATTGCGACGCGAGAGTTGCGGCTCACCGTTGAAGTCGACATAACGGAGTTGCACGTTTTGCAGATCGGTGCCGGAGTTTGCCCCGAGTTTCTCAGCCGTGAGGGACGGAATGCGATGAAACAAGTCGACCTGGTGATCTTTGGCGAGAGCTTCCGCGAGTAATGCGGCGAGAAATTCCGAGCCACCAATTCCGCTGCCGTGCGGTTCATTGTAGATACTGATCTTCAACCGAAACAGTAGTCCTCTCCTTCTGACCAGGGCAAGCGACGCTCTCATAAGCCGAAACGCGGCTGGGGGTGATGTCAGGACTCGAACTCTGAGCGGCAACTTCTTTTAACGAGTGTTCGATCCGGTCGACCATCTGCTCCAGCCGGTACTTTTGCTCTACGGTTAACCTGCCCTGCCGCCGCACGCGCTCGAAGAGTTCTTTATCAGTGAGCAGTGTTGAAAGACATGCCGCACACTCTTCGGCATTCTCCTTCTCGAACACTAACGCGTTGACGCCATTTTCCAAAATCTCATCACTGCCGCCGGTGGCGGTGCCCACGACAGCAAGACCCGAAGCCATCGCTTCGACCACGGTAATGCTGAAGGGTTCATCCCAAACAGACGGGAAGATGAGCACGTCGTGGTCCTCGTAAAATTGCGGCATCTCTTCCCGTCGTACTTGCCCGACGAACCGAACCTGCTGCTCCAGTTTGTTTGCGGTGACCGCCTGTTTGAGTTGCGCCTTGAAATCCGTCAACACGCTATCGCCCACGATCGTGAGAGTAATGGATTTGTGACCATTCTCTTTCAGCAGACGCATGGCCTCCACCGCCGTGTGCACGCCTTTGTGCGGCGTCAGTTGCCCAACGAACAACAGGCGCGTTGGCTCATCGGGCTTTTCCGTGAAGCGGAACTGATCGGCGTTGACGCCCCAATGAATCACTTCCGCTTTCGCAACAGGCCGGCCTTTCTGTAAAGCGTTTCGCTTGAGACACTCACTCGCAAATTGCACGTTGCTTAGAACCGGCGGTGCGGGAGGATTCGTGAGGTGGAGTGCGTTCAGCAGGTTCAGTATGCCTTTCCAGAGAAAAGGGCGACGCAGTCCCGCCGCTTGCTTTTGCCACATCTGATAACCGGGATCTTTTTCCCACTCTTCGAGCCAATGGTCCGAGACGAAGTAACAGACGGGCAATCCGAGTTGCTGGGCCACAGAAACGATCGACAGCGAAATACCGACAGGGTTCCAGACGTAGATTAAATCTGGCTCAAACTCAGCGCAGAGTTGCCGAAAGGCTTGCTGATTAGCTTTTTCTTTCTTGAGCACTCCCGCGAGACCGCGCAGATAGTTTGGCGTCCACCACTCGCCAGGTTCCAGCCAGCGATAGATTTCACCGTCGGTTTGTGGTTGGTCCACCTTGTAAGTGCTGGTTAGAACTCTGACCTGGTGTCCGCGATTCTTGAGCGCCTCGACTACATCGCGGCAACCCAACTCATACCCGCCGATGAAATAAGGTGGGTAGTAGTTGGTGACGACACAAATCTTCAGCGCCATGCTATTGCCTGGTCCCGTGGTCGAGATAAATGGCGAAACGAGTTCCGGCGATACTGTACAGAGGGCGCGTCGCCTGAAACTCGTTCAGGAAGAGAGTCACGCCGGAGCACTCCGAATGAATATCAAGCCAGCGATAATCATCCCAGACGATCACACCGCCCGGACGCAGCAGTGCCAAAGCCTTTTCAGTATCTGACTTGACGCACTCGTACGAATGGTTCGCGTCGACGAGTACGAGATCCACGGTGCCGTTGTAGGGCGTGTAGTCAAAAGTGAGCGAGTTGCCGTAGAGCTGTTGAATTCGCGCACTCTGGGTTGTATTGCGAAAAGCTGAACCGATAGTCTCACCGGGCGCGAGATCGAGCGTAAGAATCTCAGTCTCGTGCGGTGCGTTAAGCGACATCACGAGAGTTGAAGAGCCGGTGTAGGTGCCGATCTCGAAAATGCGTTTCGGTTTCGTGTAACGGCAGATGGCCGCGAGCGTCAGCAGTTCCGGTAACGGCACAACCATATCGCGCGGTCGATAGAGCTCGGAAACCGGAGTGCTCACCAGCACGAATTCAACACCGGGAAACATTTCGCTGAGCGGCCGCTGTGGCAAAGTGAATTGCACCTCAGTGACGTCCGGCATGTTTCCGTTCTCCGCAGCTCCCGGCCGGCGATACGCGCTGCCGTAGCGCGCGCTTCGATAAACCTCGAGCAACAACGGCGGAAGCAACGTTTTGACCCGCGCTCGCCAGGAACCTTCGTTAGTTGAATCCATTGTGATCTCCGTGGCTTGCCAGAGTTCGAACTGCCAACTGTAAATCCTCTTCGTGTCTGAGACGACCGGTTATGTAGTCTTCGAAGAAAGACGTCTTTACGAGTTCACTGCCGAAACCGATTATCGGGTTCAGGTTAAAAAGTACCGGAAGCGACAAACAGGCTGTGCTGAACGTGATGATTTTAAGGTCGCGCGGCGTCTCGCCGTTATCGTCGAGAAAGGCTTGCAACAAGAATACTTCAAAGGGAGTGAAGAACAGGTTTTGATCGGTCAACAACACAACTTCGGAGAACAGATCGCTCAGCGCGCGGCCCACCACCTGAATCTTTTCGGCGCCGTCTCGCGGATGCGGCTTGATGACGAGCGCTGACTCGCGTGGCAGTTGTAGTTCTTCCAGAAACGTTCGATAGCCGGCGATCTCTTTTTCAGCCGGCATTCTTAGAGCTTCGGAAAAGTTGGAAGTCATCAGGATGACTGTAGGCACTTTCGACAGATAACCGTATTGAGCTGCGATCTGCTCCGGGTTCAAAGCTTGCGCGAGTTGGCGGAACAGTTTCCCGGTGGTTGTTTTGTTGACCAGCCTCGTTTCCATCGGTGGCGTTTCACGAAGGATCTCAGGCAACAGAAAATAGCCGACGTCAAACTCGATCTCACTGAGAACGTCGTAGCCGCGCAGTTTTTGATTCTCGGGAGGCGGCGCAGAGGTGAGCCTGCTTCTCAACCCCCGCTTGAGTCGACCCAGTTGCTGTCTGACCACAGTTTTAATCGATGGACCGTTGGCTGCGACTGCCGGAGAGAAATATGCTTCTGAAAAATAGATGCCGATACTGTCGCCGTAACAAACTTTCAACTCGTCGCGATAAGCGTGGAGTATCAGCCGGTTTCCAAACTGCCAATTCCGACACAGGTAAACCTCATCAGCTTGCGCGGCGCCCACCATTTCACGAACCCGTGCGAAGATCTCCGGCCTGTTCGAGACCGTAAGCTCGGCGTCCAGGGCTTCCATCTGCTCATGAGTGATGTAGAGAATCGAACGCCAGGGGTGCAGCGCAGTCGCCATTTTCTTAACTGCACTCGCGAATTGCGGCAGTTGCGAATTGGGTGCAAAGAGATCGTAGACCACCAGAAAATCTTCGTACTCGTGTTCACGGCCCGAGTTTCTCTCCTCGTCTTCACGAGAGCGAAGCGCGGCCAGAGCTGCCACTAGCTGAATACCTCCCTGGCAGGTAACCACACGTCTGAATTTCCTGGGATTTGTCATTCGAAACAGAGTTCAGGAACCGATTCGCGTAGCGACGCCTTTGAGGACTTTCTTGACGGGGGCGGCCAGTTGTCTTGCAAGACCCGGCGACGCAGCGGGGCGGGCGAAGTTTCCGTTCAACAAGTCGCGTCTTACGTACGAACGGATCATGCTCAATTCGAGATCTTCATTGGTCACGTATCCTGCGGCCATCGCCTCTGCAAAATACTTGAACCACAACTCTCCATAAGGATGATTCGGATATTTCCACGGCTGCGTTTCGAGATTTGTATAGTGAATCAGCCTTGTCTGATCGTCCCACTGGTCAAAAACATTCCAGTTCGGATCGAGCTTTCCAATCTTGTACGGGTGATGCTCCAGGAACTTGGGAGACATGAGCGAGAAGTCAGTCATCGTATAACGTCCGGAATCGATCTCGTCAATCACTTGTTCAAGATCGAACCGGCAACGCTCACAATCGATCAGCATCACGCTGAGTCCCCAAAGCTGCTCGCCTTTGTAGGCCTCAGGCTTGGACAGAAAATCGGCGCCGTCGAGCGATGCGTCGATGAGTTGTCCGATGTCGGTAAGACAGATCGTATCCGAGTCGATATAAATAGCTTTGCCGCTGTAATCGCATAACTGCGGAATCAGGTAGCGGTAGAGACTGAACTCGGTGACGTTCCGATATTTAACCCGCAAAGACATCGGCGCGAGCATCGGCTCCTCGTCATTCAGTTCAATGGCATTGTGCGTTCCATTGCAGACGTAGATGTCGAGCTCTCTTTTCGTGTGCTTGCGCAGCGAGTAGATTGCTACCTTGCGTTCTATGAGGCTGGCTTCACCTGAACCGATGAATACTTTTACGCGAGTTTGGTCTTTCAACGTATTATGCCGGCGGATGTGGTCTCGAAACGGACTTATAATACTACTTCAAGAACTGTTAACCCGCTAACTGGAAGACGATCGAGTGCCTAATTTTCAGCTTCTTCTCTGTGCAATCTCCGTGTTCTCTGTGTCTCCGTGGTGTTCTGTTGGAAATCGATAACCACTGAGACACAGAGAACACAGAGAGTCACAGAGAAAGCCAAACTGGGGCACTACGGAGGATCGAGATAATGTCACGTGTCCTGAAGCAGACGGTTCACAAGGGGCTTCGCGATCTGTTCGGAGTCGACATCGTTCGAACCATGCCAACCGCGTCTTTTGACGACGGCTGGACCGAGGAACGGTCCTACTGGCAAGGGATTCTCGAAGATTTTTATCAAAGCCGCTATGGTCTGAGTCTGCACCCGTCGCAAAAGGACGATTCGCTCGTGCCGCCGCTCGAAACGGTCGTAAAGATACAGCAGGTTAACAAGGCAGACCCGGATGGCTTTTTCGCTTCCGGTTACCGCGCCGTGTGGGCTTACCAATCCGAGTTGTGCGACTACGGCGCACCAGTCAACCAGATGCAGAACATCCTGGAGATGGGCGTCGGCCTCGGACGGTTAATCCTTCATTACTTTCCGTTTGCTGCGAACCTGTATGGTTGCGATGTAACACCGGAAGCGATTTCGTGGACCAGGTCGAAGCTGGACCATCGAGTGCAACTGCAAGCCACGAACGTTGAACCGCCGCTGCCTTATCCCGATGGGTTGTTTGATTTCGTTTACGCCAACTCGGTCTTTACTCACGTTCCGTGCGCCTTGATGGATGCGTGGGCTGCTGAGCTGAGCCGGATCATTCGGCCCGGCGGGTTTCTGATCTTTAGCGTGCTCGATGCGAACCATTACCTGCGTGGTCTGACCTACCGTGAATTTCATCAGCGCTATCAGGCGCGAGGTTGTCGCGACTGGGAACAGGACAAGGGCGTGCTCATGCTCACGTATCTCAGCCGCGAAGAGCTGTTCCGCACCTGGGGTAAACACTTTGACGTGCTCGAGCTACGCGCCCACTATCGCGAGCAGAGTCATTTGATTTGCAGGCGGAAAACCGGTTGAACAGGATTGCAGAATTCACACGATGGCTTTAACGGAGGGAGTGTGGGGCTTTTCTCCGAGTATCTTGTAAATTCTGTGAATCCTGTCGACTAATGGTCCTTACAGTCCGCTTCGTACGAGGTCGTGCAGTCGCAACAGACCAACAGATCGGCGGCTGCGGTCGACAACGGGAAGGACAGAGATCTGCGACGGCCGGTTCTCCATCAGTTGAAGAGCTGTGTAGGCAAGTTCGTCCGGAGTGATCGTAGTGGGATTGCTGGTCATCAGACCTTCAGCGGTGAGTTTCCCAAACGACGCAGGCTCGCTATTCTGTATCGCACGTCTCAGGTCTCCATCAGTAATAATGCCCGCGAGAATGCCCGCATCAGTGACCACGTTGACGGCTCCGAGTCCACCACGTGTGATCGCCGACACGATCTCGATCCACGAAGCTGACGGCAGGATAGTTGGATTGTCGTCGCCCGTGCGCATGAGATCTGAGACTTTGAGCGTGAGTCGCTTGCCCAGCCGGCCCGCCGGATGATTCAAAGCGAAATCTTCCGGCGTCAGTCCTTTCATCTGCATCACGGTTAGAGCGAGCGCATCGCCGATTGCGAGCGCCACCGTTGTGCTGGCCGTGGGCGCGAGATTAAACGGACAAGTCTCTTTATCGACTGATGCATCCAGCACCACGTCGGCATTTCTCGCCACCGTCGAATTAACATTTCCGACGATCGCGATCAGCGGCACGCCGCGGTGCTTCACGTACGGCATCATTCCCAGAATCTCATCGGTCTCACCGCTATTGCTCAGGATCACGACAACGTCCGATGAATGCAAGATGCCGATGTCGCCGTGAAGCGCGTCAGACGGATGCAGAAACACAGCGCGTGTTCCCGTGCTCGTCAACGTCGCGGCGATCTTGCGGGCAATGAATCCCGACTTCCCGATGCCGCTAACGATCACTTTGCTTTCACAACCGGCGAGGAGCTTTAGCGCGTGTTCGAGTTGCGCTGGTTGCAGACGCTGAGCCGCGCACTCGATGGCCGCCGCTTCGTGCGCCAGCAGCTCCGCGAATTGAGCAGTATGACTGGTTTGCACAGACACTAAGTTATTCCTTTTAGTTTGCGGAGAACTTTTGCCGGTGTGGCGCGGCGAAGTCTGGCCAGATTGTTTTCGAGCGAACTCCGGTTGCTCCTCAATTTCTGCACCAGTTGAGCCCGACACATTCCGCGCGCATACAGCTTCTCGGTTTTCTGCAGGTAGTGAAGCATCTTTGTTCCGTCATTGCTGCGTTCAGTTTTGACGGAAACTGAGCCGCGAGCTTCTGAGTCGCTGGTTAACTCGATCCACAACTCGGGCATGATCGAGTGAGGCGTTTGAATCTTTGCATCCGGACTAATCCGCCGCACGCGATATCCCGCCCGTGCACTCAGCCGCCGAATGCCTTCAAACGAGAAATTATACTTATGCGCGATGTGCAGAAACTGAAGCAGGTCGCCCGCGGGACAGGTAAATCTGTCGATGCGGCTCACGTCAGGCACGATAATCACGATCCGTCCGCCGCTCGCGAGGCGGCTGCGGCAGTCTTCCAAAAAGCCGAGTGGGTGGTTCATGTGCTCAAACACATGGTTGAGGTAAATCAGATCGGCTTTGCCGTCGTGCAGTTGGGCCGGAATGTCCGTGAGCGAGCCATAGTAGAGATTCTCAACGCCGCGCTCTTTGCCCGCGCCAACCAGTTCGGCACTGTAATCAGATCCGGCAATCAAGTAGCTGTTACGTCTAAAAACATTTAGCGCGCCGCCCGCGCCGCAGCCAACTTCGTAAACACTGCTTCCCGGTTTGAGCCAACTCTTCACCGCGGCGAGGATCCTTTCCCCGTACTTTGCCTGTTGCGCGAAGTAGCTCTCGACGTTCGGCACTCGGCCGTACATCTGCTGGAAAAAGCGGGTGTAAAAATCTGCGAGGCTGGAGTCGTCGAGATATGGATCGATGCGAATCGTGCCGCAGCTTGCACAGAGAACGAAATTCAAAGGCAATCCATAACGATCGACTTCGGAGACGACTGGTCCTTCGCTGGCCCCACACGGGCAAGCCGAGCTCGCGAGACGATACTGGCCGTTCTGCAGTTTTGCTTTGACTTCAGAAATGAACGGCAGTTGAGATGGTTTGACCGTTTGCGTGCCGGGCGCTGACGCAACAGAGAAGCGGGGCGAGATTAATAGCCGAGGATGTGTTTCTGCACTTACGCCCACTTCGTTACAGCACCTTTTCGATGTTGACAGTCAGAGTCTTGCGCATCAACCCGCCATCCTGCGCCTTCATCGGACTCACTGCGTGCAAGGAGTTGAAGGTCTTGATGAAGATGACGCAGTGATTCGGGAGATAGTCAAACGTCGTGAGCGTCTCCACCTCATCAAATTCGAGGTAATTGTTTTTGAAGTTGTAATTGTTGGTGATGTCCCTGGGCCTCAGCACTTCAGTGCCGCCGCCGAACTCCGCGTTCCATTCACCTTTATTAAGCATCGCGATCACCAGCGTGATGATCTTTTGCGGACTGTCCGTGTGAGGCTTGATGAAACCGCCCTTGGCCGGCAGCATCGAAAACTCAAATCGCGCGCTCAGCACCGGAGCGGGAGATCCCGAATCGCCTCGCAACAGCCTTTTGAGCCGCGAACCGCCGGCCGACGACCCGTTGGCATGACTGGGAACGTGAAGATCAATCTTGTGCTGCCGCAGCATCTCGAGAACTTCGCCGGGAAACTCCGGCCGCTTGAGCCACTGGTGAAACTCACGCCACGGCGCGTTCGTGCGCACGTATTCATGATACTTGTCGGGATTATTGATCTCGGAAAGCGAATACTTGTTGCCGTGCAGCGGCATGAAAGTGAAAAGCTCCGCGGGCGGAAACGACTCCACGAGCTGGCTGTAAAACTTTTCCTCAAACACAGTACTCGCCAATCCGATCGGATATGGCTCGTAAAGGAAACGGACGTTCTTGAATGACAGCATTTTCTCGTTCACGGTCGAACAAAGATACAATTAAACATCCCTGCGGTGCGACGCCCGTATCGCGCATGCAAGCGAAAACCTTTTTGGAACAAGAGGCTGTTGATCTGCTCCTCGCTCTGTCCCTCCTCCAGTTCCACCACGATACTGCGCAGCGTCTTGTCTGAAAGGGTTAGCTCCGCACCTTTCAAAATCGAAAGCTCTATTCCGTCAACGTCGATCTTGATGTGTGTCGGTGTCGGCAGAGCGAATTGAGCGATCAAATCGTCAGTCGTGAAACTCAGCATGGCCTGTTTGAAGACCGGCTTAAAACGATCGCCTTTGTAATCGATCGCTTCGCCCAGCGTGTGCAGCGATCCGCCGGGAATCAAATCGTGGTAGTTAAACGAGTCCAGCGAGGTTTTGTCAGATAGCGCGATTGATAACGGAGTAATACTGTCCTGACAGTCGTTCAGAAAAACGTTCCGGCAGAGTTGGCTGAAGTTCAGGAATGCCGGTTCGAAAGCAAATACTTTGACCGCGCCGTGAAAGGCCTTCGCGGCGATCAGTGAGTACGCGCCGACATTCGCGCCGATGTCGTAGAACGTGTCACCGGGCTTCATAAACGTTTCGACCCACTCAACGGTATCGGGTTCCTTCGCACACGAGTGAAGACGTGTTTCAAATTCTGTTAATGAGTCAACATGCAGGTAAATATCATGGGGTCCGTAGTCCATGCGCCGTTTGATCTCAATTGTGTTCTTGAGGTTGAGCAGCGACTCGTCCGACAACGTGTCTTTCTCGATTGCCTGGCGCAAAGAGAGAGTGGGATCCTGTTGCTCCGCGTTGCCACGCAGTTTGTCAGCCAGCCGGCGATATGTTTTCTCCGGCAAGATCTTTTGGGCCATCTGCTTCACTGCTACTTTGGCTGCCGTCATTTCCTGATTAACACGCCATTGCCGGTCGTTAATGACACTGCCGGCGCGAGGTTATGTTCTGAGCAGTACTCATCGACCGCGCGCCTGGCGCCGGGCCAGCGTGGAATGGCGTATTCGTCAATCACAATCACCCCAGTCTGGACCATGCGCGGATAAAAATACTCGAGCCCGCCTTTGATCGGCTCGTACAAGTCCAGATCAAGATGCACAAACTTGTACTGCCGCTCCGGAATTCCCGAAAAACTCTCCGGAATCCAGCCACGATGATATTCGATCGCCGGGTAATCGCTCAGCGTGGCTTTAACGATCTCCAGTGTTCCGGAAAACGCGCCACGTGACTGGCAATGTGCTCCAACTTCGCCGTACTCAGTGCGCGAGATTGCGTCTTCCTGACGCGGCTCACTGAGTCCTTCAAAAGAGTCGAAGATGTGATAGTTGCTCCCGTCGAAGCCGGGGTTGAAGAGCCTGATGTAATTGCAGAACAGAAACGACGAGAGTCCACGAAACGCGCCACACTCGGCAACGGCGCCTTCGAGATCGAGCGTGTGCCTGAGAAACTGCACGGTGTTGTACAAGCGTTGATGGACCACGTTTGGGTCGTGTGTGCTTGCACTTCGTTGAGCGCCCTCGCGAAAGATCGATCTGAATGTTTCGTCAGTTTCGAAATCGTAGTTGAAGAACTTCGGAGGAGTTTCCGGCGGCGCAGCAGGCGCGACGCGCGTTACTTCCAGCCCTGCCGTGCGAAACATCTTCTTGACTGTTTGTTTCACTCCGTTCATTTCCCTAATTTGACTCGTCAGATGACAGACTTGTGACTCGCCACTCACGGGGCTGATAGAAAAGATTCTGTACCGCCGTAGTGTCGGATCTCACGCGAAAGCGAAACGACTCCACCGCGTCGAGCGTTTTGACGCTCTGTTCAGTGACGACAATCTTGGCGCTGTACAAACCGGCAGATAAACCGCAATACGGCAAGTCGAGCTGAAGCTCAACGTCGCCCGCGACGACGCTCATCGGCTGGCCGTCGTAGTGGCTGCTCAGATAAAGCACGCGTTCATTTTCCAGCGACAGGTTTGAGATCGCCACGATCAAATTAATTCCGTCCATTGCCTTGTGTGTCTTGCAGCGAACGGAGATTGAAGCGGGTTTGCCGGAGAGCGGCGATCCCAGATTGTTGCCATACTCGTCCCTGAAGCACACGCTGGTAATGTCCAGGCCCGAACTTTCCGCGGGAGACTTCGGCGGCAAGCGCAGCGGCTGATTGCTGTCGTCATAAGAAGTAGACAATGTGTCCTTTTCATAATGACTCAGCACCGAGGCCGTTTCACCGGCGGCCTGCACTTTACCTTGCGATATATAAATCGCTCTCGGGCACACTGTAAGAATCGCGTGCGGATTGTGCGAAACGAGAATGAAACAGGTGCCGCGTTCGAGCAACTTTCCCATGTGGCGCAGGCACTTCATCCGGAACTTCATGTCGCCGACTGACAGCACTTCATCAACCAGCAGAACGTCCGGATCCGTAAGCACCGCGCACGCAAAGCCGAGTCTCGCAGCCATGCCGGAGCTGTAAGTCTGCACGGGCGCAGACAGGGCATCTCCAATCTCCGCGAAATCCACCACTTCATCGAACCTCGCATCGATCTCTTTGCGCGACAAGCCGAGGATCGCCATGTTCACGTAGATGTTTTCGCGGCCCGTCAGAATCGGATTAAACCCGGCGCCCAGCGCAATGAGCGGAGCTACGCGTCCTCTTACTCGCAAAGTGCCAGTGTCAGGTTTAATCAAGCCGCTGATCAGCCGGAGCAGAGTGCTCTTGCCCGCGCCGTTTGGTCCAACAAGACCCAGCGCCTCGCCGCGCTGGAGTTCAAAACTCAATCCGTTCAGCGCCCAAAACTCACCCGAACGCAACACGTCGCTGTGCCTGCTGCGACCGGACAGTTCGGCGCCGATATCTCGCAGACCATAGAACATTGACCGTTTCAGACTGCGGCAGAATTTCTTCGAGACGTCTTCGACCGACACGAGCGTGTCAGCTTCAGCGGCACTCGCCGTGACGGTACTGATCTTTTCGAGATTGACGGTTTCGAGGGCCATCACGAACTCACCCGCTCAATCGCGAACGGCATCGCGAGGCGAAATACAACCCACGTCAGCAATAACCCGACCACCGTAATGGCAGTCACGACGAAAAAGCGGCCCGGCTGTGAAACGACGCCGGTTGTAGCCAGCTCCCGAACCGTTACCAGCAACGGTGTCACCGGATTGAGTTTGACGATCGTAGCAAAGGTTCCACTCTGCGGAACGGGATAAACGATGGGCGTGAGAAAGAGCCACAGTCCCGTCAGGACCGTCAGACCCTGCGTAACGTCGTGATAAAGCACTCCCAACGGCGCCAGTAGCAAACCCAAAAACGTTCCCAGCAACACGAGCGAGAGCAAGGCGACCGGTGCGAGAAAAGCCGCCGTCGTAACCGGCATCTGATACCACGCGAAAATCGCGACGATCAAAACGAGCTTTATGCCGAAGTTGAAACCGACCTCTCCCAGTTTCCCCAGCACAATTGCCTCGCGCGGAAAATTGACGCGAGAAAGCATCTGACGCGCGTTCATCACGGCGCTCACCGGACCATTCAGCGCTTCGACGAACGTTTGCCAGAGAATCATGCTGAACATGACGTAAGCGGCGTACGGCAGCGGAGTCTGCGCGATGTTGATTACCTTGGCGCTACCCGCGAGGGTAAATCCGGCGGCCATGACAATCGGGGGAAGAAAGGCCCAGGCGAAACCAAACACTGATTGGCGGTAATGTGCGCTGATGTCACGCACCATCAGGCGCCAGGCGAGTTCTCGGGAGGCGAGTAAATCGCGCCACATATTCGCGAGCAAGCGTCCGGGTTGACTCAGTTCGCTGCTCGGTGTGTAAACAGACTCGCTGAATTTAGAAGGATTGTTGATTACCAAAGAGGGCTTCATGTTTGACGCGTGGATACTAGCCACAGCCGATTAACGCGTCAAATGCTTTGCGCGCCGAAGGTGCGGACAGAAGGTAGCCAGGGGCGAGAGCGCGAAGCGCTCCGCCCCTGGATCAATGGAGGAAAGATTCAAGACCCAACGGGCCGACAGAAAACGGCGCGCTCATGTGTCTGTCGCCCGTTCCGGGCTGGTCGTCACAACCTCGTTACCAGGGGCTGCGTGCTCCGCTTCGCGTCGCACTTGCCCCTTGGCTACCTTCTGTCTGCGCCTTCAGCGCTTCCTCGTCTGCAGCGCCTTCGGCGCTTCTCGCGGGCAATGCTTGGCCCTGAATCTAAAATCCCTTCTGGCCAGTACTCCGGCCAGAAGGGATCCTCGAACAGCCTTAAGACTTTGCTGTGCTAGTTCTGCGGGAACGGTGCCGGGCCACCCGGGGCCGTGTTCGTGGTGTTGCCTGCGATGCTGTTGTTACCGCCGCTGTCAACCAGGTTAGCGGGCGCGAGTGACACGCTGTTCTGGAAGATGTTGGTCCGCGCAATGCGGGCTCTGGAGGAGTTCAGCACGTTCACACCAGTGCCGCCATTGTGTGCAACGGTGGTGCCGACGACGTTCAGATTACTGCCCGAAGTGGGTTCGCCGACCTGAAGACCGTGGCTGCTGTTGTTGCTGACCGTGCTGTCGTTGACGGTGCCGAGCGTGCCGTTTACAAAATTGACGCCGACGCCGTTTTTGGTGATCCAACTGTTGGCGATGGTGGCGTTGATTTTGTCGGCCGCACTAAACGCATCGGTGCGGATTCCCGAGCCGGCGCAGTTGCGAATGCGGGTGTTTTCCACGATTAAGGTTGTTCCGGTTCCGTGCGCGGCGCCGAAGTCAGCGTCAATGCCGTCGCCCGTGAAGCCGTCAATCAGGGTGTTTGAAACAATCAGCGTGTTACCGGCTAGGAAGCGGACGCCGTCCAGGCCAGTGCTGACGCCATTGATGTTGAGCCAGTCGAGACGCACCGACTTACGCACGTCAGCCGGATCAGTGATGTTGATGACGATGCCATTAACCAGCGACGCGATGATCGAGCCATAGCCCGCACCAGTGCCTCCGCCGTTGATCGTAATTGATTTAGTGATGGTTACTGCGCCGAAGCCGCCGGGATCGAGCGTGCTGATCTCGCCGTCTTTGGCGGTCTTTGAAATAGCCCCTGCGTAGGTTTTGCAGGGAGCGGTGCGACTGCAGGGATTCAAGTCATCCCCAACGCCTGACACCCAGGTGCGGGTCGCCTGGGCTTGGGCCATTGAAACGGCTGCGAGGGTGAAAATGGCGGCAGCCAAAATACTAACAGTGAAGCGCGAATTGCTCATTTACAGTCTCCTTATAGGGGTTGAGGGGGTTAAGTTTGTGAAAGACTCAAAAGACTCGGAGCATCTCTCCTCCTTCACACGCGCAACCCTGAGGTGTTTTGGTCCACGCGTCGGAAAATAAATTTTTAGCTGAATCAAAAAGTCCCTCCCGGCGAATCGCTCGCCAGGAGGGACAAGGGGCCAGACTCGAGAGGGGTGTCCGAGTTAGTTTTGCGGGAAGGGCGCTGGACCAGCCGGAGCGGTGTTCGTCGTGTTGCCCGCGATGCTGTTGTTGCCGCCACTATCAACCAGGTTGGCGGGCGCCAGCGACACATTGTTCTGGAAGATATTGCACCTCGCAATGCGCGCCCTGGAAGTGTTCAGAACGTTTACACCTGTGCCGCCATTATTCGAGACGTTGGTGCTTACGACGTTCATATTACTACCCGCCGTCGGCTCACCAACCTGGAGGCCGTGGCTGGTATTGTTAGCGACGGTGCTTTCATAAACGCTCCCGAGCGTGCCGTTTTGGAAATCGACGCCGACACCATTTCTGGTGATCCAGCAATTCGCAACGGTCGCCTTAATTCCCGCGCCCGTATTGCCATTTGTTCTAATGCCCGTACCAACACAGTTCCTGATATAGGTGGTCTCCACTACGACAGTGGCAGTTGCAGCGGTCACTTCAATGCCGTCACTAGTGAACCCATCGATAAGCGTGTTAGAGACATGGAGCGCATTACCGGCAACAAACCTGATGCCGTCGATACCGGTGCTGGCGCCGTTGATATTGAGCCAGTCCAGACGCACTGACTTACGCACATCATTCACATCGGTGATGTTGATGATGATGCCGTTTGTCAGTGCTGCGAGGATCGAGCCATAGCCCTGGCCACCGCCGCCGCCGTTAATCGTGATTGACTTGGTAATCGTTACGGCGCCAAAGCCGCCGGGATCGAGGGTACTGATTTCACCATCTTTGGCAGTCTTGGAAATAGCGCCTGCGTAGGTCTTACAGGGGGCGGTGCGACTACAGGGATTAGCGTCGTCACCTACGCCTGACACCCAAGTGCGCGTCGCCTGACCCTGGGCCATAGAAACGGCGGTCAGGATGAAAATTGGGAGGGCCAGAAGATTAAGAGTGAAGCGAAACTTACTCATGTGCATTCTCCTTCTTGGGGTTGAGCTTGATTGCTGTTATCGCAGTTTTCTCAAAACAGTTTGAAGCGATTGCTTCGGTTTAAGTCCCGCGCCCAAAGTCGGACGAATGAGCCTCACTTGGCGTAGAGCTTGGGACATTCCTCAAATGTAAATATTCCGAATGCCTTGCGAGGTTTATTGACCTCGCAAGGCGTTAAGTTCTTCGTCAACTACATGGGAGATTGGTACAACCAATCGTATTTCTGACATGGTTCGACGAGCTAATCCATGCGTTTCCTGTGGCTGCGGAGATATCTCCGTGGCTTATCAGGGTCTGAACCGAGCTGTTGAACTCAACCAGCTTGTTGCAAGCCACGTTCGTTTGCCCGCTATTTATGGCGCTGAGCACGGCATTTAGCTTCGCCAGTAGACCGTTCTTCTGTGTACCGGTCAGTGACGAGGCATTGACCGAGTTAATCAGATTCTGGATCACGGCCTGTGGCGTTAGCACCGTTACGGTGAAGCTACAGCTCACTGGTCCATTGCCGTGGGCGTCAGTCACTGCGTAGGTCACGGTAGTTGTGCCAATCGAGAAGACCGAGCCAGGCGCCCCACCAGCCGTCCGTTCAGTGGTCGCACCTGGGCAGTTGTCAGTGCCAACGGGTGGTGTCCACGTAGCTATTGCTCCGGTTGGGCAACTCGGTTCGAGCGTGATGTTCGCTGGACAGCTGATAGCCGGCGGGGTGTTATCGACGACTGTCACGACTTGTGTGTCCTCGCCGATATTGCCGCTTCTATCAGTTGCCCGATAAGTGACCGTTGTAGTGCCAACCGGGAATACATTGCCGGCAGGTACACCGATTCGGGTCACCACTACACCCGGACAGTTATCACTAGCCGTCGCCGTGCCGAGCGTGGCGTCGAGATTGGCCACTGTCACGCCGCAAGAAGTCGCACCTGCGCCGGTGAAGAGTGTGACGTCTGCCGGCGCGGTGATGGTCGGTGGAATCGCCGGCGATTCGGTCACTGTTACTGTTTGCTGTGCCGTTGCCGTAAGACCGGAGGAATTCGTTGCGGTGTACGTAATGATCGTAGTTCCGGTTGGGAAGACGAAACTGTCACAGGTCTGATTAGGATTCTGCGGAGTTGGACAGGCGATTTGCGGAATGCCTGTGCGGGAGATCGAAACTGCCGATCCACCACAATCCGGATCGTCCGCCGTTGCAACACCCAGCTCATCATCCAACAGTACTGAACACTCGCTGGTTGTCACAGAAATATTTGGCGGCGCCGTCAAAACGGGAGGCGTCGTGTCCGTACCGGTTACCGTCACAGTCTGGCTGCAAGATACTGACTGAGTATCCACGTCAGTGGCGGTCCAGGTTATCGTGGTTACGCCTATCGGATATGGATCCGTCAACGTCGCACCGTCACTTCGCTCCGCCGTTATCGTGGCAGTCGGTGAGTTTGCCGTAGCCTGACCAACATTGACATTGCTTGCCGGGTCACACCCGCTTGGAGAATTCACGGATACGTTCGCCGGACAACTAATCGTTAAGACGTGGTTCGGCAAAACCGTTATGTGTTGCGTACAGCTCGCCTGCCGTCCAGACGGGTCTGTGGCGATCCAGGTTATGTCCGTAACACCGATTGGATACGATCCAGTTAAGGCGTCACCATCTTCGCGGCTGCCGGTAACCACGAGTGGCTGATCACCGGTGGCTGTCGCTGTACCGACATTAGAAGAGCTGCCGTTTGGATCCGGCACGAAGGCTTGTCCCTGACCAGCGTTTGCGGTTACCTGAATATTGGCTGGACAGCTAATAGTCGGGGCCGCGGTATCTACCACAGTCACGCTAAAGTGGCAGCCTCCACCACCAGTGGCTGAGGTGACAGTTACCGTTGATGTTCCAATCGGGAAGAACGATCCGGAGGTTGGGCTAGCGGTAATGGTGCCGCATGAACCAACGCCTTCTGCTGCACTGAAGGTGACATTAGCGCCGCCGCCTGTGCCGTGAGTGGTCGCTGTAGTGATGATGTCGTTTGGACAATCAAGCGAACAGTCTGCTCCGGGAGAGCCGGTGACGACCGTAGCGGGGACGGAAGACGTGTTATCCGCCAGGTGAGTCTCTTGCGTCGTACTGCTGATTGATGCGGTGTTGACGATTTCGGTACCGGCCGCAACGCTGCCCACCTGATATGTGTAAGTAAAGGAAGCTTCCGCACCGGCTTGCAGACTCGCAATGGTCCAGATGCTTTGAGGACTTCCCTGAGTAAAAGCGGGACCCGAGTCCTGCGTCGCGGAAACGAAGGTCAAATCTTGCGGCTGCGGATCGGTCAACTCGACGCTGCTCGCAGTGTCAGGTCCCCTGTTCGTAACAAAAATCGTATAGGTAATGAATCCGCCGGCGACGACATCGCCCCCAATCCGGGATTTGAAAACAGCGAGGTCTACTTCCGGTTGCGTGGGATCGCTAACGGTAAATCCGTGCTTGGACCTTAAGGAGCCGTCAGAATCCGAGAAGTAGACCCAGTAGTTGCCGGCTACTGTCATCGTTCGCGTAGCACTGGGATTGGTAGAGGTGACTACGTCCGTCTGAACGGCGGCTCCCTGGGCGTCAACCCAGTAAATAAATCGCGAGCCGGTAAAGTTCGGGTCAGCCTTCGCGCAAACGGTATCGCCAGTATTGAAATGATCTTTTGCAAATGAGCAGCCGCCTTCATACGTGGCGATAGATTCGGGAGCAAGGCTGACGGTAAATACTGCCGGCGTCTGTGAGATGTCCCCGGTTTCGGCGATCGTAACTTTCCACGTGCCTGTCTGGTCGGGAATAAACACAAACGTTTGTGGGTTCTGAGTAATCAGCGTAGTGGTGCTGCTGCCGTGCGCAATCGAAAGATCCTGGCGGAGCCAGTGAACCCAACGACCACCAGGGAAATTGAGATCTACATTGTCAGTTTGCGCGCAAACAGTCTCTCCCAGGAGAAATGAAGATTTTGGAGTCGTACAGTCAGCGGCGAATGTAGCTATCGTTTCCTGAACGGGCGTTGCAGTATGTTTCACTACGGGCCGCCGCGAGGCTTTCATTGATTTTGAGGCAGCGGTCCATGGTGAATAGAACGCGCCCAGTGATACGAGACCAAGAACAGCAGCAGCAATAGAGATGCGAATGAATTTCGTGGGCAGTGGGAAGAATCCCGGGCCTTGGAGCGTTGATTTTAAAATGCGATTGGTCTTTGGTAGAAAGGGTTGGGAGTAATTCACGACATCTTCTCCTTGGTTCGGGAGTTGTTCTGAATAACAAAAAGGACCAGCAGTTGGACTGTTAGCGTTGCCTGTCGGGACTCTGAAGTCTCAAACCGACTCAGACCAGGTATTAACGAGGAGTTCCGGAGGTCTAAAGCTGTAGACGATTAAAAAGCAGCCGCCTTTTATACCAGAATGGTACGCGTGTCAACACTTTTCTCGTGTCGACACATGCGCTTGTGATAGTTTTAGGATTCTGGACAGTTTGTGACGCGTTAATCTGAATTCTAGAACCCAGGATGATGCGAAAATTTCTCGTAACGGGCGGCGCCGGCTTTATCGGATCTGCTTTCGTCCGGCTGTTATTGGACGAGTTCCCCAACGATTTTGTCACTAATCTGGATTTGCTGACCTATGCTGGAAATCTGGATAACCTCGACGGATTGGACCAGAAACGGCACCACTTTATCCGCGGTGACATTGCGGATCCTGACACTGTACGGCAAGCCGTGGGTGATGACTGCGAGGCGATAATAAATTTCGCTGCCGAGTCGCATGTCGACCGTAGTATCGAGAACTGTGCCGAGTTTTTGCGCACAAACATCATCGGCACCCAGGTGTTGCTAGACGCAGCGCGGAAGAAGCGAGTGAAACGGTTCGTTCAGGTGTCTACTGACGAGGTTATGGGCAGTCTGCCTGAAGACAATGAGGATTGTTTCACTGAGACTTCGCCGTTTGCGCCAAACAGTCCCTACGCCGCTTCGAAAGCCGCAGCCGAACATCTCGTGCGGGCGGCCCGTCACACTTTCGGACTCGACACGATCATCACGCGCTGCGGCAATAACTATGGACCACGACAATTTCCGGAAAAGTTTTTGCCGCTGATAATCGCCAACGGTTTGAACGACCAGCAGATTCCGCTCTACGGCGATGGTAAGAACGTGCGCGACTGGATCTACGTTGACGATCATTGCCGCGCAATCCTGCTGGCGCTTGAGAAGGGCGAGTCAGGAGCGGTTTATAACATCGGTGCGCGTAACGAACGACGCAACATCGACGTGATTACATCAGTGCTCGACCTGCTCGGAAAGCCGCACGCGCTCATTCAACCAGTCAAGGACCGCCCTGGTCACGACCGGCGTTACGCGATAGATCCAACGTTAATCGAAACTGAATTAGGTTGGCGGCCGGTTGAGAGCTGGGAAAGCGGTTTGCGCAAGACAATTCAGTGGTACCAAGAGAATGGTCGTTGGCTCGAGCGCGCTCGCAGTGGGGCATATCGAGATTACTACCGTTCACAGTACGGAACTGAGGTGGGCACAGTTTGAAGGTGCTGATTACAGGAGCCGCAGGAATGGTAGGCCGCGCTGTGCGCAAGTTTTGCGAGCAGAGTGGCGATACGGTGCTTGCTTATGATCACAAGCAACTCGACATCGCCGATGATGAGAAAGTGCGGCGGCTGGTGAGCAGTAACAAACCGGATGCGATCATAAATTGTGCGGCGTGGACGGACGTCGATGGCTGTGAGTCAAACGTTGAGCGCGCCTTTGCCGCTAACGCGCGCGGACCGGAAAACCTGGCCGCGGCGAGTCGTGATGTGAATGCCGTCTTTGTCACCATCTCGACTGATTATGTATTTGACGGATTCAAGGAAGGATTCTACACCCAGGAAGACCGGCCCAATCCGCAGAGTGTTTACGGACGCGCCAAACTCGAAGGTGAGCAGCGCGCGCAAGAGGCAAACAAAGCGTCGATCATTGTTCGCAGTGGTTTCATCTTTGGGCCTGGCGGAAAGAACTTCCTGAGTACGATCACTGACCGCGCGCGCAAGCACGAACCAATCAAGGCTATCTCGGATTCGTACGGCACGCCGACATACGCGCGCGATCTGGCAAAGCGCCTCCGCGAATTGGCACAACTCGGCCATCCGGAAATATTTCACGTCGCTAATTCGGGAGACGGAGCAAGTTATCTGGAGTTTGCGCGCGAGGCGATCAGGTTTGCCGGTTTGGGTGAACCTGAGATTGAAGAAGTTTTGACCGCATCACTCAACCGTCCGGCGCCGCGTCCGCAAAACTCACGTCTTCGTTGTCTTTATTCAGCAGGATTAGGCTTGGTCTCGTTGCCTGACTGGCGTGATTCGCTGCGGCAGTTTGCAAAGGAAACATAAGGATCAGACCTTTAGTACCTCCTTGGAGTGCGGGGACTTGTCACCGCTTTGGTCTGAAAGCGGAATCAAAAGCGGCGACGAGTCGCCGCACTCCAGGGAGGCGTCCGGTGGAACAAGCTTTTGTGGTCCAAACTGCATCACTGCCCAACGTCTCGCGGCCTTGCGAGATTCGTCCACTCTGTTATTATTCTTACCCACTCTCGTTTGAAGTAAGGGGTTGAATTCTATGTCTACGCAAGATAATCGATT
>DASXRE010000039.1:0-6450 GCA_036506775.1 Pyrinomonadaceae bacterium | reverse complement strand
TTCGCGTCTTCGATGAAGGTGGGGAAGACGCCTCCACCCGGTTGGGAATATGCGCCGTAGCTTATGACTGTGCCGTTAGCCAGCCGCGCTTGAGCCCAGGTGATGACACCGTTGGTGCCTGTTTGATACGTGTAGTCGATGAACGAGCCATCGATGGTATGCATGACACCAACCGTGCCCCAGTTATAAATCGTGATCGAGCCGGCATAGCCGTGTCGTGTACCATCAGCGTCAACCAACATGCAACCCGTGTAAACGCCGATGCCCAGCAGCTTGCCGAAACCCAGATTGAATCCGGGCGCCGGCCAACCACGATCGTTGTCGTAATTAATTTGGGAGCCCGCTTTGTTCCACAAACGAGAGTTGTAGACCAGGCTGAGCGAAACGTTGATACCGCGCCCGGCCAAGCTGATCACGGGGGCAGCAAACTGAAAATTCCCGCTGCCGGCGCCGGCATCGATGTTACTGCCTGGAGGATCGCCGACGCGATTCGGTGGATCGTCTGCGGACCAATAGTTACTGTCGTCCCAGCCGGCAGACAGCATCACAGGCGCGGCCGCACTCGTCGACTTGGAATGCGCGCGCCTGGTCAGCTCTTGATTTCCGGCGGCCCGCTTGTTTGATTTGACCGCACTTGGCGTATTTCCAGAGTTCTTTTTGCTTCTGTCGGAAGCCGTTTCTTGCAGAGGAAGATCGCGTGTTGAAATCGAGCGGCTGCCTCTGGGAGTCGCCTTCAAATCCGCTTTTGGAGTGGACCGCACAGTCACTGTTACCTGGGCCGTCTTACCTGCGGCCTGCGCGGTGATCGTCAATGAGCCAGGGACCAGCGCCTCGAACTCGCCGTGCGGCGATATCTTCACTCGCGCGCCTGACGACGCGCTCTGACCGCGCCATTTGACCTTCACTCCGCCTATCGTATTGCCCTCTTCGTCGTAAGCGACGGCCGCGAACCTGACGCGCTCGCTCACGTCCACGGTGACGTCGCCCGGAAAGATCTGTATCCGGCTGACCTTCGCGTCACGGTCTGCCTGTTTTTCTTGTCCGCGTGCGCTGGTGCGGCCTTGAAGCAGTTTTGCCAGACCGCTAGCCTGATACCAGAAAGATAAAGTGATCGCGGATTCTTTGCTGACGGTCACAATGGTCTGTGGAGCTGCCGGTGTAGAACTGGACAGCAAACAGATAACGGTTGTGATGTTTATGAGTTTGGCAAAGGAATGGCGGATTCGTCGCGTAGTCATAGGCCCTCATGGACGCTGTGGAGATGCGCTCGGATATAGGTCATTAGCTGGCGAGGCTTCCGTGTGTGCGTCAGACCGTAAGGCTTTGTGAGTTAGTATTCCTGGGAACGCAAACGTGGGGGATTGAAAGACTCACTGGACCAAGACGGTTTGTCGGGGAATGGCGGCAGCCTACGCCTGGTCCTTTCGCTTGTCAATGGGTTTCTGTTGCGAGGACGTCTCCGGCGCGGATTACACGCATCCGTCAGATCGGCTATAGTGACGCACCTACGATGACATCGATATTCCTTTTCGGCTTGCTCGCTGCCGGCGCGAACGTCGTCGGCGGGCTGGTGCTGGTGAAGTCAGGCATACACCGTTGGGGTGAACGATTTTTGAAGTATCTGGTGGCGCTCGGCGCGGGATTCATGCTCGCCGCTATCTTCATCGAGATACTTCCGGAGACTGTCGGCCTGTGGACGAGGTCAGCCCGAGGTGAGTCGGCCTCGCAGGCGGTCGTCGGAGCGATGACCCTGCTGCTGGCGGGCTATCTGCTCATTCAACTCGTCGAGCACACACTCGCTCCTCATTTTCACTTCGGTGCGGAAACGCATCCGGAATCTTTCATGCGGCCGTCGGCGGCGTACACGGCTGTCGGCGGATTGTTGATTCACACTTTCTTTGACGGCGTTTCGATCGCTTCCGCGTTTCTCGTCAGCACCAAGGTCGGCCTGTTGGTGTTCATTGCCATCCTGCTGCACAAGATGCCGGAGGGATTCACAGTCGCGTCGATCATGCTCGCTTCGGGACGTTCGACGCAGAAGGCTTTGATGGCGACTGGCGCCATCGGTCTGGCAACACTCGCCGGCGTCGTCGCTGTAGCTGCACTTGACGCGCGCTCGACTGATGCAGTTGGATATGCGCTACCCTTCTCGGCCGGCGTCACCCTCTACGTCGCAGCGAGCGACCTGATCCCCGAAGTGAACCATAAAGAAGAAAGAAACCCCACAGTCTCAATTGTCGTTTTTGTAGGAGTTGCGCTCTTCTACCTGTTACACAGGTTGATCGAGGGTTAACCCGGCGAGAAATCAGTTAATTGCATTTGCTCTTGAACAAATCGAACCTGCGGCTGCTCGGCTTCGGCGTGGTGGCTTTACTCTTTCTGTTGACTGCAGGCGAAGCACAGGCACAGACCAAACCTCAATCACCAGTTCCCCTTCCGGTACCCTTCAATCCAATTGTCGATAATGCGCATGTAATCGACGCCTCGACGCGCGAGCGTCTCGAGTCGATATATCGAAATCTGAAAGAGCGCGCGGACATCGAGTACGCGGTACTAACGGTCGATACGACCGGAGATCAGGACATCTTTGACTTCTCTCTCGCTGTTGCGCGTGGTTGGGGCATCGGATCTAAAGAGGGAGACAAAGCGGGTTTTCTGTTGGTGGTCGCAATCAAGGACCGCAAGTACTTCACGCAAGTCAGCGATCATCTCGAAGGCGATCTGCCCGACGGTCTGGTGGGCCAGATTCAACGTGAACGACTGGTGCCGGCGTTCAGAAGACAGGAATACAGCCGCGGAATACTCGACACCGTTCAAGCTTACGTCGCGACGCTCGCGCAGAAACGCGGCTTCACAGTCGAAGGTATCGATCAGAGTTACGCCTACCGTCAGGAGCCTGACAGCAACATCGACGTCCGGGAGCTGCCGCAAAGAAAGCTGGGCAGTATCTGCTGTGGCGCGTTGGTGATTCTGTTCATAATCATTCTGTTGTCGTCCGCTTCGCGAGGAGGCGGCGGTCCTGGTGGCAGACGCGGTTGGGGTGGTGGCGGCTGGTGGCAGGCGATGTTACTCGCAAACGTGTTGAGTAACATCGGCGGCAGCGGCCGCTCACGTGGCAGTTGGGGCGGAGGTGGTTTTGGCGGTGGTGGTGGATTCGGCGGCGGCGGTGGTTTTGGCGGCGGCTTTGGAGGCGGTGGCAGCTTCGGCGGTGGCGGCGCGGGCGGTAGTTGGTAGGCTCAAAGACGTTTCTGCTAGTATCCGGAGCACACGAAAATTGCGATGGTGAAGATGGTAGTGCAACAAGCTCTGAACGGTCTCGTCGAAGATCTGCGTGCGACGCACGGAGATAACCTGGCGTGTGTGGTCCTCTATGGTTCGGCGGCGGCGGGCGATCACATCGAGCTGCAGTCAGACTACAACCTGCTCATCGCTCTCAAACGGATTACGCCGGAAGATCTGCGGCAAGCGCAGGCGCCGATGCGTGAGTGGCAGCGTCTGGGCCATCCGCTGCCGGTCTATTTCACGGTCGAGGAGCTTTCAGACGCATCGGACGTGTTTCCGATCGAGTTTCACCAGATGGCGAAGGCGCGCATCGTTCTCTACGGTCATGACCCGTTTGAATTTGTGAAGCTTTCGGATGCGAACCTGCGTCACCAGACCGAGTACGAGTTGCGAAGCAAGCTGATTCAACTGCGCCGTCACTACATCCCGGCGTCGATCTCGATCGAGAAGCTATCCAATCTGATGAGCGACAGCTTGTCGAGTTTTGCGGCGTTGTTTCGCGCGGTGTTGCTGCTGCACGGGCAGGAAGCGCCGGTTGCCAAACCCGACGTCGTGCGCGCCACAGCGAGGTTGCTGAAACTCGACGTGGCGCCGTTTGAAAGAATCTTTGAGTTTCGTGCGAGCGGCACTTTGCCAAAGTCGGACAAAGAAGCAAACGAACTTTTCGGAGCCTACATGCTTCAGATCGAGCACGTAGTTGAAGCAGTTGATGAGTTGGAACGAAGGGGAAACTAAATATGAAGATGCGAAGACTCTTAATCCTTTGTGCCGTGACTGTGATCGCGTTCAGCGCTAGTGGCTGCGGTTACAACACGCTGACCACGAAGCACGAGAACGTAAAAGCGAAGTGGTCCAATGTTGAAACGCAGTTACAACGCCGGTCCGATCTTTTGAACAACCTGGCGGAGTCAGCGAAGATGGCCGGCGTTCAGGAGCAGGAAGTTTTCGGCAAAATCGCCGAAGCACGATCGCGATTGTTGAATGCGACCAGCCAGACGCCGCAAGGTGAAGGAGGTGACCGGTCACCCGAACAGAAACAGGCGGTGATCGACGCGGCTAATTCGTTCGGTGGCACAATCGGACGTCTGCTCGTGCTGCAAGAGAACTATCCAAATCTGAAGTCTAATGAAAACTTCCTGAAGCTTCAGGACGAGGTCGCCGGCACTGAAAACCGCATCGCTACGGCGCGCAAGGACTACAACGACGCAACCCAGGATTACAACACGACGCGCGCGCGTTTCCCGACAGTGATTTCCGCGAAGCTGTTTGGATTTAAAGAGGAGCCGTACTTCAAGGCTGAGGAAGGAGCGCAGCAGGCGCCGAAGCTCGATTCAAACTCGCTGCGTCAAAATCAAAACAAGTAATCAAAAACCCCTCGAACTACACATCGCACAATGATCACAAGGCTTGCCGCCTGGCTCCAGGCTGCAAGCCTTTTCAGTTTGAAAGAAATCAACCAGCTCTGAAACCGTCGCCTCTTCAACGCCAAACCGTTCCATGCTCGGGTGACTCGGGTTCACTCCAGCGAGCCATGGGGAGTGAACACGGGGCGGGGGGGGGACAGGAGCACTCACTTTGGACTCGATTTGAATGAGCCGATCCTGTAATTCACTCAGCGCCGCACGCATCGCAGCGAGTTCGGCACTCACATCGCCGCCCCTGGGCGCCGCCGGAGTGGCCCCAACGCGCTTTGCGATTCTTTCCGCCATTTGTTTTGCCTGATCAGAACTCATAACAGATCAATTCGATCTACAACGCCCACTATCGCGGAGTCGATCGCCGCACCAGCTTCACCCGTCGCCGCCGTCGAAGCACTCCAACCTTCCTGCACGATTAGTACCGTGTCACCCGCGCCTGCATCGACCGAGTCCAGCGCCAGCACCGAGTAACTCGTCTCTTCACCTTCCGGCGTGATCTGCTGACACAACATCACCCGTGCATTCTCGTAGCGACGATTCTTCTGCGTGGCCACAACATTTCCGATGACGCGAGCGAGAATCATTTCGCTGATGACCTAGCGTAAGACGTGTGCCTCCGAATCGACAATACCCACGATGGTGCAGTCGGTCGGGGTGTCTTCGCGTTTGAATGGAAAACTCGCTTCCTTGCCACGACACCAGAAAACGAGTTCGCCTATGCCGGCGCCAACTGCATCAACCGCCACCATCGGTTTGCCAATCGACTCGAGGTTCTTGTCCAGCGTCTGCACAACGAGCAACTTCCGGCCTGCAAGAGAATCATTCTTGATGGTTGCGACAACGGTTCCGATTACCCGGGCGAGTTGCATTGTTTTGTTTTTTGTACTTTGTTCTCTGTTCTAAACAAAGCTCAAAGTACAAAGGTCAAAGCTCAGTTCTGAACGTCAACAGTATCAATCACACCAACTATCGCGGCATCCACCGGTACGTCTTTCATCCCTTGCGCCAGACGTGCACTCGATCCCGCGACGACCAGCACCCGCTCATGAAAACCCGCGCCGACGGTATCAACCGCGACCACGTAGCCGGTCGTGTCACTGCCGTCGACGTTGATCGGTCTGACGATCAGGAGTTTCTTTCCGTGTAACCGTTCGTCCTTTTGTGTAGATACAACGGTGCCGAGGATGCGAGCGATGATCATGCCTGCTTAGCGATTGAGTCCAATCGGGAGATTCTCGTCGACACTGCCATGCGGACGGGGAATCACATGCACGCTCACGAGTTCGCCCACACGTCGCGCAGCAGCGGCGCCAGCGTCAGTCGCGGCCTTAACTGCGGCCACGTCGCCGCGCACAATCGCAGTTACAAAACCGGCGCCGATCTTTTCATAACCCACGAGGGTGACGTTCGCGGCCTTCACCATCGCGTCGGCCGCTTCGATCATCGCCACCAATCCTTTTGTCTCAACCATTCCGAGTGCTTCCTGCATTAAGCTGCTCCTCTATTGAAATTATCTATTAACTGCCTGACTTAACAGCTCCACTAGTTCTTCACGCGTCAGTGAGATCTTGCTACTGCCATTCTCGATAACTGGTTCCCGCAGATAACCGCACGCCTGACCACGCGCTGATTCACCAAGATAACCCGCCGCCTCACGCACGTTAATCAACTTCTCAATCGCGTCCGCGGGAAGATTCTTCGAACCTCCGAGAACGCGCGACAGGATCGCGATCTTCGCCGTATGTTCCAG
>DASXRE010000038.1:0-6108 GCA_036506775.1 Pyrinomonadaceae bacterium | reverse complement strand
TGCATATAATCGAGAAACTGTTTCTCCCATTCAGCGTACATTTGGGGAAAACGGTTCCACTCATAACCAAAACTCAGCGCGGTCTTTGCCTGCTTCGCATCAAACGCGCTCGTGGTTTCGCCTTCCTGAAAAGCGGCTCTGATCGCGGGCAGCAACATGCGCGGTATGCCGTTCTCGATGGGAAACGAGAGACGGCAAGACACGCACTTAAGTTCTCCCTCAGCTTTCGCACTGGACAGCTCGAGTGTTCCACCGCAACTCGGGCAACGTAACGATGATGTCAGTAGTTCTTTCAATTCCTGTTGCGTCCTAATCTCAGGGTTCTTCTCTGTGTACCTTTGTGTTCTCTGTGTCTCTGTGGTGTTCGCTGCTGCCCCGATTAAGAACCACAGAGACACAGAGAACACAGAGGTACACAGAGGTAGAACGCTCAATTCCGGTTGAAGAGCGCTTCGTACAAACGGGCGTAGCGCTCCCCGCCGACGCTCACGAGATCAAATTCTTTCTCCGCCAATTGACGCGCTTTTGCTTTCATCTGCTCGTCGCCCAGCAAGTGCTGAATTGCAGACCACGCACGGTCAAAACCTTGTTCGCTGACATCCTCAACCAGAATGGTCGCGTCAGATTCTCGCGCGAGTTGATCCGAGTCGCCGATTCCCGCGTTGATGACGATCGGAAGGCCACACGCGAGATATTCACCATTCTTTGTTGGTGACGAAGCGAGCTTGGAAAAACAACGCTTGATGAACGAAATGCCCACGTCGCCCGCTACTAGATATGAAGGCATGTCCCTGGGCGCAACTGCACAAACGGAAAAACTGTCCTCACCAATTCCACGCGCGCTCATCAGTTGCTGCACTCGTTCACGGCTGCCCATTGTAAGCCAAAGCAGATGTGCGTCACTGCGTCTGCGGACAATACTCGCGAAAAAGTCGGCCATCTCTTCGGTCAGGTACCAGCCATCGAGCGAGCCGCTGTACACCATCGTTAATCGATCGCCCAGCCCCAACTCTGTGCGTAACTTCGTGCGCACCTGCTCATCGAATTTGAACAATGAAAGATCAACGCAGCAAGGTACCACTGCGTGATGAACCTCGCGACCTTTCAACCCGTCCCATTCCTTGATGATGGGCCAGATGCGATCAGTCAGCGTAACCACCGCATCAGTCGCCTTGAAAATTCTTCGCTCCGTCGCTTTCGTAACGCGATAGCGCAAGCCGCCTTCGGGCCAGTGCCGCGCATCGACGTACTCCTCAGCCATCAAACCGCGAACGTCGAAGATCATTTTGATCCCGAACTTTCGCTTGAGGGCAAGCGCGATTGTCGCCGGTATGTGTGAGCGCGCGTGGACAAGTTCAATGTTGTTTTGGCGAATCAGACGAGACGCGTAACGAATTCCCTGCCACACGTCGAAAAGAGTTGCGGGAAGTGAGGGACGCTGGTGATAGCGCAGCCAATGCCATTCGATTCCCTGTCTTTGCAGTTCCTGTTTCAGCTCCGCGCAGCCGCGCTGGCCCTCGGCCGTAAAAGCCTTGTCGCGCTCAAAGCTCAGCAGCGTGAACTTCACCCCGCGTTTGGCCAGCTCTCGCAAGTACGGAAGCACCTGCGTTTGACCTAACGGTTCGAGCATGCCGTTGTAGGAGATGAATAGAACGCGACGGCCCTCGAGCGACATCTTCTAGCTGCCTGCTTCGTGCGTTTTGATTTTTTGCGCCCCCGAGAGCTCGCGCGCAATCCAGTGGTAGGTTCGATCCAGACCTTCTTCGAGTGAGATTGCCGGCTCCCACTGCAAGACTTCACGCAGACGGGTGTTGTCGCTGTTGCGCCCTCTGACTCCCTGTGGCTTGGTAAGGTCGTAACGCTTGCGGATCGTCTTGCCGGCAATCTGCGAGACGATGTCGACGAGGTCGTTGACTGAGATCATGCGGTCCTGGCCCAGGTTAAGCGGCTCACGATGATCGCTGCGCATCAAGCGGTAGATTCCTTCGACGCAGTCGTCGATGTAACAGTAGGAGCGGCGTTGTTCACCGTCTCCCCAAACTTCGATCTCATCGCCGTCCCTGGCCAGCGCCACCTTGCGGCAGATTGCTGCCGATGATTTCTCCCGGCCACCATCGTAGGTTCCGAGCGGACCGAAGATGTTGTGAAATCTCACGACGCGCGTTTCGAGACCAAAGTCTTCCGTGTAATGACGGCAGACTCTTTCCATGTAGAGCTTTTCCCAACCATAACCGTCTTCCGCATCGGCAGGATACGCATCAGATTCTTTTAGCGGCGCCACGTCGGTTTCGTTTTGCAGGTAACCCGGATAGATGCAAGCGCTGGAAGTGTAAAGATAACGTTTGACTCCGTTACGGCGCGCGGCTTCGATGGTGTTTAGATTGATCAGCGTGTTGTCGCGAACGATTACGGCTTTGTTCGTCTCGATGAAACCGATGCCACCCATGTTTGCGGCCAAACCGTAAACCTCGTCGACGTCGTGAGTGGCGCGCAGACAGTTGTCGGCCACGGTGAGATCCAGCAAGAGGAACTCATTCGCGCGCGTGGTCTCAAACTCCGGCATCTTTATGTCAACGCCGCGAACCCAGTAACCACGGTCAACGAGGTAGTCGGTCAGATGATGGCCGATGAAACCACCCGCGCCGGTCACCAGCACTCTTGGTTGCTGTAGCATTCAGACTTTCCTAAGGTTTCGCTTCTTCTCTGTGTCTCTGTGTCTCTGTGGTCGTTCTTCCTCGCCAGAGTAAACCACAGAGACACAGAGACACAGAGGTTGCACAGAGAAGAATTGTCAATCAAAAAGGTTTGAAGTCCTGGATCGAGTTGACCACGTATTCCTGTTGCTCCGCAGTAAGTTCAGGAAACAGAGGAAGAGCAAAAGTTTCTCGCGCCGCCTTCTCAGCTTCGGGAAAGTCGCCTTCTTTGTAGCCGAGATAAGCGAAACATTCCTGCAGATGCAGCGGAATCGGATAGTAGATCTTCGTCGCGACGCCACGAGCTTTCAAATGCTCCATCAGTGCATCACGATGACCTGGCACGCGGACGACGTACTGGTGAAAGATGTGGCGCGCGTCAGTTTTCACGAAAGGAGGATCGAGTTTGAAGTTCAGCCTCGCTCCTTCAAGCAAGTGCGAATACGTTTGCGCCTTCTGCGCTCGCGCGTTGGACCATTCATCCAGCTTTGGCAGCTTCGCCCGCAAGACAGCGGCTTGAATCGCATCGAGCCTGCTATTGATCCCGACTTCGACGTGTTGATATTCAGTCAGCCCACCGTGAACGCGCAGCCTGCGAACTCTCTTCGCAAATTCAGGATCACTCGTCGTGATAATGCCCGCATCACCAGCGGCGCCGAGATTCTTGCTGGGATAGAAACTAAAACAACCGGCAATGCCCATCGAGCCTGCACGCCGGCCGCGATCTTCTGCGCCAATCGCCTGCGCTGCATCCTCCAACAGGATCAGGCTCTTCGTTTCGCACAAATCCAGTAGCTGATCCATATCGGCCATCTGGCCGTACAAATGAACCGGCAGCACGACTTTCGTGCGCGCAGTGATTGCGGCTGCTATCCGATCGACCTTGATGTTGCAGGTAAGAGGATCGATATCGACGAAAACAGGTCGTGCGCCGAGCCGCGCGATCGCGCTGGCGGTGGCAAAGAAACTGAATGGGGTCGTGATGACTTCATCGCCGGGGCCGACGTTGAGCGCCATCAGCGCCAGCAACAATGCGTCCGAACCGGAGGCGCAGCCAATCGCTTCCTTCGTCTGACAATAAGCAGCAACTTCGGTTTCAAGCGCAGCGACTTCCGGACCCATCACAAACTGCTGCGTTTCGAAAACGCGATCGACTGCCTGGCGCACCGCATCGCGTATCGAGACATACTGCGCCTGTAGATCAATTAGCGGAACATTCATGGATTACTGACCGAGTCGATGGATTCAGTTACGCAGTTTCTGGTGCTTCCTGCTCCGATTCGCCGTCAGACTCGTAGTAGTGGGAATAGTAACGGGAGTAATAGTAGTCGTGTGATTCGACCCTCACGTTGTTCAGCACCACGCCAAAAATGTGTGCGCCTACGTCGAGCAGTTGCTGTTTGGCGCGCCGCACCACGGCTCGCGAGCTTCTGCCGCCATGAACCACAAGGATCACTCCGTCCACCATCGTCGAGAGAATCGACGCGTCGGTGAAAGAGATCGCGGGCGGTGAATCGATGATGATGTGTGCGTACTGCTCGCTCAGGAGGTTCAGGAAGTTGCGCATCTCCTCGGAGCCGATCAATTCAGCGGGATTTGGCGGAACCGGACCGGAGGTCAACACTTTGAGATTTGGTTCCTTGTCGCAGGTCTGAATCAGACCGTCGAGATTCTTCTCGCCCGACAGCCAGGTCGTCAGTCCTTTGGCATTCGACAGCCCAAATTGCGTATGCAGTCGTGGCCGCCGCAAGTCGCAGTCGATCATCAGGACTTGCGCGCCCGTCTGCGCGAGCATGAAGGCCGTGTTGATTCCAGTTGTGGTCTTTCCTTCGGCCGGCTGACTCGAAGTAATCAGAATCGTCTTCGGCGGTTTTCCGGCCGACGACAACAGCAACGAAGTGCGCAAGTGCCGGTACGACTCGGTAATCGGCGAGCGTGCATCGGTAATCATCGCCAGCGCCGTCGTCGTAGACGGCGGAGCCTGAGGTTGACCAGCAATCACGCCCGGCAACCGCCGATCTCGGCCCGATGGAATCAGCGCCAAAGCCGGCAGATGAATGTAACGATCAACGTCCTCGACAGACTTCACCGTATCGTCAAGGAAATCGAGCAGAAACGCTAAACCGACGCCGGCCGCCAGTGACAACAGGAAGGCGATGATTATGTTTCGCAGCCGTGGCGGACCAACGGGACTCTTCGGCAATCTGCTGTAGGTCGCGATACTGACTTCATTCGCTCCGTTGCCGTTCGAGATATCCAGTTCACGCTGGCGTTGCAGCAACGTGTTGAGATACTGCTTGTTGCTCTCCAGCTTTTGCGACATCGCCATCAGGTCGATCTGATCGCGCGTTTGCTGAGTAGTCTCACCCTTTTGCGATTCATAAGAGCGACGCAGCAAACCCTCCTTGGCGACCGCGGCCTCGTACTTCCGTTGAATAGAAGTAATGATCTCTTCCGGAGCTTTTTTCAGCTCCGCTTCGAGGCCTTTGATCTGCATGTCGAGCTTCTTCACCGCTGGCCACTCAGGCGTGTAGGTGACGAGGAGCGCCTCGCGTTGCTCTTTCAGTATGGAGATGCGCTCCCGCAGTTTTTCCACTCGTCCGGAAGTGTTCACGTCCGGTACGGAAAACGGATCTTTCTCTTTTCGAGCTGCGTCGAGTTGGGACTGGAGTTCTTTTCTTTCGTTCTCAGCCTGCAATAACTGCGCGCTCAACGTGGCCAGACGCGTGGCTTCGAGCGTCGCAGCGCCTGGAGCGGTCACGGCCAGGTTGTGATTCTTCTGAAAATTCCACTGGCGTTCCTGATCGGTCTGGATCTGGGTCTGAAACTTCGCGATCTCTTTGGCGAGAATGTCTTCCGCTTTGGTCGAGCCTTCGGTCGCGATGGCCAGATTGTAGTTTTTGAAAACCTCGGCCAGCGTGTTGGCGATCTTCTGTGCGAGTTCGGGATCCGAATGCCGGTAGATAATCTTTACGAGATTTGTGTTCGGGATTGGCTCGATTGTTTCGCCGGCGATGATCGCATCTTCGTAAGCTTCTAACTTCTCAATCTCCTCTGGCGTGAGCTTGTTCAGCGTAGTCTCGGTGTCGGTTACAACAGCCAGACCGGCTCGATCCGGAGCGGGTCCGTTGTTCTGCTTCGGCTTGGAAAACATACGCCGCAACGAGTCGAAGAAACCCGCTTGTGATTGGTTACCAAAGAAGCCAGGGTTATTAGGTAAGTCCAGCGTCAGAACTACCTGACGCGCCAGCGCGGGATTCTGTAATAATTTGAGCTGCGTACCCCAGAAGTTGGGATCGTTCTGGCCGTTGATGATCAGCTTGTCCGTTTGCAGAATGCTCGGCTTCTTTTCCTGAATTCGAATCGTCGTTTCGCCCTCGTAAATTGAAGGCGATCGGAAAGACTGGATCGCCAC
>DASXRE010000037.1:0-6073 GCA_036506775.1 Pyrinomonadaceae bacterium | reverse complement strand
CTTTGAACTTTGTACTTTGAGCTTTGTAGTTTGAAATAATTGTGACTCTTCGGGAAGCTGAAACGACCACGCTCGAGGTACAAGATCCAAAGAACAAAGTTCCAAATCTATGGCGCCGCTACCAACGACTGCCGCGCAACGTCGTGGCGATTGGTCTTGTCAGTCTGCTCAACGACGCCTCAAGTGAAATAATCTATCCCCTCCTTCCGATTTTCCTCACCGCTGGCCTCGGAGCATCCGCGAAAGCAATCGGCCTCATTGAAGGACTGGCCGAATCCATTTCCAGCTTGCTGAAACTTTTCGCGGGTTATCTCAGCGATCGACTGGGCAAACGAAAGTGGCTCGTAGTCGGCGGTTACGCACTCGCGTCCCTGTTCAGACCATTTCTCGGTTTTGCGAACACCTGGCAACAGGTGCTCGCGATTCGGCTGGCAGATCGCGTCGGCAAAGGTGTGCGCACGTCGCCGCGCGACGCGATGATCGCCGACACGGTTGCCGTAGAGCAGCGTGGCATTGCGTTTGGTTTTCATCGTGCGATGGATCACGCGGGCGCGGTCATCGGTCCTTTGATGGGCTACTTGCTCGTCGTGTTGTTTGTGGCAAACTCCACTGCGCCGAGCAAACGAGAGTTTACGACGATCTTTCTGCTGGCGTCGGTGCCGGCGTTTCTGGCAGTGCTGGTGGCGGTGTTCTTCATGCGCGAATCACCGGCGCCGAAGGCTAGTGACGCGCACCTGCCGAAGCTCTCACTGCGCGGCTTCGACGCGAACTTCAAACGGTTTCTTTTGATTCTCGGTCTTTTCACACTCTCAAACTCGTCTGACAGTTTTCTGATTCTGCGCGCGAGAGATTCGGGAGTTTCGATCGCGCTGGTGCCGCTGTTGTGGGCGGCACATCACGGCACGAAGGTTTTGAGTTCACTGTTCGGCGGAGATCTCTCCGATCGTCTTGGCCGCAAGCGTCTGATCGTCTCAGGCTGGATACTCTATGCGGCAGTCTATGCGGGCTTTGCTTTTGTCAGTCATCAGGTGTCGGTGTGGATCCTTTTCCTGATTTACGGCATCTATTTTGGTTTGGCTGAAGGCGCGGAGAAGGCGCTCGTGGCGGATCTGGTGCAACCCGAGCAACGCGGGACGGCTTACGGCCTATATAATCTCGCTTTCGGCATCACGGTGTTTCCCGCATCGCTGTTGATGGGTATGATTTGGGACTGGAAAGGCCCCACGACTGCATTCCTGATCAGTGCGGCGATGGGCGCAACGGCCGCGGCGCTGTTGCTGTTATTAGTTCGGCCTCATCCGGAAGGGGTGACTACATGAGACGAAGAGTTTTACTTCCTCATCCTGGCCTGGCGCCAGGTATCGGTTATTACTTGAGCGGAATGGAAGAGGTGCGCAGTCAGTTAGTCGCCGCCGTAAAAGACATTCCCGACGACCGGATTGGCAAGCCGGCGTTTCTCGGCGCCCATTCGATTGGTGGACTCGTACTGCACATCGGCGAGGCAGAGTGGTTCTGGATGCAGATGGTTGTTTCCGGTCACCAGCTCACCGATGAAGACCAGAAAGCGCCTTACTGGGACATCCTCGATGATGTCGAGGCCGTCGCGCGCAACGGCTACACGACAGCATTTTGTTTGCAGGAGGCGGAAAAGGTCCGCAATCAAACGCGGGACGTGCTCTTCTCGTACAACGACAAGGATCTCGAACGCACGATTATTTACGAGCGCAACGACAAGCCAACCGAACACAACCTCCGCTGGATCCTGCATCACCTGATCGATCATGAAGCGCAGCACAAGGGACAAATCCTCATGTTGAAGCGACTCATGGCTTTGTGAATTAAATGACGAATTACGAACTGATAAGAACCTCAGATGATCTCCGCAAAGCTATCGACAATCTCTCAAGCCAACCAGTCGTTGGCCTCGACACAGAGACCACCGAACTCGATCCCTATACCTCGCGTCTTCGTCTGATCCAGCTCGCGACGCCCGATCGCGTCTACATCATCGACTTCGATCAATTCAGCAACGGCAACACGCGCGATAGCGAAGCACTCGCGCCACTGCGCCGCCTGCTCGCCGCGGCGCGTCCAATCAAGATCGCACACAACGCCAAGTTCGACGCGAAGTTCATCAAGCACAACCTCGGCGTCGATCTCGGCGGGCTCTTCGACACGCTGTTAGCCAGTCAACTGGTCGGCGCGGGCGATATCGAAGAGCGCCATGGCCTCGAAATCGTCGCCGGCCGTTACCTGAACGAACTGGTCGACAAAAGCGAACGCCTGAGCAACTGGAACTTCGAACTCTCGGAAGCGCAGTTGGAGTATGCCGCGCGCGACGCGGCGGTTCTCCTGCCGCTGCGCGAGAAGTTGATCGACCGATTGAAAACGGAGTCGCTGATCAAATGCGCGCAACTGGAATTCGAATGCGTCATGCCGGTCGTCGACATCGAGTTGGCGGGATTCTTCATGCACAAGGATCGCTGGCTCGAGCAGTTGGGAATTGTTGAAAAGCGACGCATGGAACTTGCCGAACAGTTGCAGGAGGTGCTCGCGGAGGAATCGTCGCAAGGGTCGTTGTTTGGCGGACCGCAGCGGGAGGAGATCAATCTCGATTCGCATCAGCAACTGACACAGGCTTTGAACCGGCTCGGCATCCCGGTGCCCGATTCGACACGCAACTGGAAACTGCAACCACTCGCCGCGCAGTATCCGGTGATCGCGACCTTGCTTGAATATCGCACTGTGCAGAAAGCGCTCACCAGTTACGGCACGAACATGATCGAGCTGATCAATCCCGTAACAAAACGGTTGCACGCTGACTTCCGCCAGATCGGCGCGCCCACGGGACGTTTTGCCTGCACCAACCCAAACATTCAACAGGTGCCGCACGCGGTCGAGTATCGTCGTTGTTTCAGCGGCCATCCCGACGGGCGGAAGTTGATCATCGCGGACTATTCACAGATTGAATTGCGAATTCTCGCGGAGTTCTCTGGTGATCGTGGCTTCAGCGAGGCCTTCAACTCGGGCGCGGATCTTCATCGCGTTACCGCTTCGCAAGTTTTCAACGCGACAGTCGAGCAGGTGACGCGGGAGCAACGCGACTTTGCCAAGCGTTTGAACTTTGGCGTGGTTTACGGCATCGGCGCGCAACGCTTCGCGACGATGACTGGTCTGTCGGTTTCAGACGCGGAGAACGTGTTGCGGCGTTATTTCAGCACGTATCGCGGGCTCGATGCCTATTTGCGCGAGGCGGCGAACCGGGCGGTGACTGAGCGGCAGGCGCGTACGGCGTCGGGGCGGCTGGTCCGTTTTCGCTATGACGAAAACGACCGGCAACAGGTTTCGATGACGCAGCGCAACGGCAAGAACACGCCGATTCAGGGCACCAGCGCCGACATCCTGAAACGCGCGCTGCGGTTGTTGAAGGACGAGCTCAGCGAAACGAACGCGCAAATCGTGAACATCATTCACGACGAGATCGTCGTGGAAGCCGATGCGGATGAAGCGCAGGATGTCGCGGCGAAGGTTGAACGGATCATGTGCGCCGCGGGTCAGGAGTATTTGAAGAGTGTGCCGGTGAAAGTTGAAACCGAGATCGCTGACGAGTGGGTAAAGTAGGCCGCAAAGAAGCACAAGAACCACAAAGGAATTAGTTTTGTGTTTCTTATGCCTTTTTGTGACTCCAGACGAAGTAAATCGGTATTCCGGTGAACACGAGCAAGTAACCGATGCCTGACGTCGAAGGTGCAAGGATCGCCAGGTCGATAATGAAAAGACCGGCGATTGTCAGATACACCAAAGGAACTATCGGATACCCAAACGTTCGATACGGTCGTTCAATTTCCGGCGCCTTGCGCCGCATCACGATTACCGCGCCCACCATTAGCACGTAAAAAACAAGATCCGCCGAGACGATGTACTCGAGAAGCTGTGTGTAAACGTTGCCGTACGTCAGCGCGCCCGTTTGTTGATTGACCGTTACCGTGCGTGGCAACACGAGCAACGCCGCCCAAACGCCTTGCGCCACCAACGCCACCGCCGGCACGTGCCGCGCGTTCAGACTGTCAACGCGTTTGAAGAACAGTCCATCACGCGCCATTGCGTAGTAAACCCGCGCGCCCGCCAGGATCAGCCCGTTGTTACAGCCAAACGTCGAAATCATGATCGCGATCGCCATCAAAATCGTGCCGCTTGGACCAAGCGCTGCTTGCATCACCGCCGTGGCCACGCGGTTCTGCGGCGCGTTTTGAATCTGTGCCAGCGGCAACGTTACGACGTAAGCCAGATTCGCGAGCAGATAGAGCGTCACGACGATGCCGCAGCCAAACAACAACGCACGCGGCAAGTTTCGTCCCGGCTCGCGCACTTCACCAGCGGTGAACGTCACGTTGTTCCAGGCTGACTGCGCGAACAGCGGTCCAACCATCGCACGTCCGAGCAACATGATCAGCGCCAGCACGAGCAGGCCGTGACCCGTCGGTTCAAACCAGACCTGCGCTGCCGAAGGTTTCCAGCCGTTTTCCCACGGCGCCCACCATGAGGACGTGTAGGCCGCGCTGCCGTAATTCCACCCGATGAGCAGTCCAATCAAAATGAGTCCGAGCAGCGCCGCGGTCTTTGTAAACGTGAAGGCGTTCTGAATCACCTTTCCGGTTTGCAGCCCGCGCGTGTTGATGACCGTGAGAAACAGAATCATCACCACTGCGAGCAGTTGCTGGGTCGAAAGGCTGAGGGCATAACCGTTGAAGCTCAGTCCCCGGATGGTGAATGGCTTAAGAATGGTGAGCGGAGAGACGAGATACGTTTCGGCGGAGATCCAGTCGGTAAGTGCGCCGGTGAAGTTGGCGAACGCGACCGCGACTGCGGCTATCGTTCCCGATTGAATGATCAGAAACAAACCCCAGCCAAAAAGAAAACCAATCGATGGACCATAGGCCTCGCGCAGAAAGACGTATTGGCCGCCTGCGCGCGGCCACATGGCCGCGAGTTCGGCGCAGCAGAGTGCGCCAGTGATCGTGAGCACTCCAGCCAGAGCCCACGCCGCGAGCAGCCAGCCGGGCGAACCCACCAGCCGCGACGATTCAGCGGAAGTGATGAAGATGCCAGAGCCGATCATCGAGCCCACCACGATCATGGTGGCGTCGAGCAGGCTTAAGCCGCGAATCAATCTGGCCGCCGAGCTGGGGGTTTGTTCGGGCATGGACCGTGTCCATATAGTGGGCCGGGCGATTCGTGTCAAGCCTTCGAGTGCTAATAACGGTTAGGGGCGCCTCCTTGGGAGTGCGCCGACTCGTCGGCGCTTTGGCCAAAGCGGTGACAAGTCCCCGCACTCCAAGGAGGTGCTTGACACTCTCCGAGGCGCTCACTAGTCTTGCCCAGAACTTATGAAGAACGAACTCATCAGTAGAATCACAAACAAACAGGTCCAGATTGGGGTTATCGGTCTCGGCTACGTCGGCTTGCCTTTGGTCGTGGAGTTTGCGAGCAAAGGCCTCACTGCCACCGGCTTCGAAGTCGACGAAAACAAAGCCGCCCAGATCAACGCCGGCAAGTCTTACATCGGCGACGTGCCGGCAGCGCGCGTTCAGGAACTGGTCGAAGCAAAACGGCTCCGCGCGACTACAGACTTCGGCCATCTCGCCCAATGCGATGCCATTATCATTTGCGTTCCGACGCCGCTGCGAAAGACCAAAGAGCCCGACGTCTCCTACATTCTCGCGGCCGCCGAAGAGATCAAGAAACGCCTTCGCCGTGGCCATCTGATCATTCTCGAATCCACGACCTATCCCGGAACCACCGACGAAGTGCTGCTGCCGATGTTTGAGGAAACAGGGTTGCAACTGGACCACGATTTTCTGCTGGCGTTTTCTCCCGAGCGCGTAGATCCCGGCAATCCGCAATTCCTGACGCACAACATTCCGAAAGTCGTGGGTGGGGTGACGGATGATTCGACGGAGGTCGCGGCTCACCTGTATTCGCAGATCGTCAGGGACGTGCACGCCGTGAGCTCAGCGCGCGTCGCTGAGGCAGCGAAGCTTTTGGAAAACACGTTCCGCGCGGTGAACATCGG
>DASXRE010000036.1:0-4609 GCA_036506775.1 Pyrinomonadaceae bacterium | reverse complement strand
ATGACGAACGAGCGCTGTCAATCTGTGTACTTCACCGATAGCAATGTCAGGCCACAGGCTGGTGCAGTAGCTGCGATAACTGGCCGCACTCCTGTTTCAATCGCTTCACCAACTGCTGTTCGGTCGAGCTCGCCGCGGCCGACGGCCATCAACGTGCCCGCAATCGATCGCACCATGTAACGAAGAAAGCCCTCGGCGCTGACCGTGATCTCGATCAGCACGCCGTGCGAACGCCCGTCCAGTCTTTCACTAATTTCTAAATTGCTTATCGTGCGAACGCGATCTTCGACATCGGACTGCGCCGCGGAAAAACCGGTCCAGTCGTGCCGACCAAGAAACAGTTGCGCTGCTCCCTGCATTTTGGCGAGATCGAGTGGGCGCGCTTCGTGGTACGCGTAACGAGACCAGAACGGCGACATAACCGGCGCGTTCATTACGCGATAGACGTACGTCTTTCCTAACGCAGAGTAACGAGCATGAAACTCACTGCTCACTTCCTGCGCGTCGAGTACACGCACATCCCGGCCAATGTTTCCATTGATCGCCGCGCGCAATTTTCGCGGAGATATTTCGCGTTGAACCTCGACACTCGCGACCTGCCCTTCAGCGTGCACGCCCGCATCGGTCCGGCCCGATCCATAAACGTTTACGCTCTTTCCTTCCAGCAACGACAGCGCAGTTTCCAGTTCTCCCTGAACCGTCCTGAACCCATCCTGGCTCTGCCAACCGTGGAAATCCGTGCCGTCATACTGAATGAGGAGTTTGTAGTTCATGGATTAACACGGCGACTTCCCGGTTTGATCGCCGGTTCTCCCAGCTTGCACGCGTCGCAAACTGACGGATCAACCGACGCCACCCTTAACGTCGCCAATGCCACTCGCGGCACGCCAACCTCCGCGCCTCCACCCGAACGATCGATGATCGACGCCGCGGCCACCACGTCAGCACCCGCACGTTTCAACGCCTCAATCGTTTCGCGAGTCGAACCGCCAGTCGTGATCACATCTTCAACCACCAACGTCCGTTCGCCGGGCGAAACTGTAAACCCGCGGCGCAATGTCATCTCGCCGCCCTCGCGTTCGGTCCACACAAACCTCGCACTCAAGGCGCGCGCCACTTCGTGACCGATCACGATCCCTCCAATCGCCGGCGACGCCACCAGGTGAATTCCCGCCGTGGCAAACTTCTCCGCGATCGCACGTCCGAAGGTTTCCGCCTTTTCCGGAAACTGAAGCACCAACGCACATTGCAAATAGACAGTACTGTGCAGCCCACTCGAAAGTTGGAAGTGACCTTCGAGCAGCGCTCCGGTTTTTTTGAACTCGTCGATTACCGCTTCAGGATTCAAATTCTCACCTCGATAAACTCGTCTGGCGTGCTACAATGCGAGCCCGAATGCCGCCTTATCCAAATCTAGTTTCGGATTCCACACTCGTTCAGGACACAATCGACCTCTTAAATACGTCAGGCGGACGCGCACCCGCATCGGAGATCGTCGACGCTGTTTTCAAGCTGTCACACATCGACGATGAACTCGCCGGACTGCTCGTGGCCGATCTCATCCGAAACGATCGCCGTTTCAAAATCAGCGACAACACGGTCGAACTGCTGGAAGACGACAGCCAATCGCGCCTGCTCAAGGATCTCGATTTCGTGGTTGTGGACGTGGAAGCCACCGGCGCCAAGACACCGCCAAACCGTCTAATCGAACTCGGCGCTTACAAGATTCGCGGCGGACGCATCGTCGACAAGTTTCTCTCGCTCGTCAATCCGGAAATTCCCATTCCGAGATTCGTCGCCTCGCTCACGGGAATCTCAAACGACATGGTGAAACGCGCGCCCGTGTTCGCGGAAGTGGCGCCGCGCTGGCTCGACTTCGTCAGCGACTCAGTGCTCGTCGCGCACAACGCGCCGTTCGACACCAGTTTTCTGAATCACGAAGTCTCGCGTGTCTATCCGGGACACCGCATGGTGAACCCGCACCTTTGCACCGTCAAACTTTCACGCCGCGTGATGCCGGAGCTGCTCAATCACCGGCTGGACACGATCGCGAGTCACTTCTCCATTCCGATTGTCAGCCGTCACCGCGCCGGCAGCGACGCACTCGCCACCGCCGAGATCTTTCTCGTGCTGCTCACCAGACTCGAAAAGGTGCATGGAATAAAGGATCTGGCCGGCGCGCGAAACTTTCAGTTTCCCGAAGTGATCTCCAGCGACTGTTCGACCGCTTCGGCCTGACTTCGCTTCAGCAGACGCTTCAACACCACGATTAGCAAGATTCCCGCAACGATGCTGAGTCCGATCCACGGATAGTACTTTGCCAGGATCTCTTTCGCCTGCGCGCCGTACTTCACTGCGAAGTAACCTTCGAGGAGAAAACGAAACGCCCGCCCGGCAATAATCGCCAGCATGAAGCGCAACAAACTGAAACGAAAAACGCCCGCGGTGATGACAAACAGCTTGAAAGGAAACGGCGGCGGCAACAGCGTCGCCACTAAAACGGCGATCGCGTCGTAACGCTCAAGCCAGTCTTTAACTCGTTTCTGTTTCCGTTCTGAAAAACGATTGAGCGCGCGTGCTCCGGCGCGTCGCGAAATCAGGTAAAGAATCCAGCAGCCAATCGCCGAGCCCGCCGTCGCCATGAACGCGTAAAGCAGCATCCAGCTCGGGTGCGCTGTCGTTAGCAGGAGCATCAACGCATCAGCGCTGCTCGGCAGGGGCACAAAAGTCGAATCGAGCAGAGCAACAGTGAACAGGCCAAACGCGCCGAACGTCACCAGGTATTCGGAGACGCGCGTCAGGCCTTTAGTCAGGGGGTGTAGGAATGATTTCAATCAGGAGTCCCTTCAGTATTAACGTAATCCGCGGCTGAACGTTGCCGCCGCTTCACGACAATGTAAACGCCGACGCCGATCAACGCCAGCGTCGCCACGATGCTGATAATGACCAGGCCATTGTCTCGCAAGAAGAGCAGCACTCTTCGGCCGTAGAAGACTGCGAGAATTCCCTCGACGTAATAACGAAACGACCGCGCGATCATCACGGTCAGCAGAAACTTCCAGCGCGGATATTCAAGCGCGCCTGCGGTGGCCACGAATACCTTGAACGGCAACGGGGGCGGCAGGATCGCGGGAATACCGATCGCCAGAAAGCCGAATCGTTCGTAAGCGCGTTCGACTCGTTTGATACTCGCAAGGTTGAACTTTCTGCGCAGGATTGCTTGTCCGCCACGGCGCACGATCGTGTAAAGCAGGTTGCAGCCGAGCACAGAGCCGGCGGCGGCAAAGAGCGGAAAGTAGTAGACCGCGTTGTGATCTTTGAAACAACGGCCCACGACGAGGTAGTCGTTTATTTCCGGCAGGGAAAGGAGCGACGAATCGAGCGCGCCGATGATAATCATCGCGGGCGCGGCGAAGTAGATGGGTAGTTCGAGGACGTGTACTTCCAACCACCGCGCAATCGAAAGTAACCAGTCACCCATTCGAAGCTGTCAATCTTTGGCGAACTATTTTACGGGGGCAAAAACTGAAGGTGTATCGTAGGTGACTCCGACCGTAAACCCGGAGTTTGGACTAAAACTGGTGAGACCCTTGATGCCCGCGAAATCAAAACGCAGTCCGGAAGCCCGGATCTGCATTCCCAGACGCGCTTCGGCTTGCGACTCCGTGCCCAGTGGACCATTGCCCGGTCGCGTGTTGGCGCGGCCGTTGACTTCACCGGCGATGCTGAATTGTTTGTTCAGTCGAAAGATTCCTGCCGCGCCGTAGGTCAAGACATCATTCTGCGAGAACAGTTGCGTTGGGGCAGTCAGGATCGCGATGCCTAGATTGCCAAAAGTGTTGAAGCGTCCGTCTTGGCCAAACTTTTTGCCAACCAGAATCGAGCCGTAGGCGTTGGTCTGGTTGAGACCGATGCCCTGCGACTGATTCGAGTTTGGCAGTTGCATACCAAAACGAAAACCGAGTGATGGGCCACGACGCGTTTCGTTGCGGAGTTTGAATTTCGCAGAAATCGTGAAGTCGCCGGTGTCGTTGGTGGAGTTAGCGCCGGGCGCGATGTTGAGTGGAATTGCTGACGGGCCGCGCGAGTTGATACTTAGATAATTCTGAGCGACGCCTTCGATTTGAAACTCAACGTTTGGTCCCATCCCGAAACTGACGCCGATAACGCCGACGCGCGTCAGGTCACCCTTCAGCCCCGAGACGGTATACTTCGCGCCCTGCATGAAATCGATGCCGGCTTCGATGCGGATGGTTCCTGGAGGGATGATGTCGACGTCTTCGGTGAGCAGCGGCCGCTGCTGCGCGTTCGCAACGGTTGCGAAGCAGAGCAAGAACAGTAGGGTTAGAAATCGGAGCGGCCAGTTCATGGCGTCTCGGATTCTAATCGGCGACTCGGTTAGCGTCAATTACTTCTGAACTCCTGGTAGTGATCCAGCTCGAAGTTTGGAGGCTACTCGGTCCCGGACGCCTCCTTGGAGTGCGGCGACTTGTCGCCGCTTTTGTTTTGCGACTGGTCACGTAGCAGCGCGGTTCCGTTTCTGTCGGTGGATCTTGGCGAGTCCGCATCAGCATTATCCAGTCGCGTAAGCAAATTTTTGTTTTCGAAA
>DASXRE010000035.1:0-9750 GCA_036506775.1 Pyrinomonadaceae bacterium | reverse complement strand
CAGACACTGAGCACGATGCGCTCAGAGTTTCTCACCATCTTTATTCCTGCGACGCTCGTGCTGCTGCTTGGTGTTTACGATGATCTGCGCGGCACGAATGCGACAGTGAAGTTCGCGGGCCTCGGCGCGATTGCTATTGTCTTTTATGCGTTGGGTGGCCGGATCGACGCGCTCTCGATTCCGCTAGTCGGTTCGGTCCAACTCTCGCCGCTTCTTTCTTTTCTGCTTACGGTTGTTTGGTTAGTCGGGATCACGAATGCTTTCAATCTAATTGACGGGCTCGACGGCCTGGCTTCCGGCGCGGCGCTCTTTTCTTCGCTCGTAATTCTCGGCGTGGCTGTTTCGCAGGAACGCACGCTGATGATTGTAGTATGCCTGGTGTTGTGCGGCGCAGTGGCCGGCTTTCTTCGTTATAACTTCAATCCCGCCTCAATCTTTCTCGGCGATTCCGGCGCGCTCTTCATCGGATTCCTGTTGGCAGCGATGTCGGTGTTGGGAACTCAAAAGGCGACGACCGCAGTCGCGATCGTCGTACCAATACTGGCGTTCGGTTTTCCGGTGGTTGATACAGCGATGACGATGGGCCGCCGGTTGATCAGCCGCAAGCCGGTGTTCGAGGGTGATAAGGAACATATTCATCACATGTTGCTTGCGCGCGGCTGGTCGCAGCGTCGCGTGGCGCTGGTGTTGTACGGTGTCTGCGCTGCGTTTGGACTGGTGGCGCTGATCTTTCCGGCGAGCGGATCGAAACTGACCGGCTTCATGGTGTTTGTGATCTCGGTGGCGGTGATTATTGCGGTGGGCCACCTGCGTTATCACGAGGTCGAAGAGATACGCGCAGGCGTGAAACGTACTGTGGCTGATCGGCGTTTGCGCGTTGCGAACAATATCCGCGTGCGACGCGCGGCCCTCGCGGTGTCGAAGGCTTCGGATCTTCACGAAATGTTCGAAGCGGTGCGTCACATGCTCGACTTTGGTGAGTTCACTTTTGCGAACGCGCAGGTTGGTCAGGTCGGACGAGCCGAGATTAACGAACGCGCGTTTGAGGCGAGTCTGCAACGCCATCCGAAACAGCCGCTGGAGTTTCGTAACGGGCGAGTGTTCTGGTCGTGGTCCAGGGATGGCGAGAGCGATGATGCGTATCGAGAGTGTAGTGAATGGTCATTTCGTTTGCCATTGGTGAAAGACGGCGTTGAATGGGGGTGGCTCAATTTCTATCACGGCCTCGATGGGCAGGCGTTGCTGGTCGATACAAACTATTTGAGCGATCTTTTGCGGCGCGAGTTTACTAACGCTGCGGCGCGCATCTTCACCGATCACGAAGTTGCCGAGATCGTGCCGGCGATGGCGATGCAGATGGTGGCGAAGGGTTAGCTGTTTGCTGTCGAGGATCATCTTCGGGCTGCTTCTGTGCATCATTGCGATTACACCGTTGCCGTACGGGACGATCGAGCCGTGGTGGAAGGCGGTGTTTATTTGCAGCGTGTTTGCGGTTTGCATACTTGCTGTCATTGAGATCGCCATCACTAACTCGATCCGGTTCAATCCCTCTTCACCTTTACTCCCGCTGGTGGCGCTGTCGGCTTTTGCGTTTCTTCAGGCGTGGCTGAACATCTCTGCTGATGCCTTTCAAACCCGGTTTTTCGCGCTCCAGCTACTCGCTCTTGGCGCATTCCTCGCGTTGCTCTATCGCTACGCCGCCACCGGACCGCGTGTGCGCGTTCTCATCTTCGTCATACTCGGCGTCGCGCTCGTCAGCGCGATCTTCGGCACGTTGCGCCAGACAACGCAGCGTGAAGTCGGCTTCGTGCTTCCGCTGTTGCGACCAAAGCAGGGCTTTGCCCAGTTCATCAACAAAAATCATTTCGCGTTCCTGATGGAGATGGCCTTTGGCCTCGTGGTTGGACTGGTCATTGGAGAACGCTCCAGGCAGAGCCTCATCTATCTCGCGTTTGTGTCACCACTGTGGATCGGCCTGGTGTTGTCAAACTCGCGCGGCGGAATTCTCGCGATGCTGGTTCAGGTTGTGATCGCGGCGTTGCTGTTGACGAAGCAACTCGCGTTGAGAGCAGTTCTGGTGATCGCGCTGGTGGTTGGCGTTTCGATTGGGACTTTGTGGGTCGGCGGCGACCGGCTGGTGAATAATTTCGAAGCTGCTAGCAGCGAAGTGTCCGCCAGCTCAACAACAGCGCGAGAAGGCGCGAGCAGAAACGAGATTTGGCGGGCGACGTTAAAGCTGTTTGCGGCGCATCCGATACTTGGCGCGGGCATTGGTGGTTACTGGATTGCCATCACGGCTTATCACGATGCGTCCGGCACGCTTACGCCGCAGGAAGCACACAACGATTACCTCGAGTTGCTGGCGAGCGGCGGCGTTGTTGGATTTGCACTCGGTGTGTGGTTCGTCGTGAGTGTCGTTCGCTTGCTGCGCAGGAACCTGTGGTCCAACACGGGTTTCGTTCGTGCCGTGCGCGTTGGCGCGATCCTGGGTCTCGCCGGTGTGGCTGTTCACAGCCTCGTTGATTTTGGTCTTCACTTGATGGGCAATGCAGTTGTGTTCCTGACTTTGATCATGATGGCTACGGCAACGATCGAATCGCGAAAAGTCGTTGACCTAAACCTGCAAGAACAGTAGACTTCGCCCAACAGAGGGGTGTGGTCGCTGAGTTGTTTCTTTTGATGAAGGGATACCTTGATGAATCTAAAGCGACGTAAAGCTTCAACGGCACTTGCGGCGTTACTACTCTTCTCAGTTTCACAGATTGGTCTTCAGGTCGGCTTTGCGGAGCCAAACTCCACGAAGAGCACGCCAGTCATTCCGCAGCAGATCGTTGCGCGACTGACGACGAGGAACAATCAACCGATCACCGTTAACGGGCAAAGCGCCAGCAGCGGCGCATCGATCGTCAGTGGCACCACTCTAGAGACTGGCGCCGATCAATCAGCTACCGTTAACGTTGGACCACTCGGCTCAGTCGAGATCGCCCCCAATACCAAAGTGGTCTTGACCTTCGAACAGGGCAATCTCAAGGCGCTCGTGATCAGTGGTTGCGTTGTCGTTAATGCCCGAAAGAACACGACCGGTGAGCTTGCCACCGAACAGGGTTCGTCAAACAAGACTGATCCTGCGAAAGACGGCAGGCTCGAGAATTGCGCTCCTGCTCCTCCGGCAAACCCGAATACGGCCGAGGGCGGATTATTCGGTCTCGGTTGGCCGGCGACGATCGCTGTCATCAGCGCAAGCACGGCTGCGGGATTAACGCCACTGTTTTTCCAGGACAACAACAACATTCAAAGCAATCCCAGCGGCTCAACGCCTTAGTTCCTGGCCACTAAGGAGCGCAAGAGGCACAAAAGACTTAGCTGGCTTTTGTGCCTCTTCTGCTTCTTTGTGGCAATTTCTTTCCGGTGACGAGAACAGTTTTCGCTTTCCTCGCGATTGCCTTGTGCCTGCTGCTCATGCAAGCTGCGGCGCGAACAGGTTTTTCCCGACTCCTCACGCGCTACGCCGTCGCCTTTAACTCACTTCCCGCCGCTGATCAAGCAGTTCAACTCACACCGTCAGACCCCGAAGCACATCGCGCACGCGCCACGGTGCTGAATCGTCTGCGTAGATCCGCGGAGGCGGAAGCCTCGCTTACGACCGCAACCAACCTGCGTCCAGGCGATGATCTTTTATGGCTCGAACTCGGCAGCACGAAGGAAGAGCTGGGCGACAACGCAGGTGCGCTCGCTGCGTTTGATCAGGCAGTGCGCTGCGCACCTTACTACGCCCACACACATTGGCAACGTGGCAACCTGTTGCTGCGGATGGGACGTTACGATGAAGCGTTCGCTGATCTGCGACAAGCCGCGGTGAGTAATAAAAAGTTCCTGCCAAATCTCGTCGACCTGGCATGGGGTCTCTCTGGCGGTGATCTCGAAGCAACGCGGCGTCTGATTCAGGTTAACAACGACAACGATCGCCTCGCCTTCTTGCGTTTTCTGGCGCGAAAAGGAAAGGGAGCAGACGTCGTCGAAGAAATCGGTCATCTCAAGGCTCCGCTTTCGTTGGAGAATCGCGAGGAACTGGTCGGTTTGCTGTTTGCGGCCCGAGACTATTACGCGGCTTTTGAGTTGAAGAAAGAAGTCTCACCACCTGCGGACGGTGGCGTTTTCAATGGCGGCTTCGAGGATCCGTTAACGACGAACAACGCGAGTTTCGGTTGGATTGTTTCGTCAGCACAAGCCAAAGCAAACCTGGCAGTGGATGTCTCGGAGAAGCTGACCGGCGGCAAGAGTCTCAGAATTATTTTCGACGGAGAATGGAATCCCGGTGTGCCGCTGTTGTCGCAAACGATAGTGGTGGAAGGAGAGCGAGGCTATCGGCTCGACTTTTCAGTGAAGACGAAAGACCTTGTTACGGGCGGCCCGCCGGTGATCTACGTAAGCGATGCCGTAACTAATCAGTTGCTGGCAAAGTCAGATCCATTTCCACAATCGATCGATTCGTGGCAGGCTATGCATGTTGATTTCAAGACGCTGGCCGGTACCAAGGCAATCGTCATCCGGCTACAGGGACAAGGTTGCACGTCGGATCCGTGCCCGATCTTTGGTGTGGTATGGTTGGACGACTTTTCGCTTCAGAAGTTGTAAGAGATGACACCCGACCCGTTGATTCTGGCAGTCGAGACAGCGACACTGGCCGGTAGTATCGCAATCGCGCGCGGCGGCGAGATAATCGGCAGTTGCAACGGTGATCCGGCGATTTCGCACTCAAACACACTGCTGGCCGATTTGGACAAGTTGTTAGCCGAAAGCCAAATCAAACTGCCCGACATCGATCTCTTTGCGGTCGCGGTGGGCCCGGGCAGCTTCACCGGTTTGCGGATCGGTATCGCCACCGTGAAAGCCTTGGCTGCGACGCTTGATTGCCCCTGCGCTGCAATACCGACACTCCACACGGTGGCTCTTGCCGGCGGTGCGTCTGAAGCGTCGGTGGCGTTGTTGCCCGCCGGTCGTGGCGAGGTGTTTGCCCAGTTGTTCTCCGTCGTGAACGACGGCGCGGTGACGTCGCTTGATGAGGCTTCGCATATCGCGCCAAAGAAGATGTTTGACAAATATGGTTCGCTGGAGAGTGTTTTGTGGTGCGGAGAGGGTGCGATTGCGCAACGCGAGTTGATTGAGAGCTCGGGTGCTGGTAAACACTGGCGTATTGCGCCACAAACCAGGAACCTCGCACGGTACGTCGCTGCGCTTGCACTGCGGCGTTTGCGAGACGAGGAACTGGTAGCGCCCGATGCGCTACAAGCAATCTACGTGCGGCCCTCGGACGCCGAATTGAAAGTTTCATGAGTACTGCTAAACAAACAACTTCGGCAAATGAAAGCGACATCGCCATTGTGTGCATGACTGAGCACGACCTGCTGGAGGTCGTCGAGATCGAAGAGCAGTCAGGTCTCAGTCGTTGGGGTTGGGCCGCGTACTATGCGGAGCTGCAAGGTGGCAACAGGGAACTGATGCTGGTTGCCAAGCCCGTCGGACACCGGGGCCTCGACCAGCACCACATTGCCGGTTACATCGTCGCGCGGGAAACGGCAGGCGAACTGCACATCAATAATGTGGCGGTGAGAGCACAGTATCGGCGGTGCGGCTACGGCAGTCTGCTGCTGGGCCGGGTCCTTGATGCGGCCCGTCGAAAGCGGGCCACCGCGGCTTTTCTTGAGGTTCGCAACGGGAATTTAGCCGCCCAGGCACTTTACGAAAAATGCGGTTTCAGGGGTATTGCGAAACGGCCCAATTATTACACTGATCCGCCTGAAGATGCGGTGGTAATGAGCCTGGACTTGCGCTCGAGTTAAGCCGGTGATGAGACGAAAACCAGCTTGCGTTGGCAAAGTTGTTGGGCTAACATTTTTGCCGTGCCAGATAATTCAATGGAGGTCCCAGACTTCGTTAACCTCCACCACCAGCCTGCCCACTCCATCCGTTTGAACTGAAAGGAGAAATGCACGAACATGGACATCGCAACCACGGATAGTTTGAAAGAAGAGTTGATAAACCGGGACCCGGAATTCCGAGAATTAGCCCGGGAACATCATAAGTACGAGGAACGTCTCAGCCAATTATCAGCTCTTACCTATCCGAGCGACGAAGAACAACTGGAGGAGATTACGCTCAAGAAGAAGAAGCTCGCCCTCAAAGATCAGATGTATTCCATGATGTTGCAATATCAAAGATCGCAGAGCTTGAGTCACTGAAACTGCCCGAGGTAGTTTCTCCCGTACAGATATTGAAAGGGACGTGGAACCAAAAGTACGCGTCCCTTTTTGAGTGTAAGTAACAAAAACGGTTTTGAGAATAGTCCGAGAAAGTATTCCTTATGTCGTGGTGCCGCTCGTGTTGAGCGTGGCGGCGACCGCTTTTGGTTTCTGGTACGTCGGTCTGCTGTTCTTTATTGTGGCGCTTTTCATGGCCTTTTTCTTCCGCGATCCGAAACGCGTGCCGCCCAACGATCCCGACGTTGTCGTCTCACCGGCTGACGGACGCGTCACCCGCATCGATTCACCCGCGCCGCACACCAATGCGCCCACATTGATTAGCATTTTTCTCTCGCCGCTGGATGTTCACATCAATCGCTCGCCGATACCTGGAAAAATTGTTGACGTTGTTTATTCACCCGGGAAATTCCTGATGGCGACCAACGAAAAGGCGAGCCTGGTAAATGAACAGAATGCGCTGACAATCCAGGGCGAGAAGATCACGGTGGTCTGCAAACAGATCGCTGGCATACTCGCGCGCCGCATCGTCTGCTGGAAAGCCACTGGCGATCGACTGAATCTCGGAGAGCGCTTCGGAATGATCAAGTTCAGTTCTCGTACTGACGTACTGCTTCCTGCAAACGTAAAAGTCACCGTTGCTGAAGGTGATCGCGTTCTCGGCGGCGTCACTGTCATTGGGAGGATCTGTTGACCTATGGCTAACGAAGATCAAGACCGCTCAAATCCTCCCCGGCGCGGAGTCCGGAAAGGACTCTATCTCATCCCGTCGCTGTTTACTGCCGCGAACATCGGCATGGGTTTCTTTTCGGTCATGGCGTCGTTGCGCGGTTTTCAGTTACTTGGCAGCGCGAACCCTGATCTGGCCGCGGCGGCCGCGCATTTCGACAGCGCGGCGGTGGCGATCGGTTGGGCATTGTTGTTTGACATGCTCGATGGCCGCATCGCGCGTCTGACAAAAACTACTACCGAGATCGGCATTCAACTCGACTCGATCGCTGACGTTGTCACTTTTGGTCTCGCGCCCGCGGTGCTGGCTTATGTTTGGGGTTACGGCGCGAGCTTGACGGAAGGAAGCGACCTGCATCGTCTGGCGTGGTTCCTGTCGTTCATGTATCTGATTTGCGGTGCGTTTCGTCTGGCGCGTTTCAACGTTCAGGCGTCGCGGCCGCGAATTATCGCCGAAGGCACGCCGAAAGTTGATAAGAAAAACTACGTTGGGTTACCGATTCCGGTAGCGGGTGGTTTGATTGCCGCGTTGGTTCACTTCTCGCCGCTGCCGCTCACCTATTTTGGTCCGGAGCGCGCCCGGATTTATTCAGGCCTGTTGATGGTGCTGGTAGGACTGTTGAGCTTGATGATGGTCAGTACGCTGAGGTTTTCAAGTTTCAAGACCGTCGGCACGCGGGTGCGCAGTATGCGCACGATCATTCTCGCTCTCTCGGTGGGAATGCTGATTTTTCTCTACTCGCAGTACGTGCTGCTCGCGATCGTGATCAGCTACATCCTTTACGGCCTGCTCTCGCGCGTGGCGAACCTGTTCTGGCGGCCCAGCGAGTCAGCCGAAGCCAAGATCGAGCCGAACCCGGTCGGTCGATCTTCCCGCAGCTAAGGTTTCTGCTTCGTAGTCGCTTCAGGCGGGCGACCGAAAGCCAATAAACCATGTTCTGTGGTGACGATCACTGCGTCGCCGACAATGATCGGCGATGCTGAGCTGGTTAATTCCTCGCCCGTCGGTAAAGAATTTAGTTGCTTCCCGTCTCGCAAACCGAGAACGACGGCCGCCGTACTCGAAAGGGGCGTAAACAGAGCGGCTTCGTGCACCGTCAGCGGCTGCGCTGAGATGCGTCCGGGCAACTGTTTCTTCCACAGCATCGTGCCTTTCAGGTTCAGGAGATAAGCAAAGTTATCGAGTGAAGCTGCGAGCAATGTGTCGTCACCGGCAAGCGTTACAGCTTCAACGCCCGCACCGGTCCGTTTGCGCCACTTCAGTTTTCCCTTGTCGCTGCTGACCGCGTAAACGTAACCGTCGCCAGAACCGAAGAACACAGTTTCATTTGCCACGGCCACCGGTCCATGAACCGCGCCTTTCGTTCGATAACGCCAAAGCAGCCGGCCCGTACCTTCTTCAATAGCGATCAGCGTTCCGTCTTCACTGCCAAAGTAAACCCGTCCGCCCTTCAGCACAGGTTGGCCATTGAAAGGCGAAGGAAACGGAATTGACCACAACACGCCTCCGGTGCGCTTGTCGAAAGCGTATGCACGTCCGTCGCTGCCACCCGCAAACAATTTTCGATCGCTAATCGCGAGCGCGCCGCGCAGCGGCTTGACGAGCGGAGTCATCCATTGCGTTACGCCGCCTTCACGTCCGAGTGCGCGCAATGCGCCTGACAAGCCCCCGGTTTGTCCATCGGCGGTCGTAGTTTCAGAGGCGACGTAGATTGCCGATTCGTCTGCCACCGGTGAAGCAGAGAGTTCGCCGCCCATGTCAGAGCGCCAGTAGAACTGGCCGTCACGGGCTTTCAGTGCGACGATGGTGCCACCAGCGAGTGGCAGATAAATGCGTTCGCTATCGAACGCCGGCGTGAGATTGAGTGTGACGTTTGATTCATAACGCCAGCGCACCGTGAGTGGTTGCGTCAGCAGTGTTTCTTTGTTCGTTGTATCAGTGCCAAAAACACTCAACCAAACGAGACTGAGAACACAGAGTAGATGTATAATTTGCAACTTCATAACGAATCAAATTCGAAGCCACGAACCGAGGTCTGATTGAGCCACGTCCGACAGCACGAAACCGTCATCATACTTGACTTCGGATCTCAGTACACACAGCTCATAGCCCGCCGCGTTCGCGAGGCCGGAGTTTACTGCGAGATCCTTCCGTTCAACACTCCAGTCGAAACAATACGCGCCCGAGCCCCGAAAGGATTGATTTTTTCCGGAGGACCCTCTTCGGTTTACGACGAAGGCGCGCCCAAGCCACAGCCGGAATTGCTCGCCGCGGTGGATTGCCCGACGTTGGGGATCTGTTACGGCTTTCAGGTGTTTGCGCGTGAGCTCGGCGGCGCCGTGGCGGCGTCTCCGAATCGAGAATTTGGCTACGCCCGGTTGAAGGTTCTCGATGTGACCAGCCGTCTGTTTCGTGGACTGCCGCCGGAGATGGACGTCTGGATGAGTCACGGCGACCACGTGACCGACGTGCCGCCAGGTTTTCACGTCACGGCGCTGACTGACGACGCGCTGAATGCGATGGAAGATGAATCGCGCGGAATCTACGGCGTCCAGTTTCATCCGGAAGTGGCGCACACGCCGCTCGGAACGCACGTGCTGCGCAATTTTCTTTTTTCGGTCTGCGGGTGTCGTGGTGACTGGTCGCCTGAAGCAGTGATTGAAGAGCAAGTCGCTCGAATTTGCGAGCAACTGGGTGAACACGGCCGCGCAGTTTCGGGATTGTCAGGTGGCGTCGATTCGACAGTCGCTGCGGCGCTGGTCC
>DASXRE010000034.1:0-23184 GCA_036506775.1 Pyrinomonadaceae bacterium | reverse complement strand
TAGCCTTCGGTCGTGAGGAGCGTTTCGAGCACCTCACGCATGATCTCCTCGTCGTCAACGACGAGCACTGATCCTTTTCTGGAATTCCGCTTTTCCGGTCTCATCACAAGAAGCGTAAGTGTAGCAAACCATCCCCAGATTACACAGAGACCTAAAATAGAAATAGATCAAAGTTCTTCTGTGTAATCTGTGGATGGATTTTACGTTGTGAAGTCGGCTACACTAACGCCTTTTATGAAAACGGAAAAGCGCAACGCCAGAAAAGGCTCGGTGCTCGTCGTTGACGACGAGGAGATCATGCGCGAAGTGCTCGAAACACTTCTCACGACCGAAGGCTATCGCGTCGATCTCGCCAAGACGGGCGAAGAAGGACTCGAAGCTTATGGCCGCCGCGCATTTGACGTTGTGCTGCTCGACGTGTCGATGCCCGGCATCGGCGGACTGCGCGCGCTCGAAGAGTTTCTGAAGATGGATCCCGAGGCGGTCATCGTCATGATCACTGCCTACGCGACTTTCGACACTGCCATTGCTGCGTGGGAGCGCGGCGCTTTCGGTTGCATTCGCAAGCCATTTCAAAACGAACAGATCATCGCGCAGATTGGGGCCGGCATTAAGCGACGGCGCAAGGAAGAAGAACGGCGCACGTTGCGCCGCGCGATGAGCAAGGCCGTCGATCGCGGCGAGATCATCGGCCGGTCGGATCTGATGCAGGAAGTTTTTCGGCTGGTTGAGCAGGTCGCGCCCGCGCGCTCGACAGTTTTGATCACCGGCGAAAGCGGCACCGGCAAGGAGCTGATCGCGAAGGCTATTCACGAGGCGAGCACGCGCGTCGGACGTCCCTTTGTAACGGTCAACAGTTCAAACATTCCTTCGGAGTTGCTGGAGTCGGAGTTGTTTGGTCACACGCGCGGTGCGTTCACGGGCGCCGTGGCTGCGAAGAAAGGTCTGTTTGAAGTTGCCGACGGTGGTTCGATCTTTCTCGACGAGATTGGCGACATTCCACCCGAGACGCAGGTGCGTTTGCTGCGCGTCATCCAGGAACGCGAGTTCACGCCGCTGGGCGATACGACGCCGCGCCGCGTAGACGTGCGCATCGTTGCCGCCACCAACATCGACTTAAAAGAAGCGGTGCGGCAGGGAAGTTTTCGCGAGGATCTTTATTATCGCCTCGCGGTGGTCCCGATCGAATTGCCGCCTTTGCGCGACCGCAACGAAGACATCTTGCCGCTGGCCCAGCACTTCATTCAGAAGTACAACGAAGAGAATGGTCGCAGCGTGTCCGATCAGCTCGCGCCGGAAGTGCTGGCGTTGCTTGAGTTGTACTCCTGGCCCGGCAACGTGCGCGAACTGGAGAACACGATCGAACGCGCGGTGGTAATCGCGCCCGGCAACGAGATCACCAAAGAGTGCTTGCGCGCTGAGATTAGCGATCCGAAGTCAGTCTCGTCCGGTCATCACGACGGCGCGAGCAATGCAGCCGTAGGTGACATCGGCCGCGGGATCAATTTCTACGAAGAGGTGCGCCGGTTTGAGATCGATTTGATCAGGCGCGCCCTGGAACAGACTGGCGGGCATCAATCACGGGCCGCACGGCTATTGGGAATGAATGCCACCACGCTGAATTCGAAGATCAAGACTTACAACATCAATCTAAGACCATGAAACGACGCGAACTCGATGGCTGTCCAATCACCGGCGCCTTGCAGATGCTCGGTGACAAATGGACCATGCTGGTCGTGCGTGAACTCGTCACTGGTCCCAAGCGTACGATGGAGCTGCTCAATAGCCTGTTCCCGATCAGCAGCCGTACGCTCGTGGCTCGTCTTCGAGACATGGAGAAAGACGCGTTTGTCGAGCGCACCGACTTCGGCGGCAACCCGCCACACATCGAGTATTCATTAACAGAACGCGGACGTTTGCTGTTGCCGCTGCTCGAGTCGCTGCGTCAGCTCGGTCTGACTTTAGGTTGTAATGATTGCCGCGATCGAAAAGCGCGGTTGGGAAGTTATTGTGAACCGTGTCCGCTGAATGGAGACTCGATTGTGATCCCGCCGATCGACGCCGAACGTCCTGCCGTTTCTACTCAACGACGCAATCAGGACGACTCGATAGTTCTACTGTAGTTAATCTTCTCCGATTGCCACTTCAGAATCGTTCGGAATCAGGTGACCGTCAGGCGTGATGATCGCATGACGATCCGCAGTAATGTGTTCGCCTTCGATCGTGATCTCCTCGCCGCTAGGCATCTCGACCGGTAAATGATCGAGGTAGCGCTCGGCGTCGATCGCCGACATACAGCCGCTGCCTGCCGCAGTCACAGCCTGACGATAAACCGAATCCTGCACGTCGCCGCACGCAAAAACGCCAGGGATGTTGGTCGCCGTCGAGTGACCGGACGTTTTCAGGTAACCAATCTCGTCCATGTCCAATTGGCCCTTGAACAACTCCGTGTTGGGCTTATGACCAATCGCCACAAACACTCCGGAACACGGAAACACACGCTCTTCGCCGGTTTTCAAATTACGCAGCCGCACGCCAGTGACGCCTTCGTCTTGCGTACCGAGAATCTCTTCGACCGCGCCGTTCCAGATAAACTCGATCTTTTCGTTGCGAAACGCCTTCTCCTGCATGATTTTCGACGCGCGCAACTTGTCGCGCCGATGGACTACGTAAACCTTTGCCGCGTACCGCGTGAGGAAAGTGGCTTCTTCCATCGCGGTGTCGCCGCCGCCCACGACGACCAAAGTCTTGTTGCGAAATGCCGGCAGCGGCCCATCGCAGGTCGCGCACGCTGAGACGCCGTTTCCACCAAAACCGTCTGGAACTTTCGCCTCGCCCGGAATGCCGAGCCACTTTGCTGACGCACCCGTCGCGATGATCAGAGTTTCAGCCGAGATGGTTGGCCCACGGTCGATGTAGATCTGAAAAGGCCGCTCGCTCAAATCGATTTCGGTAATCCATCCCTCGAGAAACTCCGTCCCAAAACGTTCAGCCTGTTTGCGAAACTCGGCCATCAACTCCGGACCTTGAATGCCTTCCGAAAAGCCCGGATAGTTCTCGACGTCGGTTGTGATCATCAACTGGCCGCCGGGCGTGGTTTGTTGCGCCGCATCTGGAGGAGCATCGATCAAAAGCGGCTTCAAACTGGCGCGTGCGGTATAGATTGCCGCGGTAAGTCCGGCAGGTCCTGAGCCGATGATAACTACGTCTCTTTTTCGCATTTGATTATCCATAAAGGGCACGACAGTATAGCCTTTTCGGTTGAGCGTATAGTATAACTACGGGGCAATGAGGTAGTCGAACTCGGTGGCTTGCAGGCGTTTGAGAGCGCTGCGAGTCAGGTCTTCGGAGAATGAGCAGCCCAGGAAACGGTTCGCCAACGATTGAAACTGTTGCCGTGATTGGCGCCGGCACTATGGGCCACGGCATCGCCCAGGTTGCTGCGGCGTCAGGGTTTCGCGTTGTTCTCAACGACGTGGACAACGAGTCGCTGGCACGCGGCGCCCGCGCCATTGAAGCGAACCTCGCCAAAGGAATTCAACTCGGCAAGTTAACTGAAGACGATCGCGACCGCACCTTGCAGCACATTCACGGCACGACCAAACTGGAGGACTGTGCCGTAGCAGATCTGATTGTAGAAGCTGCGCCGGAGAAGCTGGAGCTTAAACAAAACATACTGCGGCAGCTTGAAACAGCTTCAGACCACTTATTTATCTTTGCGAGCAATACTTCGTCGTTGTCGATTACGGAAATAGCTACGGCTTCGCGGCGTCCTGAAGCTGTGGTCGGCATGCACTTTTTCAACCCGGTCCATATCATGCGACTGGTGGAGATCGTTGTAGGCAAACAGACGCGCGACGATACCGTCCAGACAGTCATAAACGCCGGCCGGAAAATGCGTAAGGAACCGATCGTGGTGAAAGACGTGCCGGGTTTTGCTTCGAGCAGGTTGGGCGTGGCCCTGGGACTCGAAGCGATGCGCATGGTTGAGCAGGGCGTCGCGAGCCCGCGCGACATTGATACCGCGATGGAACTCGGCTACAACCATCCGATGGGACCTTTGAAGTTAACCGATCTCGTAGGGCTCGACGTGCGGCTTAGTATCGCCGAGTATCTTCATCGTGAACTTGGATCCGAAACTTTTCGTCCGCCGGAAGTCTTGCGCCGCCTCGTAAGCGAGGGGAAGTTGGGCAAGAAAACCGGCCAAGGATTTTACGATTGGACCAAAGAAGAAGCGCGCCGCGCACAGTCTTCTTGATCGCAACCTAGTGTGACGATGAGCACACCTTACAACCATGAAGAAAGACGATTCGCCCTCCGCATGTCGTTGCGGTTGCCAGTCGTTGTTTCCGGTCGCACCGAAGACGGCTCCGCGTGGAGCGAGCCAACTGAAACTGACGACATCTCGACTTCGGGCGCACTCTTTCATCTCAATCAGAAAGTAAACCGCGGCGAGCGCTTGTACTTGCGTGCCCATCGTCCTGACGGTACGCCGATTGAAGCTACGGCGCTGGTAGTGCGTGTGGCGCCGGCGATTTACGGCACCGCTCGCGTTGGTGTGCAGATCGTCGAACCAACAGAGAACTGGTTGCGCTTGTTTGTGTCGTGGGTCGCTGACGAACAGCCGGTCACGACCGATCCTGAAGGACCACCGCCTGAACAAGCCCCAACGAAATCCTGATTCTTCAATTCGGAGTTATTAATGTCGCAATCATACGAGACTCTGTTGCTCGATAGACGCGATCGCGTCGCTATCGTAACGATCAATCGTCCTGACAAACGAAACGCACTGAACATCAAAACCCGTGAAGAAGGCGCGGCGCTGCTCGACGAACTGCACAACGATAGTTCTGTTGGCGTAGTCGTATTCACCGGCGCCGGAGACAAAGCTTTTATTGCGGGTGCAGACATCGCTGAGTTTGCCGGACGCACGTCGATCACGCAGCGCGACGTAATGATGAGTCGATCGTTGTTCACTGCGATCGACAGCTTTCCGAAGCCGGTGATTGCGATGATCAACGGCTACTGCCTTGGTGGTGGCTGTGAACTCGCACTGGCCTGCGACATCCGGGTCGCAAGTGAGACGGCTTCTTTTGGACAGCCGGAGATCAATTTGGGGATCATTCCCGGTGGTGGCGGTACTCAGCGTTTGACGCGGCTCGTTGGCGAAGGCAAGGCGATGGAGATGATCCTGACCGGAGAGATCATCGATGCGAAGACGGCGTTTGCGATTGGGTTAGTGAATCACGTCGTTCCTATTGATCAACTGCAGACGAAAACACTAGAGATTGCGAGTCGTATCGCCGAGAAGAGTCCGATCGCGTTGCAACTCGCCAAGGAAGCGGTGAAGCTCGCGTCGCGTTCAAATCTGGACGAGGGTCTGCGCCGCGAAGTGGATCTGTTTGCACTCTGCTTTTCGACTGAAGACAAAGACGAGGGCGTCAGCGCGTTTCTCGAGAAGCGGAAGCCGGCGTTTAAGGGTAAATAAACTCGCAATCGCGGACAGTTGCTTGTCAATGAAAGCGCTCCTCCTCATCGTAGGCATCATGCTCGCAACCGTTGGTGGCGTGATCACCTACCGAGCGCTCTACGTGGAACCGAAATCAGCAGTCATCATCACCGAGACAGACATTCGCCAGTTGCCGAACTACACACGGGTCGTGGGAGGCGCGTTGTTATTTGTCGGTGGTACGGCGATGGCGCTCTTCGCTGCATTGCGGAAGACGAAACAATAGTGAATTCACCGAAACGAGTTAACGGCTTCGCTCTCGTTGTCATAGACGTCAAAAACTGTGAGCAATTTGGAGATCATCAACAGGTCTTTGACGCCGGTGGTTAAATTCAGCAATTTAAGCTTTCCTTCGTTGCGCATCAGCATCAAACCGCTAACGTTCAATTCATAAAGACCAACCTCGTCGATCTCTTTGACATCTTTGAGATTCAAGACGATCTTCTTGTGGCCCTGTTCGAGTTGACAATCAATACGGAGACGTAGAGTAAAGTTTGCAAGGCCTTCCATATCACCTGCCAAATCCAAAATTGTTACATCGCCAGCGTGGCGCTCGTTTATGTGTAACTCCGGGATCTTTAGGTGCAACTTGGGAGTTGTCGTCGCTTCTTCTTCTTTGAGGGTTTCACCGAGCGTGGTTGATTGATGCGTGACGCTATTGATCTGACACGGCGCTGGTTTCGGCGTGCCCTGGTTTTTACTCCTTTTCTGTCCCGTGATTGAAGACGCTAGTAACGTGGCAACTAACACGGCGCTAACTGGCCCGGCCAAAAAGGAGTCCGTTTGTATTAGGTGAGACCTCGTTAGAAGGCGATAAAGCGGTCCGAGGCGACGAAAATTTACTATTAACAGGTGAATAGTTCAACCCCAATTTTGTCGGGCAAAATTAGCCGAACGGCGGCTTGGTGATCCGGCTAGACCGACCTTCCGGGCGACAGGCAGTCTGCTTACGCGAATTGCCTGTTGCCGTTTCTGGAGACATGGGAAAGGCAAGTGACTCTTCCAAGTTGGCCCATGCCGGACTAGAATTGCGCTCATGCGCGATCCCCTACGCCGTGTCGCAGTGAGTTGCGGTCTTCTCTTGAGTGTCATTGCCGCGTTTTCAGCTTCAAGTTATCCAGTCGAACAGCGATCAAAGCCGGCGCTCGTTTGCAAGAAGTCAGTGCTTGCTGCGCTCAAGTCGAAGCCGGGGTTTAGCTATGAGTGTGCCGAGCAGCTACAAGAGTGGGATGAAAAGATTCTCAAACTCCCAGCCAGGCGAGCGGCCCTTAAGACTTTGATGTCGAAGCTTGAGTCGTTTTCGGATGAAGCGTGGTGGACCGCAGATGCTGTGGACTTGAGCGTCTGTGATTTCACGAATGAGCCCGGCACTCTGACTGCCGAGAAGCGACAGGATTTTACGGGTGGAGAGTATTTGTTTTGGTTCTTTGGTAACGATCACATTCGACTCGTGATGCTCCCGGATCCTTGTTATCAAACTGAGTACGGCGGTTCGAATGGTTTCCTGCTGTACCGCAATGGCGGCAGCGTGTTTGTCACGCAGGTTTTGGATGGTTACTTCTCGCGCGCGGACAAATCGGTCGGCATGGCGTTCGCCAAACTCGGGCGCGAGGAGATCGTTGAGATCTCAACCGGAAGTGGCGGGCTCAATCCGAGTCTGACTAACTACTACTTCGTGATTGACCCGCGTACTAACCACGCAGTTCCAAAGAAGCTCTTCCGAGGCGAGCACGGACCCACGAACGAGATTTCATCGGCGATGTTGTTTGGCGCTGGCCCCGGCGCTCCGGATCCGTTAAAGGTCGTGCGCGGTAAGTCGCTTGCGCCGAGCTTCAGCACTTACATTGAAGATGAGAAAGGAAAAATCGACGACAACGGCCGCACGCTGGTGCGAAAAATTCTTCGCTGGAACGGCAAGATCTATCAATAATGAAGTTTCCGTTGAAAGTGTTAGTCGTGCTCGTGCTGTTGGGTCTTTCTTGTTTTCAGCAGCACGCGGCTTCCTGAAAATGGTGAACCTGCACGGGAATGTGCTCTCGATTTATGAAAAAAACGACGTGGCGCAATCTTGTCGCGATTATCGAGCAGACGCGACGGGGATAAACGAGTGGAAAGAGGTTGAGGTCAACACGGGATTGAAACACGGCTTTCTGTATCGTCCGATGAAGGAATGGACCGAGCCAACCATTGACTGGGCAAAGCGGTAGCTTCTTTTGTGCTCGTGGTAGTGCTCACGACCGCGTTTTTAGCTAACTTGACTGCGATCCGGGTGACCGTTATTCTCTGCCAACGGTTTACGACCGTCTGATTTCTTTACCAAGGGGCCGTAGCTCAGCTGGGAGAGCGCATGACTGGCAGTCCTCAGCCTACCGTTTTGCTAATCATTAACAATTAAATAGGTTGCAGCCAGCGAGGATTTTGGGCCATTTCCCGTTTCGTTACAGATTGGTGGTCCAACTTCACGGCTATTATCGGTTTTCTCCGGCCACAATTTGGCCACAGGTTGCAGTGGATGCTCCGTTCCAAAGTTTTTTAAGAGACGAAACCGATGGCCCCATGGATTCCTAGGACGTTCGATGCAGTATGCAGACGGGCTGCGGGTCGCCGTCGTTATCATGCACAACGTCGTCGTGCACGTGATAAGCGCCAGCTAATTGTTCTGGGAGTATTAGTCGATCTGAAATGGCAAAGCTACGGCACTGGGCGACTGCTCGCTAATTCTCTTTCCGTTGATCCAGCGACCATCAGCCGCGATATTCAATATCTTCGGAAGTGGCGAAGATCTTTGCTTAGGCGAGACCTGATAACCGAGGACCTCGCAGATGCAATAATTCGGCGCATGGTGGTAGCCGGGATTCACCCACGCGATGGTTATTCTTTGACCTTGGGCTATGAGGCTGGAGTTTCGTCGCTCACTGTCCGACGCGGGTTTCGTTACGCAAGCGGTTTCGCAGAAAGGTCTGAAAGGTCAAATGAGCAAGCGACGAGTTGAAAGCTGCTTAACTATCGCTCCTCCCCGAGGACCATTGCGTGACGTCGAAGGCACATGGACTTGGCGTGATTCGAACTGGAGAGTTGCCTATTCAGTTCACACCGGCTATTCAGAGCTGCGGATTGATTTGTTCCACCACGACAGGCCAGTCCGACAAGAAATACCGCTCGTTTCTACAACACCGCACTATGGCGGAATTCGGTGGTGGTTTCTTTGCCCTAAATGCAACCAGCGCGTCTCGAGGCTACATAATCCTTATCCTTATGACACCTACGGCTTTTTGTGCCGAGAGTGTCATAATCTAACCTACGAAAGCTCACAATCGAGTGGAAATAATTCGTTCGACGGTGCATCCGGCAAGCCTCGCATAACGCAGTAGTACGCAACAGGTTCGGCTCGCGCCATCCCGATTCATACTCTGACAAGCGAGAGTAAGGAAAATTGGGGTCAAGCAACTTCGCTACCTCACGTTGCGTCGCTCCTAAGTTTCGGCGGATCGACAGTAGCTTGGCGGCAAGGTGTTTTGGTCTCTTGGCGTGGTCGTTGGCCCATACGATTACTTGCTCTTGTGCTGGTCTATCAGATCGGCTTCGGCATGGATGGCCTCCCGGAAACGTTTATGACTTTCGCGAGTAGGTCGATTTTTGCTAGGCTCTCTTTTCGCAAGCGCGGGCCGATGAGAGAAAAATCAAGTTCGATGATGCGTTTGCAATGAGCGGCGAAACTGAGCCTAGCAGCCCGCAAGGCGACGGGCACGTCTGGGTGTCCCAGTTTTGCCCGCGCCAGTATCGTAGCAAGTCTTTCCGGTACGGGTTCTCTTCCATGGCGCCAAATTAAAGGAGCAACTATGTCCCTACTCCGCGCGAGTTTTTGTGTGCTCACTTTCGTGCTGTCCCTGATCGTCATCGGTTCTCCGGCAACGACTCAAGAAACCACGCCCGATTCTTACGCACCGTACCTCAATCCAAAACTCCCGTTGGACGAGCGCGTCGGTGATCTGATCTCGCGCATGACACTTGAAGAGAAAGTCTCGCAGTTGATGAACGCTGCGCCGGCAATTCCACGGCTCGGTATTCCGCAGTACGACTGGTGGAACGAAGCTTTGCATGGCGTCGCGTTCGCGGGCGTCGCAACAGTTTTCCCGCAGGCGATCGGACTGGGAGCAACGTTCGATCCCCAACTGGTCAATCGCGTGGCCACTGTAATCTCTGACGAGGCACGAGCCAAGTACCACGAAGCCCAACGACGCGCTAACTATAACCGGTTTTACGGTCTTACGTTTTGGTCGCCAAACATCAATATCTTTCGCGACCCACGCTGGGGACGTGGCCAAGAAACTTACGGGGAAGATCCGTACCTAACGAGTCGCCTCGGTGTAGCATTCGTTAAAGGACTCCAGGGTGACGATCCGAAGTATCTGAAAGTTGTTTCAACTCCGAAGCATTACGCCGTTCATTCTGGTCCAGAACCTGAGCGCCATCGCTTTGACGCTGCTGCTAGCGAACGCGACCTGCGCGAGACATACGTGCCGGCCTTTCGCGCCATCGTCATGGAGGCTCGCGCTGCGTCCGTAATGTGCGCTTACAACCGCACGAACGGCGAACCGTGCTGCGCAAACACACATCTGCTCGGTGACCTGTTGCGCGGCGAGTGGGGCTTTGATGGGTATGTTGTTTCTGATTGTGGAGCGATCGACGACATCTACAAACGGCATAACTTCGTGAAAACCGCTGAGGAAGCTTCAGCCCTGGCGGTTAAAAGAGGGACTGATCTTGAATGTGGCGATAGTTACAAGGCTCTCGTGAATTCCGTGAAGCAGGGCTTGATTTCAGAAGCCGAGATTGATCGCGCCCTGAAACGATTGTTCGAAGCACGCTTTCGACTTGGGATGTTCGATCCACCTGAGATGGTGCCTTATGCAAGAATCCCATTCTCAGCAAACGATTCACCCGCACACCGACAACTCGCACTCGAGGCGGCACGCGAATCAATAGTTCTCTTGAAAAATGAAAACAACACACTGCCGCTGGGCAAAGATCTAAAGTCGATCGCCGTGATTGGCCCAAACGCCGATGACGTTCAGGTGTTGCTCGGTAACTACAACGGCCAACCGTCGCACGCAACTACACCGCTCGCAGGCATTCGTCAACACGTCTCATCCAGGACGAAAGTGTTGCATACCTTAGGCACGCCGCTCACAGAAGTTTCTGCAGTACCAGTGCCGGCTTCTGTCTTGCGTGGACCTAATGGCGAACGCGGTCTCAAAGCTGAGTATTTTACAAACAAGGCACTCGAGGGTGCGCCAGTCTTAACGCGCATAGATCGGGAAGTGAACTTCGACTGGGGCATGACGAACCCGGCGCCTGTCATTCCCGCCGATGATTTTTCGGCACGTTGGACCGGCAAGCTGGTTCCGACTATGACTGGTAAATATCGCTTCGGCGCAATCGCCGATGATGGCGTGCGCGTTTATCTCGATGGCAAGTTGATCGCTGAGGACTGGACCGAACATGCGCCGGCAACTGTGACGGGTGAAGTCACACTTGAGGCGGGCAAGAGCTACGACATAAAGATGGAGTACTACGAGAGCAAGATAGGTGCAGTTGCGAAACTCGTGTGGCAACTCCCCGTCGTCAACACCGGATCACCGTATGCCGAAGCGATTAACGTCGCCAAACAAGCAGATACGGTGGTGCTAGTTCTAGGCCTTTCTTCACGTCTTGAAGGCGAAGAGATGAATGTACGTGAGCCGGGTTTTCTCGGCGGAGATCGGGTAGACATCGAACTGCCCGCGCGTCAGCAGCGTTTGCTTGAAGCCGTCGCGGCAACCGGCAAGCCGGTTGTGCTCGTGTTGCTGTCCGGAAGTGCGCTCGCTGTGAACTGGGCCAACGAACACATTAATGCAATCGTGCAGGCGTGGTATCCAGGTGAAGAAGGAGGAACTGCAATTGCGGACACGCTCTTTGGTGACTACAACCCGGCAGGACGACTGCCGGTTACGTTCTACAAATCGGTAGACCAGTTGCCGCCGTTTGAAAACTATTACATGGACGGAAGGACGTATCGCTTCTTCAAAGGCGAACCACTCTATCCGTTTGGTCATGGCCTTAGCTACACGCGATTTAAATATTCGGGGTTCAGCGTCTCATCGCCACGCGTATCGCCGACAGAGAATGTGACAGTGAGTGCGACAGTTGAGAACGCAGGCACTCGAGAAGGTGACGAGGTGGTCCAACTTTATATCACCGACGTAGAAGCATCTGTTCGCGTACCGAGTAGATCCCTTGCAGGAGTTGAACGAGTACATCTGAAGGCTGGTGAGCAGCGTGTTATCAGGTTCACAATTGAGCCACGTCAACTAGCGGTAATTACGGATGATGGCCGCACAGTAGTCGAGCCAGGCGATTTCAAGGTATCGATCGGTGGGAAGCAACCAGGCTTCACCGGCACAGCCGATGCCGCTACGACCAATTTCATCGAAGGCCGTTTCACGGTGACGGGCGCGGCAACGCTAAATCAACTGCATTGACAGAAATTTCGAAAATGCGCCGTCAACGTGGCCGACACCTTCTTACGTTTTACGCTTTGCTTTTCGCCCTTCTCGTGTGCATTACGATTAATACAGTGAGGCACAGGAACGTGTCGCCAATTACGCATCGAGTGTCGATACGGTAGCAGCGAGCACCGTGAGCGGGACTTACGAGTTAGAAAGGAGCAGAGGTTTGCTGAAAAGCGACAACGTTGAAAAAATACCGCTATCTGAGGCTGTCACTCACATATTGGAAGAATGCAGGATGGTCCTGCCTGGTATTCAGGCTCTATTTGGGTTTCAACTCATAGTCGTATTCAATCCTACTTTCAACGAGAAACTCAGTATGGCCGAGCGTAGCTTACATTTGACTGCTATCGGTTTAATCATCGTTGCGATCGCGATGGTCATGGCACCCGCAGCCTACCATCGGCAAAGAGATCCTCAGTCGATCAGCGAAAACTTCGTCTTCATTGCCACTAGATTACTTCTGTACGCAATGTTTCCTTTAATAATTGCGTTGGGGCTCGAGTTCTTTCTGATCGCGCGAGTGATCACCAACAGTTTGGCACTCAGTATTGTGCTGGCGATCGTGGTGCTGAGTATATTCTCGACACTCTGGTTTTTACTTCCGCGAAGCAGAACGCTTCAAGATTTCCTGACGGGCTAAGCGCCGTGCTAACCTGAAGCACTGCGGCCAATTCCTACAACGTGGCGGCAATTAGTCTTCGCACTTCAGCTAGCAGCCGATCAAGGTCTTCAGGCTTAAGCAGCCTGCTGAATCAGGAGTTGTTCAAGTAAAGGCGCGCCGTCATAACCGGGATCTAGTTTGAGTTCTTCGATTACGAGGCTTGGAAAAAGCTGAAACCGTATCCCGTTGAAAGAGTGTTGGCAGGCTATAGAATTTCGGGCGGATTGATCGTGCTCGATCCATAGACAGGATCTTTTCAGCCAGTAACGTTTAACTGCTTTCCTTCATCCGTTGCTATATTGAACTGCAAAGCTGGTGTATTACGTGAAAGCTTACGAACGCGAGCCAGGCTCTCCGACGCACGTCTAAACCGTCGCTGCGCACTAGAAAAATGAAAGCTACCCGCCTCCCTTCGACCGGCAGTCCGCTATGCACAAGAGTGAAAGCTCGATGCGCAAAGTTTCGATATTGCGTAATTTCCCAAAACAACTGACTCTCGTACAACCTCTCACGAAAAGAATGTGGGGAGCGGAACAATTCGCAACACACTTGCAGCAAATTCTAGCGAGAGTCAATGCGCGCAGACAGAAAGCAGATCACCGTTGAAGGCCGGCGGATTCCTGTCTCGAATCTCGATAAGACACTTTATCCCGGCGAGAAATTCACCAAAGGCAAAGTAATCGATTACTACATCCGGATCTCGAAGTTTCTCCTGCCCCACTTAAAGGATCGCCCCGTCACACTGAAGCGTTTTCCCGATGGTGTTTTTGGCGAAGCGTTTTATGAAAAGGATGCGCCGGCGTTCACTCCCGAATGGGTGAAGACTGTATCCGTTCCGCGTCGCGAAATCCAGGGGTTGGTTTGGCACGATCTTCGAGCGACGTTCGGAATGAGGTTAGGTGAGGCGGGATTCGACGCCTTCACGATCATGGCGCTTATGGGTCACAGGAATGTTCGAACAACTCAGCGGTATGTTCGGGCGACTGAGCGAAATAAGCGCGAAGCTGTTCAAGCAGCGATGTTGAGCTCGCGTGGCCACAATTTGGCCACAAGAGTAAACGCAATCACGCAGAATCACGCCGTTGCTTGACTCAATGCAAAACGCTAGGCTAGTCTGCACCAAGCATTTACCAGCAATCACCCACCCGATCTGGGGCCGTAGCTCAGCTGGGAGAGCGCATGACTGGCAGTCATGAGGTCAGGGGTTCGATCCCCCTCGGCTCCACCAAACTTCCTCACCCAAGATCAATCATCCAGGCATTTGAAACTGCATTTTCAAGCAAGTGAGTCTTAAAGTCGGTCCATCTTTCTACTCGATCCAGAATCGACGAATCAGACGTGATCGCCACGTCCGTTGACGCAATGATCGCGGCGTCGGGATTGAAGACCACCTCTACGGTCCAGGGCCAGTTGAAGCGAACGGCGAGGTCGGCGATCTTCGCCGCGAGCCGTCCGCTGTTGGATACCGGCTTGTCGAGTAGCCAACTGACAGATGACGGCGCGAGCCTCTGCAATGCTTCGCCGATCATCATGATCGCGCGATCAGTTTCCTCGACCGATCGGTAAGATCCGTGGACACTCGAAAGATCGCGAATGCAATCATCAACACCAACCAGCAACGGACCGCCGCTTAACGCAGCCTCAACAGTAATAATCAAATTAAACCCATCCGCGATCACCGGTTGATCTCTCAACTCCGCAACCGGAACGCAGTGATCCTTCCTTCGTTGCCGTTCCTGATCTGAACAGGCGCAACGCGAAACTGCCAAACGTTGCCGCTCGCGCAATCCATGACGATCGCCGACCAGTTTGACCGCGGAAGCTATCTTGTAGCCTCGCGTCAAAAGCCAACAAAGCTCATCAACGGCTCGACGAAGCTGCGGCAGTTGATCAGGAGCAAAGAGCTCCGCGTCAGCCGGGTGCGCACCGCGATGGCGTCGAGTGTCTGGACTCACTTCTCGCTCCTGTCGGGACTCTTCGCCGCCGTCGCTCTCGTGCTCGCGGCGATCGGCTTGTACGGCGTGATGAGTTATTCCGTTAGCTGGCAAGTGAAGGACAGTCTTAACTGTCCTTCCAGATCGCTCCCAGCCCAGCATCCCAGAGCTTCTTGTTCAGCGCCGGGATGTCTTTGTTCAGAATCTCGTCCGCGCGCGCCTTCAGCGAGGCCCACTGCGCGTTCAATTCCTTCAGGCGATCGAGTGACGGCTGATTCACGCGCGGAATATCGCTCTCCGTCTGGTTTATCAGGAACAGGTAGTTCGCCGTGAACTTGTTCGGGAAGTTTTCCACGTCGTCGTAGGCCTTCGACTTGCGCTGGACCATGTCCTCGTCCCAGGCCTTCATCTTCTTCAACAGCGCTTCGCCGTCTTTCTTCACCGCACTGTATTTCTCACCCGCAGGAAGTGAACTAGTCAGCGACTCCAACTGTTTCTGCTTCTCAAACAGGCTGTTCACGAGGCGATGCATCGACGTCAGCTCCGCTTCCATGCTCGACATCGTGCGGTGATACTCACTGTAGGTCGCCGCGTCGGTCGGATAGAGCGGATTCGGCAGGATCTCAGCTTCCGTCGAGAGCGACTGGCCGCCGGGCATTTTCAGTGTGATGCTGTATTTACCCGGTATCGCTTTGTGCGCCACGAAACCACCTTCGATACGCACGTTTGGCACACCAACCATCGTCGCGTAGCGCACGTCCCAAACAAATCTGTTCAGTCCCTTGGCTTTTGGCAGCAGCGGATCGGGCCTTGGGCCACTGTCGTACCTGACAAACTTCTCGTCAGCTTTTGAAGAGAAACTTCGCACGACGATGCCTGCTGCGTCTTTGATCTCCATCGTGATGACGTCGTCCTTTTTCAACTCGGGCAACTGGTAGTAAACCACCACGCCAGTCGCTGGATTCACGCCCCTGAATGTGTTGGCTCCCGTGAACTCATCGTCTGTTCGGTCCAGTTCACTGGAGCCATTTACGAGGTACGCGCTTTCAGGCCGGTAAAGCGCGAACGAAGTCACGTTGCCTTTATACTGCCGAAGGACGTCCAAATCATCCAGAATCCAGAAAGCCCTTCCCGACGTGGCCGCGATCAGATTTCCCTTGTGAACGCGCAAGTCAGTGATCGGCGTGATCGGCAAATTCAGTTGAAACGGCGACCAATCCTTGCCGCCGTTCCAGGAGATAAACAGACCAAGCTCAGTGCCGGCGAACAGAAGATCCCGTCGCACATCGTCCTCACGCACCACGCGCGTGAAAGCGTTTGCCGGAAGACCATTGCTGATCTTCGTCCAGGTGTTTCCGTAGTCGGTGCTCTTGTAGAGTGCGGGCGAGTGGTCGTTGAACTTGTACCGCGTGGTCGCGACGTAAACTGTGGCTTTGTCGTGCGGCGATACCTCGATCGAGTTGATCAAGCATTCCTCAAGACCTTTGGGCGTGACGTTTTTCCAGTTTGCACCGCCGTCTCGGGTCAGGTAAACGAGTCCATCGTCACTGCCGGTATAAATCACGCCCTTTTCGAGAGGTGATTCCATGATGTATGTCAGGGTGCCGTAGTTCTCCGCGCCGACTGCCTCGTTGGTGTATGGACCACCGCCTTTGCCCTGCTTCTCTTTTTCATTGCGTGTGAGATCCGGCGAGACTTCTTTCCACGTTCGCCCCATGTCACTCGTCTTCAGCAGGTACTGCGAGCCGTGATAGAAAGTGTTCGGCTCGTGTTTGCTCCAGATGATTGGCGAGTTCCAGTTGAAACGATACTTGATGTCTTTGGCATCCATGCTGAGGTATTGAATCGGCGCTGCCATCACGCCGGTCGAGGCGTTTGCCTTCACGTCGAGCACTTCGATCGTTCCCTGATAACTGCCGCCCATCACGTATTTCGGATCGTCCGGATTAAAAGCTAGAAACGCACTCTCGCCGCCCGCTGAAGGGGTCCAACTCGCCGGGCCGATGCCGCCGCTGCCCAACTCGCGGCTCGCGATCGAAACCGACGTGTTGTCCTGCTGGCCACCATAGATCCGGTAAGGAAACTGATTATCTACATTGATCCGGTAAAACTGCGCGGTCGGCATGTTGCTCTGCGTGCTCCAGCTTTTGCCGCCGTTGAAAGTGACCGCCGAACCGCCGTCGTTTGAGATGATGAAGTTGTCCGGGTTGTCAGGATTGATCCAGAGGTCGTGAAAGTCGCCGTGAGTGCCGGACAGCGTCTCCCATGTTTTGCCGCCGTCGGTTGAACGCATCGCGGAGGCGCTCATTACGTACACAGTGTTTTCGTTTTTCGGATCGATGAAGAGTTCGATGTAGTACCAGGCTCTTTGGACCAACCGGTGATCGTTGGTGATGCGGCTCCATTTCTTGCCGCCGTTCGTGGAAACAAACAGACCGCCCGCTTCCTTGTCGGAATCACTCTCGATAAGGGCGTAAACTTTTTCCGGATTCGAACGGCTCACCGCGATCGACATCTTGCCCATCTCTTCAGGTAAGCCGTCTTTCATTTTTTGCCACGTCTCGCCGCCGTCGGTTGACTTGTAAAGTCCGCTGCCTGGCCCACCACTAATCACTTTCCACGGCAGCCGGCCGTGTTCCCACAGCGCCGCGTAGAGGATTCGCGGATTGTTCATGTCCATCGACAACTCGGCCGCGCCCGTTTTGTCGTCAACAAAAAGAACGTTCTTCCAGGTTGCGCCGCCGTCTGTCGATTTGAAGATGCCGCGTTGTTGGGAACGGCTGTAGAGCGCACCTTGGGCTGCGACCCAGACTGTGTTCGGATCTTTCGGATGAATGATGATGCGCGCGATGTGCTGTGTGAGTTCGAGTCCGACTCGCTTCCACGTTTTGCCCGCGTCTGTTGACCTGTAGACGCCGTCGCCGTGATGCGTCATCACCCCGCGGACCGCGTGTTCGCCCATACCCACGTAAACAACGTTTGGATCGCTTTCGGAGACCGCGATCGCGCCGACGGAACCAGTTTTGAAGAAACCATCGGAAACGTTCCGCCAGCTAATTCCCATATCGTCTGTTTTCCAAAGACCGCCGCCGGTTGTTCCCATGTAGTAGGTCTTTGGATCGCCAACCACGCCGGTGCCGGAAACGGAACGCCCACCGCGAAATGGACCGATAGAGCGCCATTTCAGAGCTTTGAAGGTCGCGTTGTAATCATCAGGTGCGGGGGCTTGTGACGTCTGCGCTTCGAGACGGAGCACACAGAGAGACAGGACGAGCAGGCAGAGAAGGTTCTTGGGCATGTAGAAGGTTCCTCATCGGGCAGAATTTGCCGCAGATGATACACAATTCTCAGGCGCGTTCGATCTCTTCGATGACAAACTTCGACATCAATCCGTTAGCGACGAGCTTGATGCCGTGTTGGCGCATTTGAATGAGGAGTTGCTTGCCGTGCGCATCGATGAAACTCACGTTGGTGAGATCGACGACCGCAGGAACTGGAGATTCACCCGCTTCAGCGCGGCGCCAGCATTTTTCCAGTTCGCCGACGCAGGCGCCGGCGAGCCGGCCTTCAACGAAGAGACCGACTTCGCCGGCGATGATTCGAGTGGTAATGCGTAACACGGGTGTATCTCCACCCGCGGCATGAGCAATCGCTTTGCCACAGCTTTAGTAGACCAATTAATCGCAAATGCCGTTTGTTTTGAGCAAGAACGTGACAGCGCGCGACCAAATGGCGGTATATCGTCAGAGATATGCGCCTCCGGTTTTCTCTGTGTCTCTGTGCCTCTGTGGTTTTGCCTAATCAATAACCACAGAGACACCGAGACACAGAGATGGTTTGCTCGGCGGTAGACGCTGAAGTATGCTTTCGGTTGCACTAGTCAACAGGAATATAAACCGTGAATACATCTCCCGCTCAGGTCGCAGTTGTCGATGAAGAGACAAAGAAGTATCTAACCCTCCTCGAACTCTCGAAAGCCATCGCTTCACATCGGGATCTGTCAGGACTGTTTCACGATCTCGCCTGCCGTCTCCAGAGCCTCGTGGACTTCTCTCATCTCGGCGTCTTGCTCTACGACGCGAAGCGCAACGTCATGCGCTTTCATTTGCTTGAAACGTGTGAGCCAAGTGAGGCGCAATCGCCGGCTGACGTGCCGATGGAAGGCTCGATCGCGGGTTGGGTCTGGCAGCGTCAGGAAGCCGTCGTCATTCGCGATCTGGAACAGGAAGACCGCTTCCCGTACGCAAAGTCGTTGCTCGCGCGCCCCGTGAAATCGATCTGCAGTGTGCCTATGACTACGGCCCATCAGCGACTGGGCGTGGTCAACTTCTGGACCGACAAAACGGGCGCTTACGATCAGCTCGACCTCGAGTTCGTCAAACTCGTTGCGGCGCAGATCGCCGTGGCCGTCGAGGCGCAGTGTTATCAACACAAACTCGCCCGCGAGCGCGATCGTTCTCAACTGCTTCTGGAAGTCAACAACACGCTGATCTCGAATCTCAATCTCAACGAGTTGCTGTCAGCCATCTCCAACTGTTTACGACGCGTAATTCCACACGATGCTGCCGGCCTCGCCCTGCACGATCGCACTATCAACAAGCTGCGTGTCACGGCGCTGGATTTTCCAACCGACGAGAACATCTTCATCGCTGACGAGATCGTCGAGCTCGAGGGCACGCCCGGCGGACGCGCTTTTACAACACGCCAGCCCGTCATCAGCGGTCCGGATTCGCCGCCAAACTCAATCGCCCGGCGCGCCGGTCTTAAATCCGGTTGCATGGTTCCGCTGATCTCGCACGATCGCGCGCTCGGCATTCTCGGCGTCGGCAGTCTGAAAGAGAACGCATTTACCGAAGACGACGCGGAGTTACTCAATCAGATCGGCAAGCAGGTGGCGATCGCCGTCGAAAACGCGCTCGCTTTTCGCGAAATCGACGCCCTCAAAAACCAGCTCAAGGAAGAAAAGCTCTATCTCGAAGAAGAGATCCGCACTGAATACAACTTCGAAGAGATCATCGGCAACAGCCCGGTTCTCAAACGTGCTTTGCAGGAAGTCGAGACCGTCGCCGCCACCGATTCAACCGTCCTGATCTATGGTGAAACCGGTACCGGTAAAGAACTGATCGCGCACGCGATTCACAATCTCAGCCAGCGGCGCGAACGAACACTCGTCAAAGTAAACTGCGCCGCAATTCCGACCGGACTGCTCGAAAGCGAGTTCTTTGGGCACGAGCGCGGCGCGTTCACCGGCGCCATCGATCGCCGCATCGGCCGCTTCGAACTGGCGCACCAGGGAACGATCTTTCTCGACGAAGTGGAAGACATTCCGCTGGAGTTGCAGTCGAAACTGCTGCGCGTGCTTCAGGAGCACGAATTTGAACGTCTCGGCAGCTCGCGCACGCTGCGCGTCGATGTGCGCGTGGTAGCCGCTACCAACAGCGATCTCGCCGAGCTCGTGGCGGAAAGGAAGTTTCGCAGCGATCTTTACTATCGTCTGAACGTTTTTCCGATCAACGTACCGCCGCTTCGCGAACGCCCGGAAGACATTCCGCTGCTGGTGCATTTCTTTGCCAACAGATTTGCTCAACAAATGAAGAAGAAGATTGAGAGCGTACCGAAAGACACGATGGCGGCGCTGGTTAGCTACAACTGGCCCGGCAACATTCGTGAGCTACAAAATCTCGTAGAACGTGGCGTTATTTTGTCTCGCGGCTCGACGCTGGAGATTCCGTTGGCGGAGCTAAAACGTTCATCGCCCTCGGCAAATCAAAACAACGGATCGAGCACGCTTGAAGCAGTCGAACGCGATCATATTCTTCGCGTGCTCAATGAAACGCATTGGGTGATCGGTGGGCCAGCCGGGGCTGCCGCTCGACTCGGAATGAATCGCACCACGCTCAATCATCGCATGCGGAAACTCGGCATCAGCCGTCCTCAACCGCAGAACTCGTGACCGTTGCTCGTCATCTGGCAGCATGTGGTCACGTTCCTGACTTTCTACTCAAGAAGTTTACATTCTGAGTTCGGTCTTATGGCTGCTTCGCTCTGTGCAACCTCTGTGTTCTCTGTGCCTCTGTGGCTGGGTTTTCCGAGCAATAGTTAACCACAGAGACACAGAGAACACAGAGGTTGCACAGAGAAAACCTGAGTGGCAAGCAGCTTGCAATGACCCCACTCGAATGAAGTGGGCATGACGACAAGAACACGGGCTGAGCTGAGGGGGCGCACCTGTGTTCAAAAAGTGGGTGGACTTGGAACTGGCAGGGGTTCGGGCGCAAGTTCACCCACTTCGTGTTTCTAAAATCAGATGAGGCAACAAGCGTGACGATCCTAAGGTCAACTCGGAACATTCTCAGCAGGCAAAAACTCCTCGCTTCATTAGCAATCGCCGTCGTGATGTTAGGCGTGATTGCGATCATCTTCATCGTCCGTTCAGGCAAACCGGCGCAAGCAGCGCCCACCGCGCCTGAAGTCGACGTAGTTCGGGTCAAGCAGGACAACGTGCCTATCTATCGCGAGTGGGTCGCGACCACCGACGGCATGGTCAACGCCGAAATCAAGGGACAAGTCACCGGTTACCTCCTGAAGCAGGATTACAAAGAAGGCTCGCTCGTCCAAAAGGGACAACTACTCTTTGAAATCGATCCGCGACCGTTTCAGGCGGCGCTGGATCAGGCGAACGGTCAACTGGCTCAGTTTCAGGGACAACTCGAGCAAGCGCTCTCGCAGGTGACTCAAGCGGAAGCCCAAGTAGGTCAGGCGAACAGCCAGGTGCTTCAGGCACAAGCGCAGCTTCAAGTCGCGCAGGCAAATCAAGTCAAGGCTCAACTCGACGTAAACAAGTACGCGCCACTCGCAGAGCAGAAGGCCGTCACACAACAGGACTACGACAACGCAGTTCAAGCAAATAAAGCGGCGGGCGCGCAGGTTGAAGCCGCCAAGGCCGGCGTTGAGTCGGCGCGTTCGCAGTTGCGGCTCGCAACGGCGCAGGTCGGAACTGCCAAAGCCGCAGTCTCCACCGCAAAAGGACAAGTTGAAAACGCGAAGGCTGCAGTCAAAACAGCAGAGCTCAATCTCGGTTTCACGAGGATCGTTTCGCCAATCGATGGCATCGCGGGAATCGCGCAGGCGCAAGTCGGAAATCTGATCACCACCAATGGGAACAACAGCACGCCACTGACGACGGTTTCGACAGTCGATCCGATCAAGGTGTACTTCACGTTGAACGAACAGGAATACCTCGAATTCACGAAGCGAAACCTGATCGACGCGCAACCGGGCGCGAGCGTGGCCAATCTCGAGTTGGAACTGGTCCTTTCGGACGGCACTGAGTACCCGCACAAGGGAAGTTTTCTTTTTGCCGACCGGCAAGTGGATGCGAAGACCGGAGCGATTCGCCTGGCCGGAGTGTTTGCAAACCCCGGCAACGTTCTTCGCCCGGGACAATTCGGGCGCGTCCGCGCGATAACGAGCACGAGAGAAGATGCGTTGCTGGTTCCGCAGCGTGCCGTGTCGGAGTTGCAGGGAAGTTATCAGGTTGCGGTAGTCGGGGATGACAACAAGGTGAGCCTTCGTCCGGTCAAGGTCGGAGATAAAGTCGACCAGATGTGGATTATCAATGATGGTTTGAAAGCCGGCGAACGAGTAGTCGTCGAAGGCACGCAAAAGGTGCGGCCCGGCATGGTTGTGAATCCAGTAAGCAAATGATTTCAAAGATCTTTATTGATCGGCCCATCGTGGCGATGGTGATCGCCATTATCACGGTTCTGATAGGTTTGGTGGCGATGGGCGTGTTACCGGTGGCGCAGTTTCCCGACATCATCCCGCCGCAGATCATCGTTTCAACCACTTACACCGGCGCAGATGCGGTAACGATCGAGCAGTCCGTCGCAACGCCGCTCGAACAGCAGATGAACGGCGTGGACAACATGCTCTACATGCAGTCCACGAACGCGAACGACGGCACGATGGCGTTGACGGTCACGTTTGATGTCGATACCGATCCAAACGTCGACCAGGTCAACGTGCAGAATCGCGTGGCGCAAGCGCAGCCGAACCTGCCGACTGACGTCAATCAGTTTGGCTTGACGATGCGCAAGTCGACAGGCTTGCCGATGATGGTCATCTCTCTGTTTTCGCCAAACAAGACCTACGATTCACTGTTTCTCGCGAACTACGCCAACATCAACATCAACGATGCGTTGTATCGCGTGCCGGGCGTCGGCGAGGTGCGACTCTTCGGCGCGAGCGACTACGCGATGCGCATCTGGGTCAAACCCGATGTGCTCGCGAAGCTCGGTTTGACAGTTCCGGATCTCGTCACCGCAGTGCAGCAGCAAAGCACGGTGAATCCGTCGGGACAGCTCGGCGCGGAACCGGCGCCGACTGGAAAAGAGAAGACGTACACGGTTCGTGCGCAAGGCCGTCTGCAAACGCCGGAAGATTTCGGACAGGTGGTGGTGCGATCAAATCCAGACGGCTCGATTGTGCGCATGAAAGACGTTGCACGAATCGAACTCGGCGCTTTGA
>DASXRE010000033.1:0-31300 GCA_036506775.1 Pyrinomonadaceae bacterium | reverse complement strand
TTGCACAGCAAGACGGTGGGGCTGGCACGCTTTCATTTTCGCAATCGCCATATCAAATCGGCGAGCGGTTGACCTACAACGTTTCGTTCTCAAACATTCCCACGGCCGCGCACGCTGAGTTTCATATCGTGTCGCGTGGCGTTTATTTTGGCCGCGATGCGATCCAGCTCCGCGCTCACGTCGAAACCGTAGGCGTGGTCAACGTCGCATTGCTGGCGCTCAACAACGACTACACGACGTACATCGATCCGCTTACGGGCCTGCCATTCCGTTCGGAAGAGACCGTGCGCGATGCCACGCGGTCTGCTGATTCGGCTCGCGATTTCAACCAACCTGCCGGCACCGAAGCGATTCCCCCAAAAGAAAGGGGCTTTCCCGGCACCTACGATCTCATCTCGGCTTTTTATCGCGCGCGTGCGCTGCCGCTAACAATCGGCGCCACTTACGATTTCACCGTACGCGACCAGGGAACCGAATATGAGGCCGAGTTAAGAGTTGTCGGCCAGGATTCCATCAACACCAACGTCGGATCTTTCAATGCGATCGTTGCTGAAGTTCGCATCAGTGGTAACTCACCACTGCGGAAGTTGAAGGTCTACTTCAGTGACGACGAACGGCACGTTCCCGTTTTGGCAACAGCGCGCGTCAGCGGCGGTGACTTGCGCGCCGAACTCGCCGGCTCAGAGATCGTCAAACCTCCCGCGCCTGCGACGCCAACACCGACTCCAGTGATTCCAGCGCCAATGCCTACGCCTTCGGCGCCGGCCACAGTTCCGCCCGCGGTCAGTGGCAATGAAAACTGGCCCTTCACCGTAGGCGAACAACTCAACTATCAGATCTTCATCGGTCCAAACACAACGCCGGCAGGTATCGCGACCTTTCAGGTACGCGGGCGTTCACAGTACTTCGACCGCGAAGGTCTGTATTTCACAGTGAACGCGCAAACAACCAACGCGCTGGCTCAGGTGTTTGTCGCTCGCGATCAGATCGACTCGTACGTCGAGCCGAAAACCCTGCTTCCCTTTCGCACCGTGATGAAGCTGATTGAAGGCAGGAGACGGCTCAACCAGACCCTGGCGCTCAATCAGGATACCGGCACCGCCGTGATCGACGCCGGCTTAAAAATCGACGTGCCAGTCGGGACCCACGATTATCTTTCCTTCTTTTACGCACTCCGGACTCTTAATCTCACTCTGAACAAACGGAGCGCGGTGTCGATGCTGGTCGAGAACAAGCCGATGACGGTCTTTGTCACTTCGCAGAAGCGCGAAGCAATCCGATTAGGAGAACGAACAGTACCAGCGATCGCTTTATCTATCACCACGGATGATCCGGAGCCCGACAAGTACCAGTTACGAATGTGGATCAGCGACGACAAGCGCCGCTTACCTTTGCGCATTGCGTGCGCGACACAACTTGGTCCATTGCGAGCTGATCTTGCGATCTTGCCGGCCGCGCCCCAGTAAACGCACAAGATGCCATCGCCCACCGAGCAAGTTCACAACTATCGCATTTGGCAAGTAATCACAGCGTCGGCAGTCGGTACCATGATCGAATGGTACGACTTCTACATCTTCGGCAGTCTCGCCGTAACCATCTCGCCGCTTTTCTATCCCGCAGGTAACGAGACGCTCGCACTGATTGCTTACTTGTCGACGTTTGCGGTCGGGTTTGTCGTTCGGCCTTTCGGCGCACTCTTCTTCGGCCGAATCGGCGATCTCGTGGGACGGAAGTATGCGTTTCTGGTGACGTTGCTGCTGATGGGTGGCGCCACTGCGGCGATCGGTTTCTTGCCGACCTACTCCACGATCGGAATCGCTGCGCCGATCACGCTATTGCTCATCCGCGTGCTTCAGGGACTCGCACTCGGTGGTGAGTACGGTGGCGCAGCGGTTTATGTGGCCGAGCACGTGCCTGACGAACGGCGTGGTTTCTACACCAGTTTCATTCAAATCACCGCGACGCTGGGCTTGTTTGTTTCGCTGGCCGTGAGTCTGCTGGTGCAAAACGCGATGACCCGAGAGTCGTTCAACGCGTGGGGCTGGCGCATACCGTTCATCATCTCGATCTTTCTGGTCGGTGTTTCACTTTATATCCGCTTGCGGATGAGAGAGTCGCCGATCTTCAGTCAAATCAAGAGCGCGGGAATGACTTCGAGCCGGCCACTCGTCGAGGCGTTACGAAGTGGGACAACCTGAGGCGCGTGCTGATTTCGTTGTTTGGCGCGACGGCGGGTCAGGGTGTTGTCTGGTACACCGGCCAGTTTTATGCGCTCTTTTATCTACAGACTGTGTTGAAGGTGAACGGGCGGTCGGCACAGTACATCGTGGCGATCGCGTTGTTGTTGGCGATGCCGTTGTTTGTGTTCATGGGGGCGCTGTCGGATCGGATTGGGCGTAAGTGGATCATGATGCTTGGCTGTCTGCTCGCGGCTGTTTCTTACCTGCCGATCTATCAGGGGATGCAACGCGCGGCTGGATCGAACGTTGTGACCGCAACATCGCAACCAAATCCGGTTACGGGCGCGGTCACCCTCGTGCCGCAGACGGAAGTGAACGGTGTGCGCCAGGCGGCGAAGGAGGTTCTGCCTTACACGGATTTCGGATCGCTGATCAGTTCGCCGGTCGCGTGGAAGCTGATCGGGCTGGTATTCATTCAGGTGTTCTTTGTGACGATGGTTTATGGACCAATCGCGGCATATCTCGTCGAGGCCTTTCCCGCGAAGATCCGGTACACCTCGTTATCGTTGCCCTATCACATCGGCAACGGCGTCTTCGGCGGTCTGTTGCCGGTGATCGGCCTCTCCGTCGTCGCCAACACCGGCAACATCTACGCCGGTCTCTACTATCCGATCATCGTCGCAACTCTAACGTTCATCGTCGGCTCGTTGTTATTACGCGAAACGAAGCACACGCTCATCTGGGACGAGGTCAAGTGACGCCTGGCTTCTCTAACCTCCCTGGAGTGCGGGGACTCGTCACCGCTTTGGCCAAAGCGCCGACGAGTCGGCGCACTCCAGGGAGGCGTCCTCTAGAACAAGCTTTTGTAGTTCAAACTTCATCACTGCCCGCGGTATGAGATCTCTTGACCGTCTAACCCGGCAGACGTAATCTTCAGGCATGGACTATCGCAAGTACATCACGATCGATCCAAACAAGCGAGGTGGTAAGCCGTGCGTGCGGGGACTACGCATTACGGTGTATGAAGTCTTAGAGTACCTCGCATCCGATATGACTGAAGAAGAAATCCTTGCTGATTTTCCCGACCTCACTCACGAAGATCTAAAAGCCTGCATCGCTTTTGCCGCAGACCGTGAGCGTAAGCTAATGACCGTTCCGGCCGCGTGAAGCTGTTATTCGATCAAAACCTCTCACCGAAACTGGTGGTCCGCTTGGCGGATCTCTTTCCTGACTCCGTTCACGTCAGAGAAGTTGGATTAGAAAAGGTGGATGATCATGTCATCTGGGATTACGCCACGCGCAATGACCTGATCATCGTTTCCAAAGACAACGATATGCACCAACGTAGCTTCCTCTTTGGTGCACCTCCGAAAGTGGTGTGGGTTCGACTCGGCAACTGCTCAACTAGCGATGTGGAAAACTTGCTGCGGCAACACGTCGATACGCTTAAAACATTCGACAGCGATGCTTTTGCATCGTTCTTAAGCCTCTCGTAAAACTCGCGCCCATTGCGTGCATCAACACGAAACGGGAATTGACGTCCCGAAGGCGGCGTTCACGTACGCGAGGAAGCCTTGCGCCGAAAGGGTGTCGAGGCGGTAGTCGACGTTCGTTGAGCGGCAGACTGAGTCGCCCGTGATAGTGATCGACGCGATGAGTTGCTGCCCGTTGAGCGACATGAAGTTCGGTCCACCCGAGTCTCCGAAACAAGTGCCACCGTTACCGGTCGACTGATTCTGCGAGAGCCTCAGATAACCACCGTTCAGCGAATTGAAACTCGAAAACGAAAACATCCGTGGCACCGGATTGAGATCCTGAAAGAACGGCACGCCGCCGCTAACCACGCGGTTCTGAACCCCATAGCCCACATTAGTAAACACCGCGTTCTTCAGTCCGTTTTGAACCACCAGTTGGTCCAGCAGGCCGCAGGCGGGCAAAGTCGCCGGCGTAACGCCGCGCACGTTTCTGTCCAGTATCAGCGCACCGATGTCTCCCGAATCACTCTGACTCTGGTTGAAGTTCGGATTCGTAACCACGTGCGACACCGCCAGCAATGTCGTCTTGTTGCTCGTCAAGTCGCCAAATGGTATCGCCTGGTCCAGACTGACGTAGGCAACGAAACCTTCAGCGGCCAGTTCCTGCGTGAAGAACGCCGTGCAGTGACTCGCGGTCAGAAAGACATTCGCAGTGATCATCGTCCCGGAGCAGATCGGAAAGATTTGTCCAGTGGAAGACGACTTCACGATAAACGCGCCCGTGTTGCGAAAAGTGTTGTTTGAGTCGACAAATCCGTAAGTGATGGCGGAAGCGCGAGGCGGCATAAAGATCAGCAAGCCGGCGACAAGGCCAAGGGCCAGGACGAGGAGACAGGTAAGTCGTTTCATGTTGATGACCTCCTTGTTTAGCGCAGATGGGATCGGGGATACTGGAACGCCGTGATTCTACCTCTCGCGCCGGAGCGTCTCAAGGAAACCCATGCAGATCGGTCGTCGCGAATTTAACCATGCCCTCGTGCTTAGTCTCGGCTCGCTAACGCTGCCCCGCTTCCCTTCACGATCTCAACCGCTGCCACTTCGCGTCAACGGCCAGCGCCTGATGGAGCACATCTTCGGGCTCGCGGAGTTTGGCAAGAACCCGCAAGGCGGGGCGAGCCGGGTGGCTTACAGCGACGCAGACAAACAGGGACGCGAATACGCGCTCGGTTTGCTGAAAGCTGCGCGTCTGGACGCGGCGATCGACGCGGCCGGCAATCTGATCGGCAAGCGCGCCGGCCGCGAAGCCAACCTGAAGCCGCTATTGATCGGCTCACACATCGACACTGTTCCCGAAGGCGGCAACTACGACGGCGTGGTCGGCTCGATGGGCGCGATCGAAGTGGCCCAGACACTCGCCGAGAACAACGTGACACTGCGCCATCCACTTGAAGTCGTCATTTTCCAAAATGAAGAAGGCGGTTTGATCGGTAGTCGCGCAATCGACGGCGAGTTGACTGAAAAAGAACTCGATCTCGTCAGCCGCAGTGGCAAGACCATTCGCGAAGGCATCAAGTTTATCGGCGGCGATCCCGGCAGGTTGAATGAGGTGCGGCGCCAGAAGGGAGACATCGCGGCCTATCTCGAGTTGCACATCGAACAAGGCAACACGCTCGACAGCGAGAAGATCAACATCGGCGTTGTCGAAGGTATCGTCGGCATCAACTGGTGGGACGTCACGATTGAAGGCTTCGCCAACCACGCCGGTACGACCGCTATGAACAATCGGCAGGATGCGTTACTCGCGGCCGCGAAGTTTATCGAAGCGGTAAATCGAACCGTGACGAGCGTGCCGGGCAGACAAGTGGGAACGGTCGGCAGAATCAACGCGTTTCCCGGCGCGCCGAACGTCATCCCCGGCAAGGTGGTGCTGAGTCTGGAACTGCGCGATCTCGACGCAGCTAAAATCAAGATGCTTTACGAAAAGATTTACGCTGAAGCGCAGGAGATTGCAAAGACCAGCAATACGAAGTTTGACTTCAAAGAGATCAACGTCAACATCCCGGCGCCCACCGACGGACGCATTCGTTCCTTGATCTCTGAAGCGGCACGCGAACTTGGTTTGTCGACAAAGCCGATGCCCTCAGGCGCGGGCCATGATGCGCAGGACATGGCGCGGCTCGGTCCGGTCGGAATGATCTTCGTGCCGAGTGTCGGCGGCATTAGTCACTCGCCGAAAGAGTTTTCTCAACCGAGTGACATCGCCAACGGCGCGAACGTCCTGTTGCACACGCTGCTGAAGCTGGATAAATCTGCGTAATCTGTGGTTACGCCTGCCGTGCCCAGCGCAACGCTTCGGGAAGCGAGGCACGCTTGCCGTACATCAGCATTCCCACACGATAGATCCGCGAAGCGAACCACGTAATTACGAGTACGGTGCTAAACCCGATCAGCAGCGACAGCGCGATCTGCCAGAATGGTGGCGTCTGCGTGACGATTCGCACCAGCATCGCCACTGGCGCCGAAAACGGAATCATCGACACCCAGAACGAGAACGAAGAATCAGGACTGCGGCTCACCGGAAGAAACAGGTAGAAGCTCACGACGAGGATGAGAATGATCGGCATCGCCAGTTGCCCGCCTTCCTGCGTCGTCGTGACCATCGAACCTACGAGCGCGTAGATCGTCGCGTAGATGAAGTAACCGAGCAGGAAGAAGAGCGCGAAGTAAATGTAATGAGCAAAAGGAACGGTCGGGATACCGGCTTTCAGTCCTCTCGATGCCAGCAAGTTGATGCCGTACAAAGCAAACGCAGCGAACGCAGTTCCCCAGATCGCAAGCTGCGTCAGCGCGACCAGCGAAACACCGACCAGCTTGCCCATCATCAACGTAAACGGCTTGATCGATGAAAAAAGAATCTCGGCAATGCGCGTTTCCTTCTCCTCGATCACTGCGCCGAGAATCACCTGCCCGTACATCAGAATCGCGAGGTACATGATGAAGCCCACCGCAAACACCAAAACGAAACTGCCGCCCGCATCACGTTCCGCGCCCGTGGCGCCGATCTTTACAGACTGCAACTCTGCGGGCTTGAACAAGCCCTGCCTCGTTTCGGAATCGACTTTCGCTTCGATCAGTCGCTGCTCTCGCACCGCACGATTCAGCGCCGACTGCAAGATTCTTCGACTAAGCACATCGCCCGGATTGTTGTTGAAAAACTCCGCCTTTCCGTGTTCCATGAAATCCGGCGGCAGAACCAGATAGCCGTCGATCTCCTTTCCCCGCAAACGTTCATCAAGCTTCGCTCGCTCGGCGTCTGCGTCCGGGCCGACTGAGGGCACCTGCTCCAGATGAAACGCACGCCCAGCCATCTCCGGACCCGAGCGAGGCTGTTCCGTCTGTTCTCCGGCTGATTCGTCACTCGCCAAAGCCTCCTCCAGACGCCCGTACACCTTGCCCGTTTGATCGATCACCGCGACGCGCATTGGCCCACCCGCATCGATGTTCAGAATCACTGCCGGCACGATGCCAAACAGCGACATCACCACCGGCAACAAAATCGTCGAGACGATGAACATTTTGGCCCGGACGCGCTGAATGTATTCACGTTTGAGTACCGCGAGAAACTTTCTCATGCGTGTTCCGTGACCTTTGTGATGAAGATGTCGTTCAGACTTGGCTCAACCATCTCAAATTTCTCTACCACCGCGCCCGACTCGATTAATCGCTTCAACAAAACCTGCGCGTCTGCGCCCGGCGCGAGCAACGCTTGCGCCTCGTCGGCATGGTTGACCAGTTTGCTGACCAGCGCCGGATCCTCCAGCACGCCGTTACCGCCGACACATCGCACGGCCACCGAGTTGCGGCCGAAGCTGCTTTTGATCTTGCGCAAGCTGCCTTCAAAGACCTTCTGTGAACGATTGAGCAGACAGATGTCGTCGCAGATCTTTTCCGCAACTTCCATCTGGTGCGTCGAAAAGATGATCGTCTTTCCCGCGCGTTTAAGGTCAAGCACGACCTCTTTCAGCAGCTCGACGTTGATCGGATCCAGACCGGAGAACGGTTCGTCGAGAATGAGCAGATCCGGATCGTGAAGCACTGCGGTGATGAACTGTATCTTCTGCTGCATGCCCTTCGACAGCTCCATCGACCGTTTATTTTTCCACTCAGACAATTTCAGGCGGGCCAACCACTCGTCGATCTTTGCCTCGACGTCTCGACCGCGCACGTTCTTGAGTTCAGCAAAAAAGCGCAGTTGATCGACAACCTTCATGCGCCGGTAAAGACCACGTTCTTCCGGCAGATAGCCGATGCGATCCTGAACTGAAGGGTTGATCGTGCCGCCAAACAGCATGATGGTGCCGGAGTCAGGAGCGGTGATGTTGACGATCATGCGGATCGTCGTCGTCTTGCCAGCACCGTTCGGACCGAGCAGGCCAAAGACGCGCCCCGCGCGCACCGTAAGACTGAGTTCCTTTACCGCCGTAAAGTCGCCAAAACTCTTGCTGACCCCGTCGAGTTGTACGGTTACATCCGTAGTCATTCAATTGAATCCCTTTTTCAGATTGCCACCAGGAGCATACCTGAGACATATTTACACCACGTCACCCCGTTACTTCGTACCTGCTTGCTTATGTTTGCCTTTCTCAACGGCCGCGGCTGCACACGAATCATTTTGTCCTTAGGGCTCGTCCTGCTGGTGTGGCTCAACGCCGCCAGCCAGACCAAGCAGACCCCTCCACCAAAATCGCCGGATGACGTTGTACGCGTTTACACCGAACTCGTCCAGACCGACGTGATGGTTTTCGACAAGCAGGGCCGCTTCGTTGACGGACTCGCCAAAGAAAACTTCGCGCTACTTATCGACGGCAAGCCAAAATCGATTGAAGCGTTCGAGAAGATCACTGCCGGCAGCAGTGAAGAGAGCCAACTCGCAGCCGCGCGCGGCGCCACCAGCCTTAACCTAAAACGTCCTGCGCCACTCGACCGAGGCCGCATCGTCTTCTTCTATGTCGACGACTTTCACATGGATCTGCCCGGTATGCAGGCCGCCAAGAAACTGATTTCCACCTTCATCGAAAAGCAGATGGGCCAAAACGATCAGGCCGCGATTGCTTCGGCGACAGGCCAGATCGGTTTTCTGCAACAGCTCACCAGCGATCGGATGGTGCTGCACACCGCGCTGAACCGACTCACACCGCGAACATATTCGACGAAGGATTACGAGCGCCCGCCGATGACCGAGTACGAAGCAGTGCTGATCGGCCGGGATGATCGCACCGTCTTCGACTACTTTGTTAGCGAAACAATGCGGCAGAATCCGGGTCTCACCCGCGAAACCGCCGCCCAAATCGTGCGCGGCCGCTCGGAAGTGATTCAGGCGCAGGCGGCGCATTTCAACTTTAACACGCTCAGCGGCCTGGAATCGCTAGTGCGCTCGGCGCGCAACCTTCCCGGCCGCAAGATACTCTTTTTTCTTTCTGGTGGATTTCTTTTGGAGAACCAGCGCGGCGATACGGTTTCACGACTGCGCAACGTCACGAATGCAGCCGCGAAGAGTGGCGTAGTAATTTACTCGATGGACACGCGTGGTCTGGTCGCAAGCCTGCACGACGCAAGCACCGATCAGCCCTTCGATCTGACGGGCCAACTCGCACTCGCAACGCACAGCGAACTGAGCGCCACGCAGGATGGTTTGAATGCGCTTGCAGTCGACACGGGAGGCAAAGCTCTCTTCAACACCAACGATCTGGTCCAGGGTCTCGCGCCGGCGATGAGAGAGACCTCGACCTATTACTTGCTCGCCTGGAAACCCGACGCAGAGTCGCAAAAACAGGGACGATTCAGACATCTCGAAGTCAAACTCGTTGGACTGTCGGATTTGGCAGTGCGCGTTCGTAAAGGATTTTTTGATCTCGATCCGCCGGCGCCGGTCGCGACGAACAACAACAAGAAGCCCGAGCAGAGCGCGCCGACAAAAACAGCTCCGGCAAAACTGCGTGAGACGATCACCGCGCCTTATCCAGTGCGCACGCTGCCGATTCTGATGAGCGTGGATTACTACGACGTGGCGGGCAAAGGCCCGACGCTTTCGACAGCAATTCAATTGCCCGGCGAGTTTCTTTCGTTTGGCGAGCAGCCTGACGGGAAAGTCCAGGCGATCATCGATCTCAGCGGAGTTTACTTCGACGACAAGGGCGTTTCGAAGGCCAGTTTTCTCGAACGAATCGTTACGACGGCTTCTTCACTGGAAGCAGCAAAGACCTACAACGCCGATATCACCTTCACCTATCCGGCGACGTTGCCACCCGGACTTTATCAGGTCCGGGCCGCGGCCCGCGACGACAAGAGCGGACTCGCGGGTAGCGTGCATTCGTGGGTCGAGATACCTGATCTCAGCAAGAAGCAGTTGACGATGAGCAGCGTGCTGCTGGGCGAGCTTACGCAACCGCAAGTAAGGAACGTGGCGGATACGAAGCCGGCCAGTCCAGTCGCGTTGAGTGCGAGTCATCGGTTCAAGCGCGACTCGACTTTGCGTTTTCTGGTCTTTGCGTATAACACCAGGGTGTCGCCGGTGGACCAGAAACCGGATGTGGCGGTGCAGGTGCAAGTGATACGTGACGATCAACCCGTTGTCACAACCGCGCTGCGCAAGATCACCACCGAAGGAGTCGAGGACATCGCGCGGCTGCCGTACGCCGCTGAAATTGCGATGAGTGAGTTGCTGCCGGGGCGATACTTGCTGCAAGTTTCAGTGATCGATCGCGTCGCAAAGCAAAGCACTACACGCCAGACTCACTTCGATGTTTACTAACTTCTCGTGACTAAACCGTGGAAGCCCACCCGGGAGCAACTGCTCGCGGCGAGAGAAAAGACGGTTCGCGACGTGATCGCTCCGAATCTGCGAGTTCTCTTTTGCGGAATTAATCCGGGACTCTACACCGCGGCCGTGGGCCACCATTTCGCGCGACCCGGCAACCGTTTCTGGCCTGCGCTTCACGCCGGCGGGTTCACCGACAGAATCTTGTCGCCGTTTGACGAGCGCGAACTGCTGAAAGATGGATACGGCATCACGAATGTTGTGCCGCGAACCACCGCCTCCGCAGATGAATTGACGAGAGATGAGATCATCACCGGTGGAGAACAATTGAAAGCGAGGGTGATGCGCTATCGACCGCGCGTGTTGGCAGTGCTGGGCGTCGGCGCGTATCGCACGGCATTCAATCAACCGAAGGCGCTCATTGGCCGGCAGCAGGAAACGATCGGCAAAACACAGCTATGGGTCTTACCCAACCCCAGCGGGCTGAACGCAAACTACCAGGCCGCCGATCTCGCACGTCTGTTTCGTGAGCTGAGGGAGTTTTCTGATGGCGTATGATTTCGCCAGGATGTTATTGAAAAGCAGCCGCCGTAGCAGCCAGAGAACTCCGTTGACTATCCAAGGATGCCGCGGAGCAGGTCGATGGAGTCGATTCTACTTTGGCTTCGTGTCACTTGATGCTGATGGTCATTGAATACGTGCCGCCGCGTTCATCTCCGTCGACGACGATGTGATAGTCGCAGGTTCAGCGCGATCAAAACAACTGCTGCAATCATTACGCGACTCCTCTATTCATTTCACAGTGACCGCGATCGGAGAACGCCGTGCTTCGGCAAACTGATCGACATATCTGGTCCATGCTCTTGCAGACTCAATCTGTCCTGCCTTATCCCATGCAAAACCGGCCCAGTAAGAAACGGGAGCCGTGCTGGTCGGTTTCAGCAGCACCAGATTGTTCAGCTTGTCCTCAGCGAGCTTATCGACGTCAGCGGGATTGACTACGATCGCCAGCCCTTGCATGCCAAGGTTCTTCTCCACCGGCTCCCAAATCGTCAACCAGCCACGCTGCGCGTTGAACTCTTTCTGTTCGTCTTTGACTTTCTTCAACCCTACCGCGATCGCAAGCGGCTCGTTTCCGGATTCACGCCGGTAGAAACTCTGGAAGCGGTTCAACTGGCTGCCTCCATCAAGTGATACGCGTAAAACCTGCGACACCGGGACGCCGTTCACGTCAAACGGCTCGTAAACCAGTTCGAACATCACGCGAATCGGGCCGTTTGCGAGCACACGCGAGTCGACGAAGTTTTTCGGCACGAACAACTGCGCGTTGGCCCAGATGCCGCTGCCGCCGCAACCGCGCGTTGGTCCTGCGGAGTACGCATCAACGCCCTCACCGAGATCGTTATGATAGTTGTCGACCATGTACCAATCGTTGATGACCATTCTCGACGTGCGCTTCGACCAGATATCGATGGCGCTACTCGTGAGTGGTTCACCTTTCCACGTGATCAGCGCTTTGCCATAGGTTCGGTGCGCAATGCGATCGTTCTCCCAGGCGAAGTCGTCGAAGCGTTCGCGCACGAAGCGGCCGTAAGCCTTAAAGTCATCCTTGGTGTACTCGCGTTTTTTGCCGGCAGTGATGGTAAACGTCTTCGTCTCGCCCGGCGCGAAGTCAGACTGGAAAATGAGCAGATCGGGTTTGTGGTAATCGTCGTAGTCAGTGTCCACCGACTGGGCCAATACTTCGTTGCCTGAGCTGTCGCGCACGTGAAGCTTCGCCAAATCCTTTTCGGCGAGCGGCGCCAGATCGCTGGCAGTCAGTTCAATCGTCTCGCTCTGCCGCGCGAAGTTCAGTTTGTTGACGGCAGTTACTGTCAGCTCAGTTTGCTGCGCAGACGCAACGAGAGGCGTCGCTGCAAGGAGTAAAACAATAAGCAGACCGATCTTCATTGGGGCTCCCTCTTTGGCTCTGGTTTTGGTTTGAAAGAGTTGTGACTCAGCAAGAACAAGTCAGGAAGGCGGCAACGCCCCCGCTGCGACTGGAGCGGGGGCGCGCTTAGCTTGCCCGGCTGATGCGTGTTGGTGATGGTCAGCAACATGCGTCGTCAGTTTACAGACGACGATCTGTGCTGACAAAACCGCGTGCGAGTCAGGCTGTCGCAGAGAGCTAGATCTGCCACGAGTCGGTGGAGTCGTAGGCAGTCTTCTCGGGCCTGACGGAAAGATGAAAATGTTTGTTGTGGGGATTGACGCCGGTGTAGTCGCGCCAGACCCACGGATGAATGCGCGAGTTGACGATTTTACGATTCCAGATGATGTACTTGATCCGCGGATCCCGACTGCTTACCAGCGCATTGACCAGTGCTTGAGCATCGCAGCCATGAGCGACGTCGTTGGTGATGTCCATCGCTGTGACGACTCCGATCGAGCCGTCTTTAACCCACGGATTGTGATCGGAATTTCGCGATGCGTGCGCGGCATCGCCGATCGTGCCGTCGCTGGCTTTGCTGCGATTAGGCGCCAACTGGTTTATCTGTTCCCGTAAATGAAGTAGGCTCTTTGCTACGCGCCAGGCCATGCTTATCCCTCCTCTTCAAGGTCGTAACACTCATTTGAGGTGACCTGCTCGTCACCGAGGTCGAGGTCGGCGTACACCGCCGTCTCTGGGTCGTTAGCGTCGTCCACGTCCCAGCATTCGTTGGAGCTGACCTGCTCATCGCCGATGTCGAGATCCGGGTGGACTCGTTCAAAATCTGCGTGAAGCTTTTCAGGGGTTGTGTTGATCTGTTCTGTATTGGCGTTGACCATTCGTGAGTACCTCCAGAGGTTGACGTGACCTGTTGCAGGTGTCGGTGACAATTCGGCGTTCGCTGCTCGTGAGTATTTAGCCGTTTGCGGAGCGAAGTCAATAGCGCCGGATAAACGCACCGGCGAGGAGTGCGCTACGCCTTGGAGTGCGCCGACTTGTCGGCGCTTTGGCCAAGGCGGTGACAAGTCCCCGCACTCCAAGGAGGCGCCCACTATCGGACAAACGCACCGACGCAGTCGTTGCGATGAACCACACCTATTTGCGGCGACGCACAACCTCGACTGAGCAGTGCGCACGCGCAGCCACAGCCGACGAGACGCTACCCAACAACAAGCGATCTATTCCTCTAGTTCCCTTCGCGCCGACAAACACAGAATCAGCCTCCCACGTCTCCGCCTCATCGATGATCTCATCCGCCGGATTTCCGCGCCGAATCATCACAGCCGCGTCCAGTCCCACATGGCGAAGCCGTTGTGCGTACGGCTCAAAAATCTTACGTACTTCGTCGCGCCCGTTTTCATCACCGACTTCGATCCACTTCAGCGAAGGCTTCCCTGGATGAGCCGGAACTGCCATCACCGTATCCACCACTGCCACCAAGCGAACCTCAGTTCCCTCCGGCCACTCGCGATTGCGAACAGCTTCAACCGCAGCGTACGAATCTGACGAATGGTCCACACCCACGAGGATGCGAGTCGGCACGCCCGCGCTCTTCCGATAGGCGCGCGCGATTCGCACACAACAACCGGCCTCGTAGAGAACTCTTTGCGAAACGCTGCCGAGTATTAATCGTCCACCAAAAACCGAGTGCCCGCGCGACCCCATGACGATCAGATCCGGTTTCCACTCATCGGCTTCCCGGATAAGTGCCCATGCCGGCGAATCAGCAAGCGCTTTGAAACCGACCTGCCAGAGCGGAAAAGTCGCCTTTAATCTTTCGCTCGCACGTTTGGCCCACGTTTCGGCTTCTTCCACTCGGTGCTGGGCGGCCTTGAGAGCACGCTGCACTTCTGGTGAAGCGTACAAGGGAAACTCAGCATCAGCTTGTCCGTCAGCAGGCGGCAGAAACACGTCCGCCAGCGACATCACCAAGACATCGGCAACGGCGGGCAATCCAGCCTTCTTCAAATCCTCGAGCGCCGCATCGGCGGACTCCGAACCATCGTAGGCAACCAGAATCTTCATCACTCTCTACGTCCCTCTAACTACGCGAAAGCCGCGGCAACCGTAGCCGCCGGCGTCCAATGTTCACAGATCTTCCCATCCACGGCGAAGTTGAGCAACGAACGTGCCGCTTTCGACAAAGATAAATCGCACCATCATCGGTTAGTTTCGCCATATTTCGTGGGGAAACTTACGCATGTTGCTGCGCGGAAACTCGCTGAGTTTTTCGCTGCACCAAGGATATCGGTCGGCACGTTCCTTGCTCCTCTGGAGGTTTGATGGTGAACGAACAAGGGGCGGACTGGCATGGTATTGAGGCGCAGCATGCTCTTTCATTGCTGCTTGTCGATCCCGCAGCCGGCCTGTCTTCCCAGGAAGTAACAGAGCGACAACTTCGCTACGGCCGCAACGCGCTTCAGCAGGTCAAACCGCGCTCCGCGTGGCGGGTCCTCATCGATCAATTTGCGAGCATCGTCATTGCCCTGCTCGCACTGGCTGCACTCATCTCTTGGTCCACCAACGACACACCTGAAGCATTGGCAATTCTGATTGTACTGATCCTTAACGCGGCTGTTGGATTCGCGACTGAATGGCAAGCCAGCCGGGCTCTCGACGCGCTCCGCCGCCAGACGCACACAACCGCACGCGTCCGGCGCGATGGTTTCGAAACTAACGTCGATGCGGAGGAACTGGTCCCTGGCGACATCATCATTCTCAACAGCGGAGATCGCGTACCGGCGGATGCGCGATTACTTGAAGCTATGCGGCTTGAGACTGAAGAGTCAGCCCTCACTGGCGAAAGCACTACAGTCGAAAAAAATGTTCAGTCTGTGCCGCAGCAAACACCGCTGGCTGAACGGCGATCGATGCTATACCTCGGAACCGCAATAGCCGCGGGTCGAGCCGTCGCACTGGTCGTAAGAACAGGAACTGCCACACAGCTCGGGCAGGTCGGAAAACTGGTGGCCGTTTCCGTGAAAGAACGATCTCCACTCGAAATCCAACTTGCCCAGCTAGGCCGGCGGTTGGTCTATCTGGTTTTGATCATCGCCGCAGTCGTGATGTTTGCGGGCTGGTTACGAAACGACGGTCTCTGGATCATGGTCGAAGTCGGAATCAGTCTGGCTGTCGCTGCGGTCCCCGAAGGTCTGCCCGCCGTAACCACTCTGATCCTCGCCCTTGGCGTCCTGCGAATGGCCCAGCAGCGTGCCATCATGCGCCGTCTGTCAGCAGTTGAGACACTCGGAAGCACGACCGTCATCTGTACGGACAAAACGGGAACGCTGACGGAAAACCGCATGACTGTGCGCGAGTACTTCCTCTCCGACAGCCGGCGCGTTGATCTCGAAGAAACCAAAGATCTCGCAAACGACGAACTTCTTGAACAGGCGGTTCGCATTGGCGTGCTTTGTAACGAAGCATCGTTTCGCGCAGACGCAGACGACGAAACGCGCGCCATCGGCGATCCAACGGAAACTGCGTTGCTCGTGGTTGCCGATGCTCTCGTGCTCGACGTATCAAACGAACGTGCCAACCATCCGAAGTTAGCGGAACAACCTTTCCAGGCCTCAACAAAGCGCATGACCACTCTGCACCGGCGGCACGATGGCCAGCACCTTGCAGCTTTGAAGGGCGCTCCAGCCGTTGTGCTCGATGCCTGTTCGCATTACCGCAACGGAACTGGAAAAACCTTGCCGCTCGACAATGAAACCAGATCCAGATTCATCGCCGCCAACGAGCAGATGGCCAGCCGCGCGCTGCGCGTACTCGCGCTCGCAGTCAAACATTTTGCCGAAGACGATCCACAACTGTCCGACGAAGCGCTTGAGACTGGCTATACGTTCCTCGGCCTGGTGGGGATGATTGATCCCCCTCGTCCCGGCGTGGCGAACGCCATTAGCCGCGCGCAAACAGCCGGTATTCGCACCGTGATGTTGACTGGCGACCAGCTAAACACCGGTTTGGCTATTGCTCGCGAACTTGGCCTCGGCAGTAAGGAACCACGAGCACTTCACGCAAGCGATTTGATTGACACTGCCCCGGCTCGTCTTGCCGAACTCGCTCGGAACACAGATGTCTTTGCTCGCGTTACACCCGAACAGAAGCTGCGCATCGTCGAAGCCTTGCAGCAAGCAGGAGAAGTCGTCGCGGTCACCGGCGACGGTGTGAACGACGCGCCGGCACTCAAACGCGCAAACATCGGCATTGCCATGGGCCAGCGCGGGACCGAAGTTGCCAAAGAAGCTGCTGATGTCGTGTTGGCCGACGATAACTTCGAAACGATCGTTAAGGCCATTGAGGGCGGGCGAACGATCTACGCAAACATAACGAAGTTTGTACACATGATGTTTTCCCACAATCTGGGCGAGGTAATCATGATCTTCACGGCCATCGCCGGAGGTTGGGCGTTGCCGTTGTTACCGCTGCAGATTCTGTGGATGAATCTGGTCACTGACGTGTTTCCAGCGCTGGCGCTTGCCCTCGAACCGGCCTCGCCAGAGATAATGAATCAACCTCCGCGCGGTTCACACACGGCTCTGCTTTCCAGGTCGTTTCTGATCCTGATCGGTTGGCAGGCATTGATGCTGGGAGGACTGGCTCTGGGAGCTTACTTGTGGGCACTGCATGAGTACGGGCCAGGAGCTCACTCGCAAACGGTGGCGCTGTTCGCATTAGTTGCGGTGCAATTGGCTCATACGTTCAATTGCCGCTCGCGACGCCGGTCGGCTTTTGATGGTTTGTTTCGAAACCCTTTCGTCTGGATTGCTGCAGTCATAGTCGTGCTGTTGCAGCTCCTCGCCGTCTACTTTTCACCACTTGCGGCAGTGCTCGGTACCGTTAGACCATCAAGCATCGACTGGGTTGTGATTGGTAGCTGTGCTTTGCTTACAATCGGTATCGTGGAAGCAGCAAAGTTTCGTTTTCGCTGGAAACAAGAGGCAAGTCTGATCGCTGCGCACGTGGAGGCCGCTGAGTGAAGAACCAGATCGATCAGGCCCGTTGGCTTGCTCTGCTCGCAGCCACCGCCATCGGACTCTACTTATGCTGGCTGATGTTGCGCCCGTTCATAGGCGTGCTGGAGTGGGCCATCGTGCTGGTCATAGTGTTCTATCCGGTTCACAGGCGCCTGGCGAGCAGGATTAAGCGTCGCGGTCTTAGCGCCTTGTTGTCGTGTTTACTCGTCGTGGTAATAGTGGTCCTGCCTCTAACAATCCTGATCATGGCGGTGGCGGAGGAAATGGCGAAGGTTGTTCCGAATCTGCCCGCTCAACTCGCGCAATTACTTAACACGCAGACCTCCGTGCTGGGCCGAGTCTCTGAGTGGATTCAAACTCGCTTCGGCGTCGACACCCTGCGCTCGGAAGAGTTCATGATCGAGCGACTCAGACGTTCCAGTGAATTCTTGCTGGGTTACTCCGTGAACTTGGTGGGGAACATCGTCAGTGGAGTTGTAAAAGCATTCTTCGTCATTTTCACGATGTACTATCTCTTCCGCGACAGCGAAAAGATCGTGAGCAATTTGCCGGCTGCGCTGCCGCTCGAGCGGGAGCAAGGCGAGGCGATAATTAAGCGAACTCAGGAAGTTGTGAGTGCAAGTGTTTATGGTGTTGTCTCGATCGCCGCTATCCAGGGACTGCTAGGCGGATTCGCCTTTTGGGTACTCGGTATTCCGTCGCCGATCTTGTGGGCAGTGCTGATGGGTTTCGTCTGCATGATTCCGGTTGCGGGCTCGTTTCTGGTTTGGGCTCCGCTGTCAATCTATTTGATGGTCAACGGGCACTGGACCAAAGCTGTGCTGCTGATCGTCTGGGGCGCACTCGTAATCAGCACGATCGACAACTTCTTGCGGCCACGATTGATCCGCAATCAGACGAAGCTGCATGAACTCTTCGTCTTCTTTTCAGTCCTCGGCGGCATCAGCGTCTTCGGCCTGCTGGGCATTGTGTTGGGCCCGGTCGTACTGGCGATAACGCTCGGGTTATTACAAACCTTTCGTCCGGCAGCGCGTGCGGGGACTAGCTCCCAAGTGATGACTTAGAATTTGCTATCTCTTACCGCGGCGCGCGCACTACTTCAACCGAACACTGCGCACGTGCGGCGACGGCCGCTGAAACGCTCCCCAAAACAAATCGTTCGAAGCGATTACTGAATCCTGCCGAACCGACAAAGATGCAGTTCGCGCCCCAGTCCGTTGCGGCCTTGCAAAGCTCTTGTTTCGGATCGCCTTCTCTCAAAGCGCTGCTGATCTCCAGTTCAACGTCCTGCAAAAGAGCGAAGGCACGTTTGGAGATCGTCTCTACCCACGCTCGCTCCTCGCACCAGTCTTCCGCGAGTGTCTCCGGCAACGGGGGAATCAGCTTCCATAAGCCCTCCTTTCCAAACACACTTCAAACTCGGCGTGGCAACACGCATACCCGTGAACACCGGTTTTGAGTGCGAATTTAGGTTCCTGTTTCGCTGTGTTCGACAGAAGCACTCCCAATCCATGTGAACTTTCCCGCACCGCCTGCGCAAGGTTCCACACAATCGCGGCGCTCAGGTTCGTAACCACCCACAAATCGACCCAAGTCCGCTGGCATGTGCCTTGCGCCTTGCTGCAACAGGAACACCTAGTTGACAACCCCATCACAGCGATAAACAGTCGGTCCTCTTGGACGCAGGACAGGAAAAATGGAGGGTTGAGCCATGACTTCAGATGATCGCGATATTCTCGAACTCCTTAAAGCAGAGTTGGACTTCGTCGAAAAGGGAGGATACGGACGTTCGGTTCGTACGCCATGGCAAGAAAAGTCCACCTTCCAGGACTCCCTGTCCTGCATCAACTATGGTTATCCATATCGTGCCCACCCATGCAACGAGTGCCATCTGCTCGACTTCGTTAGTCCAGAGAATCGGACGCAGCCGGTGCCCTGCCACTTCATACCTTTAAATACTGATGGGGACACCATCGAGGAACTGGAGCAACAGGACAACCAGGCAAAACTCGAACGCAAGGTAAGCGACTGGCTGCGCGCAAAGATCAAGGAGATCGAGGAGCAACGTTCCGCACTCGCAACCAGTTGAGGTCGAGCGCCAGAGGGGCGCTTTTTAAGTGGGATGACTTCTTCCTGGGACTCTCAAAAACATGCGACAACAGGTAACGATTGATGGCAACGAAGCGGCCGCCCACGTTGCTTACAAAACAAATGAAGTAATTGCGATCTATCCGATCACTCCTTCATCGGCCATGGGCGAATCGGCCGACGCATGGTCGGCCGCGAACAAGCTCAACATCTGGGGCATGCGACCACTCGTGCGCGAGATGCAGTCGGAAGGCGGCGCGGCCGGCGTGGTCCATGGCAGCTTGCAAACGGGCTCCCTGACCACCACCTTCACCGCCAGTCAGGGCTTGCTATTGATGATCCCCAATATGTTCAAGATCGCAGGCGAACTGACCAGCACCGTGTTTCACATCGCCGCTCGCACTGTTGCCACTCACGGTCTTTCAATCTTCGGCGACCACAGTGACGTGATGGCTGCGCGTTCAACCGGCTGGGCCATGTTCTTTGCGAACTCCGTTCAGGAGGTGATGGACTTCGCGCTGATCGCCCAGGCCAGTACGCTTGAAGCGCGAGTGCCTTTCCTGCACGTCTTTGACGGCTTTCGTACTTCACACGAAGTGATGAAGATAACGAAACTTTCCGACGATGAGATCGTCGCAATGATCGATGCCCATCTGGTGCGCGAGCATCGCAGTCGCGCGCTGACTCCGGATCGACCCGTCATCCGCGGAACCGCGCAAAACCCTGACGTGTTCTTTCAGTCGCGCGAACGCGCCAACGCGTTCTATCTGAAAACTCCCGCGATTGTTGCGGACGTGATGGAACGCTTCGCCTCGCTGACCGGCCGGCGTTATCAGCTCTTCGAGTATCTCGGAGATCCGGACACGGAGCGCGTGATCGTGATGATGGGCTCGGGTTGCGAAACCGCGGAAGAGACCGTTGCCGCACTTCGCGAACAGGGCGAGAAAGTTGGTCTCCTCAAGGTTCGACTCTACCGGCCGTTCTCAGTCTCACACTTCATCGGTTCGCTGCCAGCATCGACGAAAGCGATTGCCGTGCTGGACCGCACGAAAGAACCCGGCAGCACCGGCGAGCCACTCTATCAGGACGTGGTAACGGCCCTCGCTGAATCAGGGAAACATTCAATCCGGATCATCGGCGGCCGTTACGGTCTTTCGTCGAAAGAGTTCACGCCGGCAATGGTCAAGGGCGTTTTTGATGAGTTGAAAAAGGATGGGCCGAAGAATCACTTCAGCGTCGGTATTGAAGACGATGTGACGTTCACCAGTATTCCCTTTGATCCTTCGTTCACCAACGAACCCGACGACCAGGTTCGCGCAATCTTCTGGGGCCTCGGCGCAGACGGCACAGTCAGCGCGAATAAGAACTCCATCAAGATCATCGGCGAAGAAACTGAGAATTACGCGCAAGGTTACTTTGTCTACGACTCGAAGAAGTCCGGCGCAATGACTGTTTCTCACCTGCGTTTTGGCCCGCGTCCGATCAAAAGCACCTATCTGATTCGGCGCGCAAACTTCGTCGCAGTGCACCAGTTTTCATTCTTCGGTCAGTACGATGTGCTTGACGCACTCAGCGAAGGCGGCACGTTATTGATTAATAGTCCCTACGAAGAGACGGAAGTCTGGAATCATCTGCCACCTTCAGTTCAGCAAACGATTATTGACAAGCAACTGAAGGTCTACGCGATCGACGCGAACAGAGTTGCCAAAGAGAGCCAACTGGGCAATCGCATTAACACGATCATGCAGACCTGTTTCTTCGCGTTATGCGGTGTGTTGCCGCGCAATGAGGCGATCGCCAAAATCAAGGAGTTCATACGAAAGAGTTACGGCAGGCGAGGCGAGCCGGTGATCCGGCAAAACTTCGCAGCCGTCGACGCAGCCCTGGCCCACCTGCGCAAGATTGAGGTGCCCCAGAACGCGACCGGCATGACTCAGCCCGCGCCCAAGGTCCCTCGCGAAGCTCCTGACTTTGTGCGTAATGTTACGGCTGAGATCATCGCCGGTCGCGGTGACCAGTTGCCGGTCAGCGCCTTTCCGGAAGACGGCACCTATCCCGTCGGCACCGCGCGTTGGGAAAAGCGCAACATCGCACAGGACGTTCCTGTTTGGGAACCGGATTTGTGCATTGAGTGTGGCAAGTGCGTCATGGTTTGTCCGCACGCGACAATTCGCGCCAAGGTTTGCAGTACGAGCGATCTCGCTAACGCGCCCGCTGGCTTCAAACACATGCCGGCGAAGTGGCGCGAATTTCCCGACAAGCGCTACACGATCCAGGTGGCGGTGGAGGATTGCACTGGTTGCCGGCTATGCGTCGAAGTTTGTCCAGCCAAGGACAAGAGCAACGTCTCACGCAAGGCGCTCAACCTGCAGCCGCAACTCCCGCTGCGCGAGAGTGAGCGCGTGAACTGGGATTACTTTTTGACGCTCCCGGACCTGCACCAGAACGGTCTGATTGCCTTCAACTCAGTCAAGAACGTGCAATTGCTGCAACCGCTTTTTGAGTTCTCCGGCGCCTGTGCCGGTTGCGGGGAGACACCTTACATTAAACTCCTGACTCAACTCTTTGGCGACCGGGCAATCATCGCCAACGCGACGGGCTGCTCGAGTATCTACGGCGGTAACTTGCCGACTACTCCTTACACCAAAAACGAAGACGGCCGCGGACCAGCGTGGAGTAATTCACTCTTTGAAGACAACGCCGAGTTTGGTCTCGGTATGCGACTGGCTCTCGACCATCAGAGTGAATATGCGAAGACTCTCGTTCGCTCACATCGAGTGCCGATCGGTGAATCGCTGGCTGACAGTGTGCTCAACAACGATCAGTCAACGAACGAAGGTATCAACGTTCAGCGTCAACTGGTGGCTGCACTGAAGGCCAAGGTCAAGCATCTCGAAGGACACGAGATGCGTGATCTGCTCAGCCTGGCGGATGCGCTCGTCGATAAAAGTGTGTGGATTGTCGGCGGGGACGGTTGGGCGTACGACATCGGTTACGGTGGCCTGGACCACGTGCTCGCCAGCGGCCATAACGTCAACATTCTCGTGCTCGATACCGAGGTCTATTCAAATACTGGTGGGCAGGCGTCGAAGGCGACACCGCTGGGCGCGGTGGCGAAGTTTGCGACTAGCGGCAAGGCTAGCGCGAAAAAAGATTTGGGCATGACTGCGATGCGTTACGGTGATGTTTACATCGCGCAAGTAGCGCTCGGCGCAAACGACACGCACACGATCAAGGCGTTTCTGGAAGCTGAAGCGCATCGCGGACCGTCACTGATCATCGCCTACAGCCAGTGCATCGCGCATGGAATCGACATGGCGAAAGGAATGCATCAGCAAAAGCTCGCGGTGGATTCTGGTTACTGGCCGCTGTATCGCTACAACCCGCGGCTCGTGGAAGAACAGAAGAACCCGTTCGTGCTGGACTCCAGCGATCCAAAGATCGGCTTGCAGGACTACATCTACACCGAAGGCCGCTATCGCATGTTGCAACAAAGCGATCCGGCAGTGGCGAAGTTTCTTTTGGGCCAGGCGCAAAAGGCCGTGGCCCGGCATTGGCACCAGTACAAACAGTTAGCAGAGTCGAAGGTTGAGAGAGACGAAAGCGCCGACAAGCCGGCGCCCTCCAAGGCGTAAACGCATCCGGCGTAGCGGCGCTGAACTGAAAACCAGAACTCAAAAAGGCACAAGAAGCACAAGGATTGGAAAATCTTCGTGCTTTTTGTGCCTCTTTGTACTGATGCAGTTAGGACTTAGTACCTCTGGAACAAGGGGCATTTGACTGGTTCTAGTAAAATAGTAACCACGAAAATGAACACGAGGTATTTAGACGAACATGCGGGAAACAATTGAGCTTTTAAGTGAGAAACAGTTTAAATCTGACGAACTGGAAACAACTAACGAACCAGCGGTTCAATCAGCCACAGACGACGAACTGCTCGACGCCTATTCACGAGCGGTTATCACGGCGGCGGAACGGGTCAGCCCATCGGTCGTCTATATCGAAGTACACCAACCGGTCAGCAATCGCAGGGGAAACAACCCGCGCGTGCCGCGCGAAGCGCGCGGCAGCGGTTCGGGTTTCATCTTCACTCCGGACGGCTTTATTCTGACTAACAGTCACGTCGTTCACGGCGCCGCCGGAATCGAAGTTACCACCAGCGACGGCAGCAAGTATCAGGCGGATTTGGTCGGCGACGATCCGGACACCGATCTCGCCGTCATCAGGATCAACGCGCCGAATCTGGTGCCCGCGCATTTGGGCGAGTCGCAGCAGGTGCGCGTCGGCCAACTCGTTCTCGCCATCGGCAATCCTTACGGGTTCCAGTACAGCGTGACGGCGGGCGTGGTGAGCGCTCTGGGACGTTCGTTAAGAGCGGGTTCGGGGCGGTTGATGGATGCGGTGATCCAGACTGACGCCGCGTTGAATCCGGGTAACTCCGGTGGACCACTCGTCAACTCGCGCGGCGAAGTGATCGGCGTCAACACCGCGATGATTCTGCCGGCGCAGGGTATCTGCTTTGCCACGTCGATCGACACGGCGAAGTTTGTAGCGAGCCGTTTGATTCGCGACGGCAGAGTCAGTCGCAGTTATATAGGACTGGCTGGACAGAACGTTCCTTTACCGCGACGCGTGGTCCGCTTCTACGGTCTTCCGGTCGAAAGCGGGATCCTGATCGTTTCGTTTGAGGAAAACAGTCCGGGTCAACGAGCGGGACTGCGTGAAGGCGACATCATCGTAGGCTTCGACGATCGGCCCATCGCCGGCATCGACGATCTGCACAAGCTGCTGACCGAAGAACGCATCGGACACAAGTCGTCCCTAACACTCATCAGAGGCACACAAAAACTGCTGCTCGAAGTAACTCCCGAAGAATCGAAGCGTTCGGGTGACTAAAAATCCACTAAAGGATTGAGCTTCTCTGTGTCTTTGTGTCTCCGTGGTTGACTGCCGTTAAGAACCACAAAGGCACAGAGCACGGAGAAAGCCGGAACAAACTCGTCATGCGCGAAGTATAGAGCCGCATGACTACCACTCAGACCGGGAACACTCCCCAGAAATCCCTCCGTCTGTGGCCCGGCGTCGTCGCCGTTGCGCTGCTCTTCCTCTTTCGCTTTGGCGTGAAAGCGGCCGTGCCTGGAATAAAGGGTTTCGGGTGGGCAGTCATGGGTTCGCTCGCGCTCACCCTCGTGCTGATCGTCTGGTGGGCTCTCTTCAGTCGCGCGCGACGATGGGAGCGCGCGGGCGCGCTGGCGTTGATGGCCGTTACGCTCGAAGCAACGTGGCTGCTTCGACATCGCTCGATGTGGCTGCCGTGGCTGCTCGCCTACGCGATTCCCTTTCTCTCGCTCGCCTTCGTGACATGGGCGGTGCTCACTCGTCGGCTTACTGAAAAAGTGAGACATGCAACGATGGTGGCGACAATTCTGATCGCCTGCGGCGCGTGGCTGCTAGTGCGGCAAGACGGCATCAACGGCAACCACCAGGCAACGTTCGGCTGGCGCTGGAGAGCGAGTCCGGAAGAACGGCTGCTGGCGCAGGCCGGCGAGGAGCAACCAGTGCCAGTTTCATCGGCAGCAACGACTCCAGTCGCGCCAACTGTAGCCGCCTCACCTTCTGCGTCTGCATCACCCGAAGCGTCCAAGAGTCCGGCAACAACCACAGCACCGCCGGCAAGTGCAAAACGAGCTGAGTGGCCCGGCTTTCGTGGACCAGGACGTGACGGCGTCGTGCGCGGCGTGCGCATCAAGACTGACTGGACCGCCGCGCCTCCAGTGGAACTGTGGCACCGGCCTGTTGGTCCAGGCTGGTCGTCCTTCGCCGTCAGTGGCGACGTCTTTTATACGCAGGAACAACGCGGTGACAACGAAGTGGTCGCCTGCTACAAGATGGCGACTGGTCAGCCAGTCTGGTCGCACCACGACAATGCCCGCTTCTTCGAATCGAACGCCGGCGCTGGTCCGCGTGCAACGCCGACTCTCAGCAACGGCCGCGTCTACACTTTCGGCGCAACCGGAATACTGAACGCACTCGACGCCACCAACGGGACTGTTATCTGGTCACGCAACGTTGCGACGGAAACCAGCACACCCATTCCCTTCTGGGGATTTGCGAGTTCGCCATTGGTGATCGGCGACGAAGTGATCGTTGCCGCCGCCGGACAACTCGTCGCTTACGACGCCGCAACCGGCAACCGGCGCTGGGTTGGACCAGGCGGCGGCGGCAGCTACAGTTCGCCACAACTGGTCACGCTCGATGGCGTCGCCCAGGTCCTGCTCATGAGTGCCGCAGGCGCAACGAGCGTCGCGCCCTCCGACGGTAAACAACTGTGGTCTCATTCATGGTCAGTCAACAGCATCGTACAACCGGCACTGATTCCAGACGGCGACGTTTTGATTACTAGTCAGGAGAATGGCGCCCGCCGTCTCGCTGTCGCGCACAACGCGTCGGGCTGGACAGTCGCCGAGCGCTGGACTTCAAACGCGCTCAAGCCCTACTTCAACGACTTCGTGATTCACAAAGGTTATGCCTTTGGCTTTGACGGCCGCATTCTCTCCTGCATCGATCTCAAAGACGGTCAACGCAAGTGGAAAGGCGGGCGTTACGGCAACGGCCAACTCGTGCTTCTACCCGATCAGGACTTGCTTTTGGTGCTTTCGGAAGAAGGCGAGATCGCGCTGGTCCAGGCGACGCCGAGTCAGTTCACGGAGATCGCGAAAGTGCCCGCGCTACAAGGCAAGACGTGGAACCATCCGGTGCTCGTCGGCGACAAGCTGCTGGTTCGCAACGGCGAGGAGATGGCTGCGTTCCAGCTCCCGCTTGCAGGTCAGTAAGATCTACTCCAGGGCTTTAGTTCGCAGTCGGAGCGCGTTGGCAATAACCGAAACCGAACTGAAGCTCATGGCTGCTGCCGCGATCATCGGGCTCAACAGCAAGCCGAAAAACGGATACAGCACGCCCGCCGCGATCGGCACGCCGAGGGTGTTGTAAACGAAAGCAAAGAACAGGTTCTCTTTGATGTTCTTCATCGTCGCGCGACTCAAACGGATCGCGCGCACGATGCCTCGCAAGTCGCCTTTGACGAGCGTGACGCCGGCACTCTCCATCGCCACGTCAGTGCCAGTTCCCATCGCGATCCCAACGTGCGCCTGGGCCAACGCGGGCGCGTCGTTGATGCCGTCGCCGGCCATCGCGACCTTTCGACCTTCACTCTGAAAACGTTTCACGATCTCTGCCTTTTGATTCGGCAGCACCTCGGCCACGACGTCGTCAAGACCGAGGCGGCGCGCGACAGCTTCCGCGGTCGTGTGGCTGTCGCCGGTGAGCATGACGATTCTGATTCCCTGTTGATGCAGTTGCTGAGTGGCTTCCGGCGTACTCTCTTTGACGGGATCCGCAACGCCCACAAATCCCCCAGCTTTGCCATCGACAACAACGAACATCACGGTCTGACCTTCGCTGCGAAACTTTTCGGCGCGTGAGGTCAGTTCCTCAGCTTTGACACCAAGCTCATCAAGCAGCGCTCGATTGCCAAGCGCTACCGAATGACCGTTGACGCTCCCCTTCACTCCTTTGCCCGTGAGCGATTCGAATGATTGGGCTTTGGCTAACGTGACGCGACGCTCCTCGGCACCCGAAACAATTGCTGCCGCAAGCGGATGTTCGCTACCTCGCTCCAGACTTGCCGCGAGTTGCAAGAGACTCTTGTCGTCAAACTCAGACGCGGTCTCGACCGTGACGAGTTTCGGTTTGCCTTCAGTCAACGTGCCGGTCTTATCGACCACGAGTGTGTCGATCTCGCGCAGCACCTCGATCGCTTCCGCATTTCTGAACAACACGCCGGCCTGCGCGCCTTTGCCGGTCGCAACCATGATCGACATCGGGGTTGCGAGTCCGAGCGCGCACGGACAGGCGATGATCAGCACGGCGACCGCGTTGACGATCGCGTAAGCCATGCGCGGTTCCGGACCGATCGCCGCCCACACGATGAACGTGACAATCGCGATCAGGATCACAAGCGGAACAAAGTAAGCCGAGACAACGTCTGCCAGTTTCTGAATCGGCGCGCGGCTGCGTTGCGCTTCCGCGACCACCTGCACGATCTGAGCGAGTAGCGTTTCGGAGCCAACGCGTTCTGCCTGCATCACGAACGACCCGGTGCCGTTCACCGTTCCGCCAATGACGCGATCGCTCGCGTGTTTCTCGACGGGAATCGGTTCGCCTGTCACCATCGACTCGTCGACCGCAGAGTCTCCTTCCAGCACCACACCATCAACCGAAACCTTCTCACCCGGACGCACGCGCAAGTGATCGCCTTTTATGACCTGCGCGAGTGGCACGTCGTCTTCAGTTCCATCGGGTAAAATGCGTCTCGCAGTTTTCGGCGCCAGACCGAGCAGCGATCGCAGCGCAGCACTCGTCGAGCTGCGCGCTTTCAGTTCCAGCACCTGGCCCAACAGGACCAGCGCTGTAATTACCGCGGCGGCCTCGAAGTAGACGGGCACGTTGCCCATGTGATCGCGAAACGAAGCGGGAAAGATTTGCGGAAACAGTGTCGCGATCAAACTGTAGACAAACGCGACTGCCACTCCCAGACCGATCAGCGTGAACATATTGAGACTGCGGTTCACCAGCGAGTACCAGGCGCGCACAAAAAATGGCCAGCCGCCCCACAGCACGACCGGCGCCGCCAGAGCGAGCGAGATCCAGTTAACGTACTGTGGTCCAATCGCCGTTCGCACCGGATCGCCGGGAATCATCTCGCTCATGCTCAACAGCAGCAGCGGCAATGCCAGCGCGGCGCTGAGCCAGAACCGACGCTTCATGTCGAGCAACTCTGAGTTGTCGTCCTCGAGCGTGGCGGTGCGTGGTTCCAGCGCCATGCCGCAGATCGGACAAAAGCCGGGCGCGTCGCGCACGACCTCCGGATGCATCGGGCACGTGTACTCGATCTTCTCGCCACCTCGTGGCGCAGGCTGCTGCGTCTTGTGCCGCGCGATCTGCACGGGAGCGATCGACACCGGCTGCATCGTTTTGTTGAGATAGCGTTCGGGATCTTCGCGAAACTTGTGCAGGCAATGCGTGCTGCAAAAGTAGTAGGTCTGTCCGTTGTACTCGTACTGACCCGCCGCGCGGTTTGGATCGACGGTCATGCCACAAACTGGATCTACGCTAGTCATGCTTGTGTCCCGGCATTGCTTGTGGCGCCTCAGTGATACCCTCGCGAATGCGCCGTTGAATCTCATCATACTCAACCGGTGGCAGCACGCGCACGAGCGTCATCATGCCCATCATCGATGCGGTCCAGCCAGGTGGCAATCCGTACGTCTGCGGTTTCGCGACTTCCTTGTCCATGATCATGATCATGTCTTGCGGATAACCTGGCACTTGCTTCTTTTGCGCTTCATCTGCCGTACTCATCTGGTGTCCCTGCTGCTGCGTTGGGCCAACAATGTTTGAAGTGTTTCTCTCCGTCTCCGTACTGTTGCCCATGCCGCGGCCAACCTTCGGCCCCATTTCATCCGAAAGCGCATTACCCTGACGCACAATACCCGTGCCTTCTTCCATGCCGCCGCCGGTTTGCATGCCGTGGCCCGAGTGTGACATTGGACCAACCATCGACACCATCTGGTTCATCATGTGATGCGGCAGGTGGCAGTGAAACATCCAGTTGCCCGTGTACACCGCGTCAAACTCGATGTCGCGCGCCTGCGCTACGCCAACTAGCACGGTGTTTCCGGGGTACCACGCGGTTTCCGGAATGCGTCCACCCTCTGTCCCGGTGACGTAGAACTGATGACCATGAATGTGCATCGGGTGATGGTCCATTCCGAGATTCACTACGCGAAGGCGAACGCGTTCGCCTTGTTTCACGATCATCGGCGTGGTTGCCGGACCAGCCTTGCCGTTAATCGTGAGCCAGTTGAACTCCATCGCCATCGTGTTGGGCACCGGATTGTTCGGCAACAACGCCCATTCTTGCAGGATGAGACCAAAATCCTTGTGACAATAAGGAGTGTGCGAAGTCTTGGGATGAATGATGAAGAGGCCGATCATTCCCATCATCTCCTGCATCGCACCGTGCGAGTGATAAAAAAACGTTCCGTTCTGATGAAGCGTGAACTCGTACGTGAACATTGCTCCGGGTTCGACCATCGGCTGACTGATGAACGGCACGCCATCCATGTCGGGCGGCACTTCAATGCCGTGCCAGTGAATGCTCGTTGCTTCCGGTAGTTTATTGTGCAGCATGATGCGCACGCGATCGCCTTCGTTTGCCTCAATTATTGGACCAGGCACGCTGCCGTTGTAACCCCAACCGTAAATCTCTTTCATTCCCGGGAGCAGTTGCGTCTTCACCACTTCAGCCGAGAGATGAAAGACCTTAACGCCGTTGTCCAACGTGAACGGCAACTTGGGAACGTCGGGAGTTTCGACGAGTGCACTAGCTCTGGTTTCGGTTGGCGTCACAACTTGTCGCGCAGTTGTCTGCTTTTGGCCTGGTGTTTCGTTTTTCGTGGCCGCTTCCTTTTTCCGAGGCGCTTCCTCTTTTTTGGGAGGCGGTTGCGGATGCATGTGTCCCTGATGCTGCGCCGAAACGATTCCACCGCCGGCCAACATGCCGGCCCCGATAAGTCCCGACTTCTTCAAGAAATCTCGTCTGCTATCACTCATTTCTGTGCCTCCTTGATTTGATCCAAACCGCCTTCCAGCAGAAAGCCACGCAGCCCGATGGCTCGCTCACGCAATTCGATCAACGCTTTTGCGTAGTCGACCTCGACCTGGAAAAGCGTTCGTTGGGCAATCAGCACCTGCGGATAGGCCGCAGCCATCTGGCGGAAGCTAGTCAGGTAAGTTTGATAAGCCTCACGCGCCCGCGGAATGATCTGTGTGCGATATCGTTCGACGATCTGCTGGGCGTTGCGATACTCGCGAAAGCTCGTTGCGAAGCGAGACCGTAACACCAACTGTTGCCGCTCGACATCGCGTTCGGCGATAGCGAGGTCCGCTTCCGCCGCCGCGATGCCGCCCTGGTTGCGATTAAATATCGGCACGTTAACTCCGACTTCCAGTCGTCCTTCCAGACCTTTGCGCTGGCCCAGCACCGCTGGAGCTAAGGGTTCGAAACGGTCGTAGCTGTAACCGAGGCCGCCGCGCAGAAAGAGATCGGGAATGCGTTCGGCCCGCGCGCGCGCGACTACCGCTCGCGCACGTTCAACACGAGCTCTAGCGATGCGAATCTCCGGACTCTGCTGGAGCAACGTGTCGAGCAACTCTGTTTCGCTGAGAGGCGTGAGATCGTCTTCGGGATTACCCGCGAGACGTGCCGGAGCTAAAGTCGGGTTGCCTACCATCGCCGCGAGAGTTTGCCACGAGCGCAACCAGTCGTTCTGTGTGTTGAGAAAATCGATCTCCGCACGTTCGGCCTCAATTTCTATCGCCAACTGGTCCGGTCGATCAGCCTGCCCGACGTTTTGCAGCTCTTTCGTGATCGCAACTGCCTCACGCGCGAGTTGTGACAAGTCGTCGCGCAACTCAACCAGACGCTGCGCGCCGAGAGTTCCGTAATACAACACACGAATTGAGTTCGTGATGCGAAGCCTTTGCGCTTCCGCCTCGATGAGTGCCTGATCTCTTTCGCGCGCGAAGACGTTTCGGGCCTTGCTCAACTTCCCGCCGAGCGGAATCGTCTGTTCGATGAAGGCGCCGTGTTCCGCAGTCTCAGTTGGTGAGCGGAATGCAAACTCGTCAACGAAGTAACCGGCGATCGGGTTGGGAAAGAGTCCCGCCTG
>DASXRE010000032.1:0-5261 GCA_036506775.1 Pyrinomonadaceae bacterium | reverse complement strand
GGGCGACTTTGTCACTAAAGATGCCCCCCAGCGCTGACAGATCGAGATAATCGCCCTTCGCAGCGCCGACCATCAGACCCACGTAGGCCATAAAGAAAGTGAGCGCGATCGTCATGAAGGTCTTGTCTTCGGCCTCGATAGATTCCTGACGGCTGATCAGTGAACCGATTAGATAGGCGCCGAGTATGCCAAAGATCGAACCCACCGCGGCGCCGATGAGAGTTTTGAGGCTGGCGCGGCGAATCCGCAGTTCAAAAAGAATAATGCAGATTGCGATTAATGCACCGACACCAGCGGAGATCCATGCATCCCCAGCTACTGGTTTGAGCACATATCCCGCTGCTATCAGAATTGCCGCGAATAGAAGCCGTATGAGAACGACGTCGGCATGCATAACGAAGGCATACTACCACGCCGTAACGCCAGCGTCACGGAATTCGCGTCGAAAAACGCGCACTGTTGAGGCGGAAAGAACTTTATTTGTAGCGGTAGGTAATACGGCCGCGGGAGAGGTCATAAGGTGACATCTCGACGGCGACGCGATCGCCCACCAGAATGCGAATGCGGTTCTTGCGCATCTTGCCGGAGATCGCGGCGAGTACGATGTGTTCGCTGTTATCGAGACGCACTTTGAAGAAGGCGTTGGGCTGTTTATCGACGATCGTGCCCTCCGCCGGAATCAGATCTTCTGCTGCCAATTAGTTTCTCCTTATGAACTGAGCTGCCTTGCTTTCACACCATAACACAGCTTTCGCGAAACGCGGATTTTGAACGAGTTCAAAAACCTCTTGACACCCCGTTCCGACAGGCGTAGGCTGCGTGTAGTTGAACGTGTTCAAATTCAGCTAAGGAGGCTGACCATGACAATCGTAGTAAGCACCTACCTGGTTTACCTGGCGATCAGCATCGCCCTGACAATCTGGGTCGCCCACACCCTCCACAAAAATGGCCGTATCTTCCTCGTTGATGTCTTTCACGGGAACGAAGGCCTCGCCGATTCGGTCAATCACCTGCTCGTGGTCGGGTTCTACCTGATTAACCTGGGTTACGTCAGCCTGGCCTTAAAGCTGGGCTACGGCATCAACAGCGCGCAGGAAGGCATCGAAGCCCTCTCCGTCAAGATTGGCATGGTGCTGCTCGTCCTCGGCGGCATGCACTTCTTCAATCTCTTCGTTTTCAGCCGCATGCGCCGGCGCAGCAGCGCCCGTCAAAACCACCCGCCCGTCGGACCAGACACATTCACCCCTGTCCAGCAGGAGGCGTGAAGACCATGTTCGCGTTGACCGTTCTTTACGACCCTGAATGCGGCTTGTGCCGCCGCTCACACGAGTGGCTTGCTGAGCAGGCGAAACTGGTCGAGCTCACTTTCGTACCTTGCGCCTCCGACGAAGCGCGCAAACGGTTTCCACAGCTAAACCACGATCTGACCAAGAAGGACCTGACCGTGATTAGCGAGGATGGCGGTGTCTACTTCGGTCCGAAAGCGTGGCTGATGGTGCTCTGGTCACTCGCCCGTTATCGCGAGTGGTCCTACCGGCTCGCCAGTCCTGAACTGTTGCCGACCACCAGGCGGGTGGTTTCGGTAATCTCACAGAATCGATACCAGATCGGCCGCGTTGCTGGTCTGCACAAGTAAACAACGGACAGATAAACCAATGGCGGCGAAGCGCAAAAAGAAAACGGCGAAGACGCTGAAAGGCGATCAGACGAAGGCGCTGATTCTAGAAACAGCTTTGCAGATCTTTCGCGAGAGAGGTTACGAGGAAACAACGATGCGCGCGATTGCCGAGAAGGCAGACGTGTCGCTCGGGAATGCCTACTATTACTTTCACTCGAAAGAACATCTGATCCAGGCGTTCTACCAACGCCTGCACGACGAGCATCTCGCTGCTGCGCTGCCTGCTCTGGAAAAGACTGACACCTTGAAAGCACGCCTGCTCACGGTGATGCGGCTGAAGATCGATGTCATGAAGCCGTATCACCAGTTTGCAGGCGTGCTTTTCAAGACAGCCGCGCATCCCGAGAGCCCGCTGAATCCTTTCTCTGACGAATCAGATCCAGTCAGACAGCAGAGTATTGAACTGTTTGCCAAAGTAGTTGAAGACACGAAGGCCCGCATCCCGAAAGATCTGAAAGCAGAGTTGCCTTACCTGCTCTGGATGTACCACATGGGCATCGTGCTGTTCTGGATTCACGATCCTTCAACGGGCCATCGCCGCACACATCGACTGGTCGATCACACCGTTGACCTGATCGACAAACTGATCCACCTCGCAAGCAATCCGTTCATGCGACCACTACGCAAGCAAGCATTACGTCTCGTCGACGAGATCCGGGAGGCATTGCCGGATGAAAGCGAGGAGAAATGATTGAGACTGGCGCCGCAACAGTCTATCGGCCGGCTCCGCAAGCCTATGGGCAGGTTCTTTTCAGAAATGTCTATGCCGGCGACGCAGTTCAGAATAAATCTTTTCCGGGTTTCTGGTTGTTACTGTCTCAAGCTGCCGCCGCCGGTATGTTCGCAGCCTTCGTTACCGTAGCAGTTCGACTGCTGACCTCTTCGTTTCCTTACAACTTTTTGTTCGCCGCACAATTGCCAGTGTCTCTGGCGTTGGGATTGGGCGTCGGAGCCCTCAAAGGCATAACGATCTGGAGTGCAATAAAACTCTTCCGGCGTGTTCCGGCTCCATTCGTTCGTTCGGTGATCAGCGTGCTGGGTGTCGCCGGCATCTGGGCGCTCGCCCGCATTCTCTTTCCGCCACAAAACCCTGATCCGGAAATTTATGCCTGGGCGGTCGGGACTTCTCTTTTCGCCGGCATAACGATCGGGTTGGTCACCGGGTCAAGTCTGCGGCCGTGGCATGAACTGGTGCGCGGAGCTGAGATACCGGGACGAGCATCAGCAATACTAGGCGGCCTCACTGGCGCTATTCTCCGTCTGGCTCTCAGCTTCTTGTTCATGGAGTCAGTGATAGCACTGATTATCGTGTTTCAGGCGAACGGCAAACCAACAGATCTCTTCTGGGCGGTGCTCGCCGTTTGGCATTTCGCAGCGGGCCTGGCGGTCGTCTGTTTGAAAGTAAAGTTCTGGCAATTGCAGATACTCGCCACGATCGTGAACGTTCCCGTCGTGATGTTTCTCGTGAAATACCAGCCGGATTTAGGTGTGGCCCAACATATCGTCTTTGCCTATCTCGACGCCTGGATCATCTTCCTCCTTGCCCGTTGGCGTCCGGTTTACAAGCTACTGGCTTTTCTCAACGAAGAAATCCATTACTACCTGATTGATTAGGAGCAAACCATGAGAGTCGCAATTACTGGCGCAACCGGCTTCATCGGCAGCCATCTCGCAACTCGACTGGGCAGTGAGGGCCATGAAGTTGTTCGATTCGCCCGGCGTGCGCGTGCCAGTGAAGAAGCTGTCGTCGCGGGGCCGCTTGCTGACGTGGACCAGTTGGCCGCGGCATTGGCTGGCTGTCGCGCGGTTGCACATTGTGCGGGAATCAATCGCGAGGTCGGGGATCAGACTTACGACCGCGTTCATATCGAAGGTACGAGAAACGTCGTCGCGGCGGCTCGGCGTGCGGGTGTCGAAAAGATCGTGCTGATGAGTTTCCTTCGCGCACGGCCTGATTGTGGCTCTGCTTATCACGAGTCGAAATGGACGGCCGAGGAGATCGTGCGGAACTCTGGTCTGGACTACACCATCATCAAGGCCGGCGTGGTTTACGGGCGCGGCGATCACATGCTCGATCATCTCAGCCACGCGCTGCACACGTTCCCTGTTTTCGCGCTCGTCGGTTTGAAAGAACAGACAGTGCGTCCGCTGGCGGTTGAAGATCTGGTGCATATGATGCGCGCGGCTTTGATCGATCGGCGTTTGAAGCGGCAGACGATCGCGCTGCTCGGACCGGAAGAAATCTACCTGAAAGAGGCAGTGCGGCGGGTGGCGGAAGTGGTTGGCAAGCAGCCGCTGATGTTTCCGTTGCCGGTCTGGTGTCATGAATTCATGGCGCGCGTGTTTGAGTTGACGATGAAGGTGCCTTTGGTGTCGCTGGCCCAGGTACAAATCCTCGCGGAAGGTGTGGTTGAACCGTCTTCACCGGTCGCCGCAATTCCCTACGACCTGGTGCCGACGAGAAGGTTCACGCCGGAACAGATTCGGAGCGGGCTGCCGCATCCAGCGCCGTTTTGTGTTGGCGATTTGCGATTGTGCTCGTAAATGAAATTCACCGGGGAGGGCGAGCACATGAAAGCGTTTCGCATATTTATCGGTGGTATCGGCGGTGTGAATGGTGCGTGGTATGCTTGTCGTGACCAGTTGACTAGCTGGGTAGGCACTACCAAAAAGGCAAACAAGAAGAAACTCCTGAATGGTGCGCATCGCTATCGTCGGCGGTGGCATTGGTGGTTTAACTGCCGCCCTCGCACTCAAAGAATTCGGATTCGAGTCGGAGATTTACGAACAAGCACCGGCGTTGCTCGATGTGGGCGCGGCGATCGCCCTCTGGCCCAACGCGCTGCGCGTGCTCGAGCGTCTCGGGCTCGCGGACACGATTCTCGAACATGCGGGCGAGATGGATGAGATTCGCTGGCTGGACCATCGCGGCAGTTTGCTCAACCGCTTTGCGATCCCGCGATCGGTGGCGTTACATCGTGCGGATCTTCAGGCGAAGCTGTTGCACGCGTTTCCGCCTGCGTGGATCAAACTGGGTCACACTCTGAAAGCGTACGACGACCGCGAAGATAAGATAGTCGCCAGCTTTGCTCACGGAGAGGTCGAAGCCGATTTTCTGATCGGCGCAGACGGGATTCACTCGCAGGTCCGTTCACAAGTGCTCAACGATGATCAGCCGATCTATCGCGGTTACACCGTGTGGCGTGGCTTTTCATCCGTGGTTCCAGACGCAGTTCCGCCCGCTACTGCCATCGAGATCCACGGCCGCGGCAGACGGTTTGGTATCGGACCAGTTGGAAACAGCAGGATCGGCTGGTGGGCCTCCGCTAATTCTTCGTCAGAAAAGTCGGCCCATGACTCACAAGACGGACTCTTGCACTTGTTCGCAGGCTGGTGCGCTCCGGTGGTCCAACTGATCGCGGCCACTCCGCCAGAACGTATCCTCACCACGCCCGCTTTCGATCGCGATCCGAATCGCATCTGGGGCAGCGGACGTGTCACGCTACTCGGCGACGCGATCCATCCCACCACACCCAATCTCGGCCAGGGCGGCTGTCTCGCAATGGAAGACGCGCTGGTGCTG
>DASXRE010000031.1:0-8696 GCA_036506775.1 Pyrinomonadaceae bacterium | reverse complement strand
CTTCGTAACCCTCGTCGATCCGCAACACCGCGTCCATCTCGGTTTTAATGTCCTGAAAACTCGAAAGGTTCGCGAGCGTGCTGTGCGCCGCGCTGCTACCGTAATTTGCTCCCAACCAAAAGTGACCATCGGGTTTGTCGGGCTGTAGTGCGATCGCCGCCTTGCCCGCCTCGATGCCCTCGCGAAACATATCGTCGCGCTCCGAGTCGTTATCCGTGTGATCACCGACATAAAAAGCTGCCCGCGACAGTTTCCACGCGACTTCATAGTTTCCGTAGTCGGCGGTACGTCCCTGACGCAATGCCGCCACCGCCGACCGCGCCTTGTTCAGGTCTTCGCGGCCTTCGTAGAGCGCCTCTGCCTCAGCGAGCCGATCGCTCGCGGCTTTGGCATCGCTGCTTTCAACCGCCATCTGGTTTGGCGTGCCTGATCTGTGGCAGGAGACGCCCGCAAAAACCAACGAAACAGTTGCGGAAACGAGCATCATCGACCGCAGCTTTTCGTGGTTTTTCCTAAGATTTCCCATCAAACGACCTCCGATTGTCTAGTCTCGCCATACAGTTTGTAATACTTTTGCTTTCGCGTTATCCAAATGGTCGGGATTACGGTATAGTGGCTTCCCGTTCGGGCGACTTCAGTCGATCACGGCCCGGTTCGCTTTGGAGGAGAGCTTGGCGGGGGCAGCATTCTACGATCTCGAAGGAACGCTGGTGAGCACCAATCTGGTGCACACGCTCGCGTTCTATGCCGGGCGCCAGCAGGGGCTGATGGCCAGTTTCAAGAAGAGTGCCGCGACGTATCTCAGCCTGCCCTTGTTCGCAGTGACGGATCAGTATAGCCGAAAAGTCTTTAATGACCTCTATTTCAAGCGCTACAAGGGGCAGTCGGAAGACCGTTTGCGGTACTTCGCGCAGGAGCTTTTTGAGGACGTAATCAAGCCGGCAGTGTTTCCCGGGACCTACGAGTTGATCGACAAGTCGAGAAAACTCGGCCTGCGGCAGGTGGTGATTACGGGCGCGCTCGATCTGTCGGTGAGACCTTTGATGGAATACCTGGGAATCACTGAGTACGTCACTAACCGGCTCGAGTTTGTGAACGGGATGGCGACGGGACGCTTGCTGCCGCCGGTCATGGCCGCGGCAACCAAGGCGTCATGGATTCGAACCTACACCGAGCGCGAAAAAATCAGCCTGAGCGAGTCTTACGCTTACACCGACAGCATGAGCGACCTGCCGATGCTGTCCATCGTTGGACACCCGGCGGTGGTGAACCCGGACATGCGACTGCGGCAAACGGCGCTGCATCACGATTGGCCGATCCTGGATCTCAAGTAAAGCCACAAAGAGGCAAAAGAAGCACTTAATGGCACTGCAACTCAGACGTAAGACACACGAATCCGTCGTCTATATCGACCGCGACAGCGCGCCGCGCATCATTCCGTCGGGTGAAGACTTCATTCTCGAGGATCTTCCCATCGGCACGCGCGTGCTCTATCCGAATCCGTCCATCAAGGGACTGCCGAATCGTGAAGCGGCAATTCGTTATGCACTCAACCACCCCCACGATTCCGATCCGTTGTTTGCCCAACTCGAGCCCGGAATGAAGGTCACCGTGGCGGTCGACGACATCAGTCTGCCGCTGCCACCGATGGCCACGCCCGACATTCGTCAAACAATTCTGGAAGTGGTGCTCGACATGCTGGCCGGTCACGGCGTTGATGACGTGCACATCATCATCGCCAATTCGTTGCACCGGAAGATGACTGAGTGGGAAATGAAGCGCATGGTCGGGCCGCGCGTTTTTGCAGATTACTATCCGGACCGCTACTACAACCACGACGCCGAATGGTCCGAGGGTCTGATCAAGATCGGTGAGACGCGACACAAAGAGCCGCTGGTATTGAATCGCCGGGCTGCGGAAAGCGACCTGTTGATCTACGTCAATATCAATCTCGTGCCGATGGACGGTGGTCACAAGTCAGTTGCTGTCGGCCTCTGCGACTACGAATCCTTGCGCATGCATCACGATCCACAAACGATTCGTGATTCTGACAGCTACATGGATCCGGCGAGTTCGGCCTTGAACCACAAAGTCGTGCAATTGGGAAAGATCGTGGACCGGGAACTGAACGTCTTTCATATCGAAACGGCCATCAATAATCGCATGTACGGCGCGGATATGGATTTTCTGCTCCGCAACGAAGACGACTTCAGCGCGCTTGACCGGATGAAGTTTGAAGCCATGCGTTACACGATGAGCAAGCTGCCGCGATCCGCGCGTCGCAAGCTGCTTCATTCGCGACCAGCGCAATACGAGATGATTGCCTGTCATGCGGGCAAGACCGAGCCGGTGCACGAGAAGATCGTCGCGAAGGGTTTTGAGCAGTACGCAATTCCGATTCGTGGCCAGTGCGACATTCTGGTCACCGGCATTCCCGACATTTCACCTTACAACGTCTATTCGATCCTGAACCCGTTGCTGGTCCAGGTGATGGCGCTTGGTTATCACTTCAACTTCTATCGCCGCAAGCCGTTGTTGAAAAAAGGCGGCGTGCTGATCCTGCACCATCCGTGTTACGACGACTTCGATCACCAGTTTCATCCGAGCTACATCGAGTTTTTCCATCGCCTGTTGCCGGAGACGCGCGATGCTTTCACGCTGCGTGAGAAGTATGAACGCGAGTTCGCCAACAATCCGAGCTACATCGAGATGTACCGGCGCGGCAACGCCTATCACGGCGCGCATCCGTTCTTCATGTGGTACTGGGGCGAGAATGGTCGCCAACACGTCGGACGAGTAATCGCCGCAGGCGCGGAGAATGTGCACGTGCCGGCGATTCTGGGATGGGAACGCGCGGACAACCTGACTGAAGCGATCGCGATGGCGCGCAGTTACATGGGCAGTTCGGCGGAGATCACGATGCTGCATCAGCCAATGATCGGCATTGCTGATATGGAATAGTTATGAAGCTTTCACCCACCGAGATCTACAACGACAGACGGATCTTTTTGATCGGCAGCACCGGCTTTCTCGGCAAGGTGACGCTGAGCATGTTGCTGCACCGTTTCCCGAACGTCGGCAAGGTCTACCTGACGGTGCGCGCGCGTTCGCAGGAAGAGTCGGAGAGTCGCTTCTGGAACAACATCGTCACCGCGCCGCCGTTTGATCCGCTGCGCGAGCGTTACGGCTCCGCGCTCGAAGGCTTCATTCGCGACAAGATCATCGTCAAGGGCGGCGACATAGCGGATACAAACTTCGGTCACAGCGAAGAAGAAGCGCAAGCGATCGCCGACGACATCGACATCATCATCAATTCCGCCGGCAACGTCACGTTCAATCCCACACTTGAGAGCGGACTCCGCACCAACGTCGTCGGCACACAAAATGTCATCGCCTTCGCAAAGCGAATGAAGCGTCCGGCGCTGGTCCACGTTTCGACTTGCTTCGTTGCCGGGAATCGTTCGGGCGCAGTTTGGGAGAGCGATCCGGTGCTCGGCTATTTCCCACGCAGACATGAGATGCCCGGCGTTGAGTTTTCGGTGGATCACGAGATCGCGGACTGCGCCAAACTCGCCGATCGCGTCCGCGACGAAGCGCGCGACGCGATGATGGCCGCAAAGTTTCGCGAGCTCGCACGCAAGCGACTGAATGAAGAGGGACGGGACGACGATGATCCGGACGCCCTCGGACTCGCCGTCGCTCGTGAACGCAAAGTCTGGACGCGCACGCGTCTCACGGATCTCGGTGTCGAACGTGCCGCCTACTGGGGTTGGCCCAATATCTACACCTACACGAAGTCGCTCGGTGAGCAACTCGTCGCCGTTGAAAAGGAGATCGTGCGCGCGATCGTGCGTCCGAGCATCGTTGAATCCGCGATGTCGTACCCGTTCCCCGGCTGGAATGAAGGTTTCACCACGACGGCGCCGATCATCTTTCTGATTCGCAAAGGCCAGACGCAGATTCCGGCAGATCCGAAGTTGATTCTCGACATCACGCCGGTGGACCAAGTCGCTTCCGTGATGCTCGCGGTTGCGGCGCAGGCATGTGTCGAAGAACCGCAGATGGTCTATCAGGCAGCGACCGGCGATTCGAACGCCAACAACATGGAACGAATCATCGGCCTTTGCGGGCTCGACAAGCGAAAGCACTTCGAAGAAAAAAACACCGGCCCGAAGATCCTGAATCGCATCGCGGGTCGCATGGAACCGCGGCCGGTAACAGTGTCGAAATTCGAAAACACGTCAGTGCCGATGTTCAATGCGACTGCGAAGAAAGCGTCGTCGTTGCTGGAGCGCGTGCGGCCGCGCTGGGGTGGCGGGCGTGTCGGCGAAGTGATCGATCTGTTAAAAGACAAGGTTGAACGGGTTGAGGAATTCACGCGCGAGACCACGGAAGCCTTTGACATGTTTCGCCCGTTCACCGTCGAAAATGCGTACGTGTTTCGCTCGGAGAACGTGCGCGCGCTGTTCGATCGCATCAGTGAAGACGAGCGTTCACTGCTGACATGGAACCCCGAACAGTTGGACTGGTACCACTACTGGCTGAACATTCATTTGCCGGGGTTGACCAAGTGGGTGTTTCCGACACTCGAAGACGAGATGCGCGCACAGCCGAAGCGCGTCTACACCTATCGCGACTTGCTCGAGCTGTTTGAAACATCGACGAAGCGCCACGCAACGCGCGTGGCGATGCGCATCGAGCGCGACGGTCGCAAAGAGCAGTACACGTATGCCGACCTGCGCGAGCTCGCAACACGCGTCGCCGGCTTTCTAGTGAGCCAGGGCATCAAGCCTGGCGATCGCGTGATGCTCGTCAGCAGCAATGCGCCCGAGTGGGGCATGACTTACTTCGGCGTGCTCAAAGCCGGAGCGACTTGCATTCCGTGCGATCCGGAGAGTTCAACCAGTGAGATTCTCAACTTCGCGCGGGCCGGAAACGCAGCGGCCATCATCACCAGTGAGGCTGTCATCAACGATCACGCTGAACTGCGCGAGCGGCTGCAAGAGCAAGGACTGATGCGGGTCTGGACCTACAATGAAGTCTTCGAACTGCCTGACGAGCAGACTGAAGACGAACGCATCGCGCTCTTGCCGCCGAAGGTGCACGCGCAGAGCGTCGCGTCGTTGATCTTTACTTCCGGCACGACGGGCCAGCCCAAAGGCGTCATGCTCTCGCATCGGAATCTGACGAGCATGGTTTCGATGCTGTCGTCAGTGTTCGACATGTCAACGAGCGATGGTGTGTTGTCGGTATTGCCGCTGCATCATACGTTTGAATTCTCAACCGGTTTTCTGACGCCGCTCAGCCGTGGCGCGCAGATCACCTACCTGCCCGAACTCACCAGCGACGCGCTTGCGCGCGCGATCAAGAACGGTCACGTCACGGGCATGGTTGGCGTGCCGGCGTTGTGGGAGCTGTTGCATCGCCGTATCAAGAACCGGCTCTACGAACACAGCGACTGGATCGGCAAGACTGCTGAAAATCTGATATGGGCCAATGGGTGGTTGCGCGACAAGACGTCGGTCAATCTGGGCCAGGTGCTCTTCTATCCGATCCACGAAGGACTCGGCGGACGTATTCGCTATTTCATCAGCGGCGGCTCGGCGTTGAGCGAAAAGATTCAGCGCGATTTTCACGGACTCGGTTTCACGATTCTCGAAGGCTACGGACTCACCGAAGCATCTCCGGTCTTGACCGTGACGCGGCCCGAGAATCGCCTGTTGACTGGAACGGTTGGCAAGCCGCTACCGGGCGTGGAAGTGCGCATCGCCGATCCCGATGCGAGCGGCGTCGGCGAAGTGCTCGCGCGTGGTCCAAACGTGATGTTGGGCTACTACGAAAACGAAACAGCGACGCGCGCGACGCTCATCGATCGCTGGCTGCACACCGGCGATCTCGGACGCGTCGATGAAGACGGCAATCTGTATCTGGTCGGCCGTTCGAAAGAGATCATCGTCGATACCAATGGCAAGAACGTCTATCCCGACGAACTGGAAGAGTTCTACGCCAATTCGCCTTACGTAAAAGAGCTGAGCATCGTGGGCTTGGCAGATGGCATCGGCGAGAAGGTTGCGTGTCTGGTTGTGGCTGACGACGAGTACGACATCTCGCTTTCGCGGGCTGAGTTGCATCGTCACGTTGAAGAGCACTTCCGCGAAGTCTCGGCTTCCCTGCCCTACTACAAGCGCGTGAAGGTGCTGCACTTCACCGACATCGAATTGCCACGCACTGCCACCCGAAAAGTGAAGCGGCGCGAAGTTGTTCGCCTCATGGAAGCGCTCGAAGAGAAACAGAAATCGGGGCGCCAATCACTGGCGCCGGACAGTGCGGATGCTGATTCGCTTTGGCTCTTGGGCATCGTGGCGACCGTGGCCAATCGTCCGCGCTCGGAGGTTTCGATCGAGACGCGCCTGAGTGATCTCGGTTTCGACAGTTTGATGTTTGTCGAACTGGCGACTGCCATTGAGAATGCGGGTGGTTCGATTTCCGCGCCCGAAAGGTTCAATGAGATTCAGGACGTGCGCGAGCTGCTCGGTGTTGTGAACCGTCGTGGTGGTGCTGCAACGAAGCGCGAGCTACGGCCCGACGAGACGAAGAAGGACGAAGAGATTCACATTCCCGCATTTGTCAGAACCGCGGGAACGAGAGCTGGCGACTTGCTCCAGCGTTTTCTGTACGACCAGTTCCTGCGCACGCATTACGAAGGACGTTCGAACATTCCACCGCATACCAATTTCATCGTTGCCGCGAATCACTGTTCACACCTCGACATGGGCCTGACGAAGATGGCGCTCGGCGAGTATGGCACGGACATGGTGGCGCTCGCGGCTGCTGATTACTTCTTCGACACGAAGTACAAACGCGCGGTGATGGAAAACTTCACGAACCTCGTGCCGATGGAGCGAACGGGTTCGCTGCGGCAGTCGCTCCGGCATGCAAAATCGTTTTTGGATCGGGGTTACAACGCGCTGATCTTCCCCGAAGGAACGCGTTCGATGACCGGAGTGATGGCGGATTTCAAACCTGTGGTCGGTTACCTCGCGCTGCACGCGCGCGTCGGAATTCTGCCGATGTTTCTGGAAGGCACGTATGAAGCGATGCCGAAGGGCACGACGATTATCAAGAACCGCGACGTAGGCGCGCGCATTGGACACTTCCTCTCCTACGAAGAACTCGAGGAGATGACGAGGGGCATGGCGCGTGCGGAAGCTTATCGATTGATCGCCGCGCGCGTGAGACACAAGGTCGTAAATCTGCGCGATCGAGCGCGCACGCCCTTTGATGGCAAGGTGCTGCGCAAACAGTGGCGCAGCGAGCGCAAGGCGCAGATGATCGAAGAGCCTGAGGAGAGTGTAGCAGTTTGATAGCTGCGATCGTTTGAATTAGGCGCCTCCTTGGAGTGCGCCGACTTGTCGGCGCTTTGGCCAAAGCGGTGACAAGTCCCCGCACTCCAAGGAAGCAAACTGATCTACTAGAACGCCCCAATGCCCAGCAAGACACCAGCCAAACGCACCGCTCGCATGACGCCGGTCGCCTCGGGCACGAAGCGCCGCGCGACCATCGAAAAGCGTCAGCGCGCCACCACGCTCATCACCGGCGGCACCGGATTTCTCGGATCGCATCTCGTGCGCCAACTCATCGAAGACGGCGCGAAAGACGTTCGTGTCATGGCGACTTCCATTCCTGATTGGCTCGTCGACCTCGGTGTTGAGACATTCGCCGGTTCGATTACGAACGCTGACGACAACAAGCGCGCGGTCGAAGGCATCAGCGACATCTACCACCTCGCCGGAAAAGTTTCGCGTGAACAAAAAGACGCGCGCGCGATGTACGATATTCACGTCGAAGGCACGCGTCTGCTCTGCGACGCAGCCAAAACTGCTGGAACAAAAACCATCGTGCTCGCCTCGACGAGCGGCACGATCGCCGTCACCAAAGAAGGTGACGTAATTCCTGACGAGACCTATCCGCAGCCACTCGAGATCATTTCGCGCTGGCCCTACTACGCGAGCAAGGCCTATCAGGAAATGGCCGCGCTCGAACGTTTCAACGGCAAAGGACTACGTCTCGTGATCATGAACCCAAGCCTGCTGCTCGGGCCGGGGGACGATCGTTTAAGTTCAACCAAACCCGTGCTCGACTTTATGGCCCGCAAGATTGGAGCCGTACCAACCGGAGGCATTAGCTTCGTCGATGCACGCGACGCCGCGAAAACGTTTCGTGCCGCGATGAAAAAAGGCCGGCACGGCGAACGTTACCTGCTCGGCGCTGCCAACTGGACCTTCTCGAAGTTCTTCGGCCGGTTAGAACGGTTAACGAAGGTTTCAGCGCCATGGATCGCTTTGCCCTCCCGAATCGCGATCACTGGCGCACACTTCGTCGACTCGCTCTTCAAGCAATGGGACATGACTTCGCCGGTCGAGCCCGGCGCGATCGAGATGGCGCAGTACTTCTGGTATCTGAACTGCTCGAAGGCCGCTCGCGAACTCGGCTTCAAGTCCCGCGATCCCGGCGAAACGCTGCACGACACCGTCACCTACCTCCGCGAAAACTTTCTCGGCGGCAACGCCTTCGCCAAATAAACCATCCACAGAACACACAAATCCGTGTAGTCTGTGGATTCGTCTCGCTGGACTGGAGAATTCAAATGCATAGACCAAGGGCACTCCTTGCCGCGTCCTTTTTTATCTGCTGCT
>DASXRE010000030.1:0-8401 GCA_036506775.1 Pyrinomonadaceae bacterium | reverse complement strand
AACACCGGAGCAACGACGATCACCGCCAGCGTGACGACCAGTTGCACAATCGTCGCTTCGCGAGTGCTCACAAACAGATAACCCGCGAGCAGCAACGCGCCGTACAGCGCAACGACGGGAATCAGAGTAGACCAGCGGCCGAACAACATCCGTGTCGCTGAAAGAGCTGCCTTTATGGTTTGACTGAACATTTAATTCACCTCAATCAAGAAGAGTGGTGTCCTCGGCTCAAGTTTTGCTCTGTGCAACCTCTGTGTCCTCTGTGTCTCCGTGGTTTACTTTCGCGCCACAAAAACCACGGAGACACAGAGGACACAGAGGTTGCACAGAGAAATTCAACATCAGGACATTACTCAAGGAACGTAAAACGTTGAGTTGCGGTGTTCGTGTTGATCTGTGGCTCATACATCAACTCGGCACGCGCCGGCGCTATCACAAAATCACCAGGCACCTGCACTCGCATCGCATACTGAAAGGTGATGTCGCCATTAAACTGGTGAAGAAAGAACACCGTGCGGCGATCGCGAAACTCACGTGAGCTGTACCAGTCGCTCCAGCCTGATGTTGTGTTGTCGAGATTCAGGCTGCCCGCGGCCTCGACTTGCTCTGCGCCCGCGGGAATCGGATCTTCAACCATCAGGTAGCGCCCAGGCTTTCCCGTGAGGCGCAGTTTCACTACCAGCAGATCGCCGGAATGAATCTCTCCGCTCAAAGGTACGGTGGTCCACTTCAGCTTGTAGTCCGCATCTTGCTCGACTTTGAGCCGATAGTATTCTCGCGTGACCTTCAGATCAGAAGAACCACCGGCAGCGACATTCTCATCGTTGGTGTAATACTCAAGCGCGCCGGAAAAATAGAGACTGCCTTTGCCACGTTTCACGATGCGCACATGATTCGTCGCGCCCACAGCCGAGCCTTTACGGCTGAGCAGGAACGTGCGGGCAGCACTCGTATCGCTGAAGTGTTCCGCAGCGATCGTCTCGCCGTTGACGTAGACCTCGAGGTCATACGACGGCGTCAGTTCGCGACTTACTTTGACGTAGTCGATCAAGCCGAAGATCGCAAACGCCGTGTCTTTGGTTGAGTTCCAGAAATAACCGTTCTGTCTTTCGAAAACGAGCCAACGCGCGGCGAGCGGCAGCAGCGGACTGTTTGGTTTGATGCGTGCGAGCGCTTTCAACGAGAGCGCCGTTCCTTCGATCTGGTCTTCTTCGCTGAAATCAAGTCGCACGGGTCGCTTCGTTTCCCAGTGCGCACTGGTCGTGCTCACCTGAGCGCTGCGCTCGATCTCGCCTGCAACTTCCTGCGCGCGCTGGTCCATCTTGTGAAAGGTCAACGTAAGCGCGAGCAGGGCGCGTCCGTACGGCTGTAGTTTGTTGCGCTCAACAAACAGCTTTTCGACATGTTTGCCTTCAACGTCCCCGCTTTCCGCTAACGCGTAAATCATGAACGCGCGTGTGTCGGCATCGATTTCGCGATCGGTTCCGCCGGGATCGAGCATCTTTTGCAATTTTTCACGAGCGCGTGCGAGGCGTTCGCTATCGATCTCGTAGCCGGCGCGTTGCGCCAGCGTCAGTCCATCGATGACGTACGCTGTCATGAACGGATCGCTGTCGTCGTCTTTCCACCAGCCCCAGCCGCCATCCTGATGCTGAAACGCATACAGACGATTGCGGCCGTGCTCGACCTTGCTCTGCAAGTCGTTGCTGTTGCGAATGGAAGTCGACTTAAACTCCTTCAGCGTTTGAGCCACGATGATGTTCGGAAGAAAACTCGACATGGTTTGCTCAGTGCAGCCGTAGGGAAACGTGGTTAGATAATCGAGAGCGCCGAACAACGTTCCCGCGATCGAAGGCGCCACTTCCAGACGCAACCTCCGCGAGTTGAGGTCTGCATTTGCCGGAAGCTCGAAAGAGAACTGTTGTTCCGCGGTCTCATCTGAAGTCACCCATCGTTCGGTCTTCGTTTCGTGCAGACCGCGCGGCACGACATCCAGCGTCAACTCAACGGCGTCAGACTCGGTGTTGGTCAAAGCCTTCGCCAGCAGTGTCACTGGTCCAGTCTGAGACGCTGAGATCTTCCAGTCGACGCGATGCTCGCCGTGCTGCGCGATCGCGACTGTTTGTTGCGCTGGACCAAGCAACTGCGCGCCGCTCACCGAGACTGAAATCTGGGTTGACTTCGCCTGCTTCAGATAGTTGTGCACGATGCCGGAGAGCGTCACCGTGTCGCCCTGGGTGATGAATCGTGGTGTTTCAAGCCGCAGGATCACGTCCTTGCGCGAGATCATTTTCTGGTTTGCGGCGCCGACTCTCGTGTCACCCGTGATTGCCTTTGCGGTCGCGCGCCAGGTCGTCAGGTTGTCGGGCAAACGAAACTTCACCGTCGCGCGACCATCGCTGCCAGTAATCGCCGCCGGTTGCCAGAAGGCGGTGTCTTTGAACTCTTTTCTGATCGCCGGTTGCGCCATCTCTTCATCGTTCTTGAAGTCGGCCAACTGGTACGAAGGCTTCGTGCTCGCCAGATTCACTGGCTTGTCGCCGGCATATCCGGTGAACCAGTAGGCAATCGAGAAATGAGTGTGGACGGTGCTGTAGTAATGCTGGCCATAAAACTCCTGCCGAATGTTGCGCGTCATGTCCGGCGAGAGACTGTAGATTGCTTCATCGACTACACCGAGGCTCACTTCCGCGTCGCGCACCGGCGCGCCGTCAGCATCGCGGGCAAGAATGGTGTACGACGCAGTCTCACGCGGCTTGTACGTCTGCTTGTTGGAGATGACTTCCAGCTTGATCAACTTGTCGCGCGCGGGCACGACCAGTCGCTGGTCGGTGGTGTACAGATCACCGTCTTTGACGAATGTGACGCTCAGAAAAACATCCGGCGCGTAGTCAGCTTCGATCGGAACATCGAGCATCGCTATGCGTCCGGGTGCGTTCACGTGACGCGTAAACATGATGGTTTTCAATTCCGTGGTAACGAGCAGATGCGCGCCGTCTTTGGGAAGCATCGCCATTACGTGTGCGGTCTCGCCAACGCGATACGATTTCTTGTCCGGCACCAGTTTGATCGAGCTCGCTTCATCGGAGTAGACGTACGACTCTGGCAACTGTTGCTCGGCGCTTGCTACCCAGATGTAAGCGCCGAGCAACGTGTACTGCTTGTCGCCTTGCTGGACCAACGTTTTGATCACGATGCTGCCGGCGCCTGTGACAGGGAAGCTGTAGTTGGCCTGACCTTCCTGATCGGTGGTCACCTCGGTTGAACCGATCTCTTTCTCCTGCATTTTGTAATCGGAGTCAGCCTCGTTTTCCTTGTGCTCAACTTTGGCGTAAGTGCGCGACAGGAATTTCAGCGTTACTTTGGCGGTTGCTGGACGGCCTTCGTAATCGGTGGTGGAAACCTTGACGTTCGCTGTCCGGCCTGGCGTGTAGACGTACCTATCCAGCGTCACACGTGTGATTACATTGCCGCGCGTGGCGATCAGACTTGCGCTGCCAGTGATCGAGCGGCGCGAAGCGTCGGTGACTTCCACGTCCAGTCGATACTGAAAATCAAAAACATCGGTTTCGTTGTTCGCCGGCACGGCAAACGGAACCTCGAGGTGACCGGAAGCATCGAGTTTTCCTTCGCCTTCGGAAACCATGTCCATGTAGTTGGCGTCTTCATATTCGGAATACTCGGCTGCATCGTCGTCTTCGTCCGGTTCCGCCTCATCCGTCTGCCAGTAACTCGGGTAGTAACGCGAGCGATAGACGTAGTACTTGACCTCGGCATTCGCGACGGGCGCGCCAAAGAAGTAGCGCGCGTTGACGTCAAATTTCGACTTGCCGCCAGCCGGGGCGAATTTCTGCGGCGTAGTAACGGTTACTTTGTATTCGGGTTTCTTGTACTCCGCGACTTCAAAACTGCCGTTGGAACTTCCTTCTTCGGTCGTGGCTTGAATTGAATAAATGCCCAGCGGTGCTTCTTCGCCGAGGGTCAATTCACCGTGAAACGAACCGTGTGAGGAGAGTCTTAACTCCTGCTCGTAGATGTTTGCGTCGTTCGCATCTTTGACGCTGACAGAAACAGTTTGAGATTTCACTGAATGGTAGTGGCCCTGATCGTCAACGCTGCGCAGAATGCCCTTGAAGAAGACCTGATGACCAGGACGATAGATAGGTCGATCGGTGTAGATATAGCCTTGCAGCCGCTCAGGAGTTTCGCCGTTGCTAAAGTAGTACGACTCGAGATCCGAGATGGCGAAGTTGTCGCGATCCGAGGCGAGCACGACGAAGTCGTTGTTGTCAGTCTGCGGAATTTCCGGATCATCGAGTTCTTTATCGTTCGACTGCTGCGTTAGCTTCGTGCGAAATACACCTTCACCATTCGTGCGGCCCGCCGCGAGTGTCCGTTGCGCTTTGACCACCTCCACTTGTGCGTCAGGTCGCGGAGTCCCGCTACGACGGTCCACTGCGTAGACCAGCAGGTCTCCGTTGTATGAAGTCTTCTCCACCATCGCTAGGTCGGTCACCACGACGACGGTGTAAGCGCGCAGTTCCTGGCCCACCGCCTCGACGAGATAAACACCGGGTTCGCGTTTGCCGAGCGGAATCATGCGGCGGTCGTATTCGCTTTCGAGCGCCGTGAGCGGTTCACGCCAACTGCTGACCAACTGGTTTGGATTCAGCAACGGCACCCGAGCGTAGTCGGCGACATTGAGCGGCGTGCGTCTGTTTGTATCAGCCGCGCGGAACTTCTGGTTGAACGAGTGGCGCGTGTCCTGTTTCAACTGATCGCGAAAGTAGTTTCTGATGCCGGAGTAGGCCCATGTCTTGACCGAACGGATGCGTTCGAGCAGCGACGGTTTCTGACTGACAGTGGTGGCGATCTGTTCTTCTTCGTCTTTGCCGATCTGGTGTGGATCGCTGAGTTGCGCAAAGAACTTCGCCGGATCGTTTAGACGATAAACGCGGAAGTCGAGACTGTTCACGTCGCGATAATCGAGCCAGAGGCGTGGATTTTCGCCCGTGCTGTAGGTGTGCGTGGTCGTTAGTGAGAAGAAAGGCTTCGCAGGTGCGGAGGTCGCCGGCGTGGGCATGTCGAGCGAAGCTGCTTCAGCGGCGTGACGCACGCGCCAATCAGCGAGCGAAAAGGCAGCAACGACTAACACCACATAAATCAAAATGGTTGAGATGCGGGTGGCGTGAAAACGGAAGCGCACTTTCATTCCTCCAGAGAGACTTGCTGGTTCAGGATTTTGAGGCGGTAGAAACCAAGGAAATTCGGATTGCTGGTGACTGGACGCCAACGTCTCGCCGGATGACCGTCGAGCACGGCGAGTCGCACTTTCTTGACGACGCCACCGTTCTCGGGCGACGCGCCGGTGTGATAGACCACCCAGTCGTGTGCACCCTCGTTTGCGACTTGCGCGTCGCCAAGAAAGATCATGATGTGATAAGGAAACTTCTGAACGTATGGTTGATAGAAAAACAAGAGGTCGCCTGGCCTGGCGTCTTGGCGGTCGCGGCTGACGAAAGTTGTGTTGAAGAGTTTGAGCGTCTGCGCGTCGGCGAATTCAGAGAACTTGCCGGCCGCGAGATCGCTACGCGTGTAACTGCCGGGCGCGGTGCGAAAGAGGTGCAGCGGTTCTGAGTGGAGCTTTACTGAAACGTCGGCGGCGACGTGCTCGTAGTTTTCGCCCATTCTTTGATACCAGGTGCGATCGTGTGTGTGAAGCGCTTCACGCCAGGCGAAGCGCACGAGTCCGGCGCAGTCGCGTTGTTCTGTATTCCACTCGTCGCTGAGTTTGTAAAACTGCATTTCAGCAATCCATGTAAACCAGCGGCGAAAGTTTTCGCGCTCGTTGAAGGTGCGGAGTTCAGCGACGTCAGGCAGACCGTCATGGTCCAGGTCTGCTGCGAGATTTGGTTCAGTTCGAGTTACGGTCGCGGGGCGCGGCACTGGTGAGATCCGGCTGCCGGCAGAACGGGATATGAAAAGGGTGATGAGCAGTAAGGCGAGTGGAAAAAGCAGCCAGAGTGCCGAGCGCCGCCGTAAGATTTTTCCAACCTCGAACATGAGCTGCATTATTGCGGGTGGTGTTTGTCGTGAGTAACGGATTTGGTAACGGCTTGCGATCCGGTTAACCCGAGTGCGAGGCTGGATCGGTACGGTTAAAGACAGTGTGGGGAACCACAGTCGTGGACCAAAAAGACTGTTGCAAATTCCATCGCTCGCGGGTAGATTGACTTGGTTGCTTACAAGGTTGTGGTGCTCTCCCGACTGCGGTGGAGGACCCTGCCTTCACCTACAATTGCGGGGGGAGGAAGAAAAAGTGCCGACCGGAACTTGCCCGGAATGTGATGCTGATGTTCACGTTGATTTGGACACGGACAAGGGCGACATTGTGTCTTGTGAAGAGTGTGGAACTGAACTGGAGGTAGTTGGACTGGATCCCGTCGAGCTGGATATTGTCGAAGAAGAGACTTACGACGAAGACGAAGACGAAGACGAGTATTGAGATTGTCAATTGTCAATTGTCAATTGTCGATTGCCGATTGAAGGTTGATGCGACAAGCCCACAGCCAATCGGCAACTGGCAATCGGAAATCGGCAATTCCTACGGCTTGTCTGCCGCCCGATATTCCGTGCGGCTTTGGCGCAACAGCAAACCCCGCGGTCCCTCAACGCGAATCGTGTGTATTTTCCCATCGCGTCTTTTTTCCTCCGGCGGATAGAAGGCAAGCACGTAAGCCGAACTCACTTCCTCAGCCAGCGCTCGAAACAGCGGCGCGTAATCTTTCTCGTTCGCATACACGTTTCTGCCGCCTGTTAACTCCGCTAAACCACTGACGTCCAGAGGCGTGGGCAGCGGCGTCTGCGTTGACGACGCCATCACGCGCGAGTAGGACGGCAACGTGACTACGAAAACACTCACGTCCGCAGCATTCGCGCGTTCGATTACTGTCTTAACCGAAACTGTGTCTCCGACCGGAAAACCGTCGGTCACCACGAGCACGGTGCGCTTCATCAAACGGCGTTCTCGCGTTCGCGGCGCGCTGCGAACGAGCAAGCGAATCGCGTCGTCGACTGCATCGTAAGTGTGCGTCGACAAGCCGTTGGGATCGTCGCGGGAAATGCGATCAAGTGAATCGTCGAGTTTACCGGGATCAGACGTGAACTTCTGAACCGTCTTCACGCGCATGCCAAACGCCAGCACGGCGTAAGAGACTGGATGGCTCGACAACTGATTCGAAAACGACTGCAGCGCAAATCGTAATCGAGTCATCTCTTCGGCGGTCATACTTCCCGAAACATCGAGCGCGAAGACGATCGCGAGCGGACGAGGCTCGCCTTGCCGCTTTTCGAGTTGAAAGAACGAGATTGGTTGCTCGATGCCGTCGGAAAAGATCTTGAAATCTTCCTGACGCAGATTCTTTACCGGCCGGCCTTCTGCATCCAAGGTCGTAACGTCAACCGACACCAGATCGGTGTCAACGCGAATGATGTCTTCTGGCTCCTGTTCCTTGGGAAAAACTTTGCGCGGTCGTTCGCCGTTCGGCGTCGCGGGAGTTTGCGGCACGCTGGTCGCGGCGAGAGCGATCAGCAGGAGGAACGGAAGGAAAACTTGCGCTGCAACAGCCGCGAATGTTTTTGGCATTAATACTCTTTCCCGGGGGCGTCGTTCCGGATTATACGATATGATTGCGGCCAAAGATTACATCGAGCAGTACGTGGAGGAATGCCTTTGAAGTTCAGATATCTTGGATTTTTAGTCGCGATTGTGGTGATGAGCGCCGCTTTCGATCAGCGCGTCTTACTGGCGCAGGACAAGTCCACAGGCTCGATCAAGGGCAAGGTGCGGGTGGAAACGGGAACGCCCACCGGCATCACGGTGCTCGTCAGACGTGGTCAAACCGAAGTGGCGCGTGGCGAAACTGGAAAGAACGGCGAGTTTCTCATCTCGCGGCTTGCACCGGGCGTCTACGGTCTGACGTTTCGCAAGCCCGGCTTGAGCATCGGCACGATCGAGGATGTCGAAGTGAAGGCTGGCAAGACGCGTTCGCTCGGCGATCGTTTGATCCTCACGATCGATGAAGGTTCGATTGCGTTTTTGAGCGGCAGTGTTTTCAGCGCCGATGGACGCAGCGTTGCGGGAGCGAAGGTGGAATTGGCGCGACTGCTCGAAGACGGTTCGGCAAAGAAGATCGACAGCCGCATCACCACCGAGACGGGTTCGTTCAAGTTTCGACTTGCGCCAGAGCAGGCGAAGTATCGTGTCAGCGTCAAACCCGCCAACAGCGCGGACGCGATCAGCAAAGACGTCGAGATCGATGGCGCCGCGGTTTATCGTGTAGCGCTGTCGTTGCCCCCGAAGCAGTAGTCCCTGGAGTGCGCCCCTCCTTGGAGTGGGGGG
>DASXRE010000029.1:0-13965 GCA_036506775.1 Pyrinomonadaceae bacterium | reverse complement strand
AATTCGCGAAGAAGGTCCGCAGGGTCATATGGTCAAGCGTGGCACGCCGACGATGGGTGGCGTGCTGATTGTCGGTTCGGTCCTGATCTCGACGTTGCTGTGGGCGCGGCTGTCGAGTGTTTACGTCTGGACCGCGATGATCGCGACGCTACTCTTCGGTTTGATCGGTTTTGTTGACGACTACTCGAAGATGGCGAAGCAGCGCAGTCTCGGGTTGACGGGACGGCAAAAGCTGCTTGCGCAGTTGCTGGTGGCGGTGATGGTTTGGGCCGTGCTCTTTCTATCGACGCGGTTCATGGGCGGCGCCGGTTATTCGTGGAATCTCAGCATTCCGTTTTTCAAAGCGACTGCTGATCCGAACAAAAGTTTCATTGGACCATACCTGTATCTGGTCCTGATTGTAATCGTGCTGCTTGGATCTTCGAATGCAGTCAATCTTACTGACGGGCTCGACGGCTTGGCCATTAGCGTGACGTTCATCGCGATGACCGCGTTGACCGGTTTTACTTATCTCAGCAGCGATGCGCGCTGGGCGAATTACCTGGAGCTGACTCATCGACCCGAAGCTGCCGAGCTGACTGTGTTTTGCGGGGCGATGGCGGGCGCGAGTCTCGGATTCCTTTGGTACAACGCGCCGCCCGCGCAAGTCTTTATGGGAGATGTCGGCAGTCTTGCGATTGGTGGCGCGATGGGAACGGTGGCGGTGCTCACCAAGCAGGAGTTCATGTTGTTGATGGTGGGCGGCGTATTTGTGATTGAGGCTGTGTCGGTGATGTTGCAGGTGAGTGTGTTCAAGATGACGAAGCGTACGACCGGCACCGGGCGGCGTTTGTTCAAGATGACGCCGCTGCATCACCACTTTGAAATGCAGGATTGGAAGGAGTCGAAGATCGTGTTTCGATTTTTGATCCTCGCGATCCTGTTTGCGTTGTTGAGTCTGTCGACGCTGAAACTGCGGTAGTGGAACTAGCAGGCAAGAAAGTTTTGATAATCGGCGCGGCGCGCAGCGGTATCGCAGCGGCGAGATTTCTGGTGGAGCGCGGCGCGATTGTGGCGCTCAACGACCAGAAGCCGATTGAAAAGTGGTCCGCGGAAGCCTTGACGTTGAAAGAAACGGGCGTTGGGTTGTTGCCGGGTGAACCGCCGAGCTGGTTGTTGGATCAACTCAACCTCGTGGTCGTGAGTCCGGGTGTTCCAGCGACGATCATTCCGATCCGTTACGCGGAACGCGCTGGCGCGGAAGTCATCGGCGAAGTAGAACTCGCCGCTCGTTTTTTGAAAGGACGCATGGTCGCGATCACGGGCAGCAACGGCAAGACGACCACCACGTCACTGATTGGCGAGTTGCTGCGCGCTGCCGGATTGCCCGTGCAGGTCGGCGGCAACATTGGCAAACCGCTGATCTCGATGGTCGAGAGTTCGCGCGACGATGGCTGGACGGTGGCAGAGTTATCCAGCTTTCAGTTGGAGACGATCAAGACGTTTCGTCCGTCGATCGCGGTGGTTTTGAACGTGACGCCGAATCACATGGACCGTTACGAAACTTTCAATGACTACGCCGCCGCGAAGCATCGCATATTCATGAACCAGACTGAAGAAGATGTCGCGGTGCTGAATGCGGACGATCCGATGGTGTCGTCGTGGGGAAGCGGATTGCGCGCGAAGGTGACGTACTTCAGCGTCAAACATGAGCTCGAGCGAGGAGTTTTCCTGCAAGGTGACGAGCTTGTTTTTCGTTGGGACGAAGGTGAACAGGATCTGCTGCGGGTTGATGAGATGAAATTGCGCGGCCTGCACAACGTCGAAAATGTTGCCGCTGCATTCGCGGCCGGCATTGCCGCTGGCGCCTCGATGGAATCGATGCGCGAGGCAGTGAAGCAGTTCAATCCGGTCGAACACCGGCTGGAGTTTGTTGACGAGATTGCCGGCGTGAGGTTCTACAACGACTCGAAAGCAACGAGTGTTGATGCCACGTTAAAAGCACTCGAAGCTTTTGCGAACGATCCGGGCAAGGTGGTCTTGATTCTTGGCGGGCGCGGAAAGAAAGCGCCGTACGCGCCTTTGGCGCCGCTGGTCCAGTCGAAAGTCAGAAAGCTGGTGCTGATCGGCGAAGACGCCGATACGATCGCGAACGAGTTGGGTGAATACGCGCCGTTTGAGCGCGCAACGGATATGAAGGATGCTGTCGCCAGATCGTTTGCAACAGCCGAAAAGGGCGACTTGGTTTTACTCGCGCCGGCGTGCGCGAGTTTCGACATGTTTGAGAGTTTCGAACATCGCGGGAAGGTTTTTAAATCTCAGATTTCGGATCTGGGATCTCAGATGTAAATGGCACGCAAACTAGCTCCAGACAAGTGGCTCTTCGCGGCGACCGCCGGTCTCGCACTCTTCGGCGTGGTCATGGTCTACAGCGCCTCCGCGGTGATGGCTGCGAAAGAAAACGGAAGCCAGTTTTACTACGTGTTGAAGCAGGGCGCGTGGGTGGCCATCGGTTTTGTCGTGATGCTGCTCGCGATGCAGTTCAACTACCAGCAACTCAAGAACCGGCGCATTGTTTACACGTTGCTGTTGCTGACGAGTCTCGCGCTGATGGCGGTGTTTGGGTTCAGCAGCAGCAACGGCGCGCATCGCTGGATCAAACTTCCAGGCGTTTCACTACAACCATCCGAGATCTCGAAGCTGGTCCTGATAATCTTTCTCGCTTACTTCCTCGAAAAACGTGCAGGCGAAGAAGGAGACTTCTGGCGCACGTTTGTGCCGTGCGGATTTGTAACCGCGTTCCTGGCCGGACTGGTGGTCATCGAACCAGATTTCGGCACCGCGATGATGCTCGTGTTGATCTTCGTCGTGGTCATCTACACGGCGGGCGCGCGCGTGCTGCACCTTGCGATGGCTGCCGTGCCGGCGTTGGTCGTCGCGGCCGGCTTGCTGATCTTCGTGCCGTGGCGACTTAAACGTCTGATCACGTTTCTCGATCCGTGGGCTGACCAGCAAGGTGCGGGCTTTCAGGTCGTGCAGTCGTTGATTGCAGTCGGATCAGGTGGACCAAATGGACTCGGTTTCGCGCAAGGGAAACAGAAGATGTTGTTTCTGCCGTTTGCACATTCCGATTTCATTTTTGCGGTGATCGGCGAGGAGCTTGGTTTGGTTGGCGCGCTGGCGGTGGTGGCGGTTTTTGCGTTGTTTCTGTGGCGTGGCGTGCGCACGGCTTTGCTTGCGCCGGACAGGTTTGGAATGTTGTTGAGTATCGGCATCGTGACGAGCATCGTCGCGCAGGCGCTCTTCAACATGAGCGTCGTGCTCTCTCTTGTTCCGACGAAGGGAATTCCGCTGCCGTTTATTTCGTACGGTGGATCGTCGCTCGTGCCGACACTCGCGGCAGTCGGCATTCTGCTCAATGTCTCGCAGCACGCCAGCGGGGCCATTGCCGATTTCCGATTTCCGAGTGTCGATTTCAGTAAGAAGTATGAAGAGCGGCCAACTCGGCAATCGGCAATTGTCAATTGACAATGAAGGTACTTATCGCTGCCGGAGGCACGGGCGGACACATTTATCCGGGAATCGCAGTGGCGCAGGAGATCAGGCGTCGCGATCGCGAGTCGCAGGTGCGCTTCGTCGGCACAGCGCGTGGTTTGGAAACGAGATTGGTGCCGCAAGCTGGTTTCGAGTTGTCGCTCATTGACAGTGCGGGTTTGAAGAACGTCAGCGCCGTGGCGCGGATGAAAGGTCTGGTGATCCTGCCGAAGAGTTTTGTTTCAGCGCGACGAGTGATTCGAGCGTTTCAGCCCGACGTGGTTGTTGGCGCGGGCGGTTACGTTTCCGGACCGGTGGTGCTGATGGCGGCGATGCTGCGCCGTCCGACACTCGTGATGGAATCAAACGCGTTGCCGGGTTGGACCAACCGGGTGTTGGCGCGTTTTGTGGATCGCGCGGCGGTCTCTTTTGAACAGGCGTTGCCGTACTTTCGTGGTAAGGCCGTCGTGACCGGCAATCCTGTGCGGCGCGAGTTTTTTGAAATACCGCCGAAGCAGCGTGAACCGGGTGCATTGTCGCTGCTGGTTTTTGGCGGCTCGCAAGGCGCGCGGGCGATCAACGAAGTGATGGTGGCGGCATTGCTCGGTTTGAAGCAGTTATCAGTGGCGCTGCGAATCAAGCACCAGACCGGTGCCGCTGATTTTGAAAAAGTGAAGGCTGCATATCTGGCTGCGGGTTGGGACGAGCGAGCGGAAGTATGCAGCTACATTGACAACATGATGAACGACTTTGCGGCGGCGGATTTGGTGATCTGTCGCGCAGGTGCGACGACGACCGCGGAGTTAATCGCTGCCGGCAAAGCGTCGATCATGATTCCGTTTCCGTATGCGGCTGACGATCATCAGCGGAAGAATGCGGAAGCGCTGCAGGCGGCGGGAGCCGCGCGAATGATCGTGCAACAGGAGTTAAGCGGCGAGCGTTTGGTAGCAGAAATTAACGAACTCGCTCAAGCGCCCGAGCAGTTGACTGGAATGGAGACCGCAAGTCGAAGCCTGGCACACGGAGACGCCGCCGCAGCGGCCGTAGACCTGATCGAAGGGCTGGTTGGAAAAAGGATTTAACGAATGTTCAGGCGGATACAACACGTCCACTTCGTCGGCATTGGTGGCATCGGTATGTCCGGCATTGCCGAGGTGCTGATCAATCTCGGCTTCCGCGTCTCCGGTTCTGACATGAAGCGCTCGACCGTCACCGATCGCCTGCAACAACTGGGTGTTGAGTTCTACGAGGGCCACTCCGCCGAGAACGCCGGTCAACCGCACGTGGTGGTGCGCTCCACCGCTGTGCGCGACGACAATCCCGAGATCATCCAGGCGCAGCAGCGTTCGATTCCGGTCATTCCGCGCGCCGAGATGCTCGCGGAATTGATGCGACTCAAACCGCACACCGTCGCGGTCGCCGGTTCGCACGGCAAGACGACCACCACTTCGATGGTCGCAACCGTGCTGGGCCATGCCGGACTCGATCCAACGATGGTGGTCGGTGGCGTGGTCGGCGCGTTTGGTTCAAACGCGCATCTCGGCACCAGCGACTTGATGGTTGTCGAAGCTGATGAGAGCGACCGCTCGTTTCTGATGTTGACGCCGACAATTGCCGTCGTGACGAACATCGATCGCGAGCACATGGACTACTACCACGACATGGACGACGTGCGTGCCTGCTTTGCGAGCTTTGTGAACAAGGTGCCGTTTTACGGTTCATCGGTTTTGTGTCTCGACGATCCGAACGTGCAGGCGATCATCCCGCTGCTCGAGCGGCGCCGCATGACGTATGGCCTGAGCGCACAGGCTGATGTTTCAGCGCACGGCATCCGGCACGACAACAATTTCGGTTCGACTTTCAACGTGTGGCGCGGGACGGACGTGGTTGGCGAGATGGTCCTGCGCGTGCCCGGTGTTCACAACGTTTATAACGCGCTGGCGGCGATCGCAGTCGGCTTTGAGTTGGAAGTGCCGTTCGAAAAGATCGTCGAAGGACTGCACAGCTTCACTGGCGCAGGACGGCGTTTCCAGGCGAAGGGGGAAGTGAACGAGATTCTGGTGGTCGATGATTACGGGCATCATCCGACCGAGATTCGCGCGACCCTTGCAGCAGCGAAGCTGGGTTCGGGCGGGCGACGGATTGTGGTGTTGTTTCAGCCGCACCGTTACACACGAACGCACGATCTGATGCAGGAGTTTGCGCGCTCATTCAACAACGCTGACGTGCTGTTTATTACTGACATTTACGCGGCGAGTGAAGATCCGATTGAAGGTGTGACCGCGGAAGCGTTGACGGCGGCGATCAAGCGTTTCGGACACAAGGATGTCAGTTACATCGGACCTTTGGACAATGCCGCACCCGCGTTGGCTGAGCGAGTGCAGCCGGGTGATCTCGTTTTGACACTTGGCGCAGGCACGGTGAATCGCGTGAGTGAGCAGTTGTTGTTTTTGTTGCGAGAGCAGTCGCAGGGGAAGTCCGGCTAGAGGATTTCCTTGGAGTGCGCCGACTCGTCGGCGCTTTGGCCAAAGCGGTGACGAGTCCCCGCACTCCAGGGAGGTAAGCAGGTAATGGATCGAGAAGAACTGAACAAGCTCGAAGTGGACAAACTGGAGCAACGTGATCGCGCACTCGAAGAGATCGCAGCGCGAGTAGGCGTGCGCGCTGAACGCGGCCGGCGCTTCGCGGAGCTGACCAGTTTACGCGTTGGCGGCGCCATCGATTGGGTCATCTCGCCAGATACTGAAGCACAAGCAGCCGCGATCGTTTATGAACTGGACCAGACAGGTATCGGTTGGCGTCCACTCGGCTCCGGCAGCAACGTGCTCGCTGACGACGGCGAGCATCACTACGTCGTTTTGAGTTTGAGCAACATGAAAGGCGAAGTCCGAATCGATGACGAACTGGTTTCGGTGAGTGCGGGTTATTCACTGCCGCGGCTTTGCATCGATGTCGCTCGCGCTGGATTGTCGGGCATTGAAGGACTCGGCGGTATTCCCGGCACGGTTGGCGGCGCGCTGTGGATGAACGCTGGTGCGTACGATCACGAGATCGGCACGGTTACTGAAGCGGTGCGCGTTGCGCGTGAAGGCAAAGTGGTTGAGATTCCCGGCGGCAGCATTGAATGGAACTACCGCCACACGTCCTTTAAAGAAGGCGAGCTGTTGCTGGGCGCGACGTTGCGTCTCAAACACGACGAACCGGAATTGATCAAAGCGCGCATGGATGACGCGAAGAGTCGCAGGCTTGCGACGCAGCCGCATGGGTCGCGTTCGGCTGGTTGCTTCTTCAAGAACCCACCGGCAAGCACGACTGGCACCGGCAAGATCATCGATGAGATGGGCATGAAAGGACAGCGACGCGGCAGTGCGGTCGTGTCGCCGGTGCATGCGAACTTCATCGTGACGGAAGGTGAGAACGCACGCGCGGAAGATGCGCTGGCGTTGGCTGAAGAGATTAGAGAGCGAGTGAGACGAGGGCAGGGCATTGAGCTGGAATATGAGGTTGAACTCTGGCGAGCCACATCAGAATCGCCAATGACCACGGCCGAAACAGATGAGGGAAGGGAGGAGCAGCCTTGAGAGAACAGGTTGTGCCGCAAAAAGTTGGTAATCGAACCGGCATCGGCAAATCACGTTCGGGCGCGGGCCAGCGGCCGGCGAAGCGTGCTCCGGAATCGATCGGCGCGCGCCTCAGATCGTTGCTCGGTTACGTTCCTGCTGCTCTCCGCATCGGTCTGATCGCGATCGTGTGCTTTCTGGTGGTGGTTGTTTATCGTGCCGCTGCGTCGGCGAGTTTCTTTCAGATCAAGAAGATCGAAACGAAAGGAACGTCGCGCGCTTCGGCCGATGACATTCAGGCGCTGGTGCGTCGTGAAGTTGCCTCAACCGGAGTGTGGCGCGCCAATCTTGACGAACTCAGCCAGCATCTCGAACGACTGCCATGGGTTCGCACCGCGATTGTGACTCGTGTGTTGCCGGACGGCATTCGCGTGCGAATCACCGAGCGGCAGCCGCGTGCGGTTGTGCGCCCCTCGTCGGGACGATTTATCTGGGTTGACGACGATGCGGTCTATCTCGGGGAGATGGCGCCCACGGATCAGATGCCGGCGTTCTTTCTACGCGGCTGGAATGAAGAGGAAGGTGGACAAGCCGAGAACCGGCAACGCGTCGCGAAGTTTTTAGAGTTGGAAAAGGAGTGGGACGGGCAAGGGCTCTCGGAGCGTGTGAGCGAAGTGAATCTGCAGGATCTGCGGGACGTGCGCGTGCAACTCGCGAACGACGACTCGCAGATTGAAATTCGTTTGGGTGGGCAGGAGCAGGGCGCGCGTTTGCAAAAGGCGTTGACGGTGCTCGATGCGCAACGTCAGACAGCGCGTGGTCCATTGATCAGTTACATCGATTTGAGCCAGGGGAAGAGAGCAATCGTTGGATTAACGACCGGCAGCCACACTGTCGCGGAAGGAACTGAAACTACCGCAGGCACCCGATGATGGATCTTCTCTGTGAAACTCTGTGTTCTCTGTGCCTCTGTGGTTATTCGACCAAGCAATACTTACCACAGAGACACAGAGAACACAGAGTTAGCACAGAGGAAAGCTGAGGAGCACCCCCGATGGCCAAGCGCACGCAACACACAATCGGTCTCGACATTGGGACCAGCAAAGTTACGTGTATTGCCGGCGAGCCTGGGGAAGGTGGGTTGCTCGAAATCGTAGGCATCGGTGAAGCGGATGCGCGCGGTTTGCGCAAAGGCGTCATCGTCAATCCCGATGCGGCGGTTGATGCGATCAAGAAAGCAGTCGAAGAAGCGGAGCGCATGAGTGGTCTGGAAGCGGAGGAAGTGACGATCAATTTGGCGGGCTCACACATTCTCGGTTTCAACGGTCAGGCCATCGTTGCTGTATCAGGGCGCGACCGCGAGATCGTCGCGGAAGACGTGCGCCGCGCCATCGATTCAGCGTGTGCGATTCAACTGCCGGCGGGTCGCGAAATTGTCGATCGACTGCCGCAGGAATTCATCGTCGACGATCAGGACGGCATCAACGATCCGGTCGGGATGATCGGCGCGCGTCTCGCGGTGAAGGTGCACATCGTTACCAGCCCGGTGACCGCGCGGCAGAATGCGATTAACGCCGTGAATCGCGCTGGTCTGGTCGTCGCGGACATGGTGCTGGAACAGCTCGCCGCGGCGGAGGCGACACTGACCGAGGACGACAAGGAATTTGGCGCAGCACTCGTCGACGTTGGCGCCGAAACCACCGGTCTCATTATTTATCAGCGCGGCGCGGTGCAGCACACGGCTGTGTTTCCGCTCGGCGGCTCGCATTTCACCAACGACATTGCTTTCGGCCTGCGCACGCCGATTCCGGAGGCCGAAAAGATCAAGCGCACTGTTGGCTGCGCGTGCAGCAGTTCGCTCAGCGAGATGGAACGCGGTGAACTGGTTGACGTGCCGTCCGTTGGTGGCCGTCCGCCGCGGCAACTGTCGCGACAGATCCTTTGCGACATTCTTCAGCCGCGCGCCGAAGAAGTGTTGATGCACGTCGCCGACGAGATCAAGGACGCCGGTTGGGAACGACAACTCTCGAGTGGTGTCGTGCTCACGGGCGGCGGCGCGCTGTTGAATGGCATGACAGAGATTGCCGAGCAGGTGTTTGATGCGCCGGTTCGGCTCGGATATCCCGAACGAGATCGCTTTGGCGGGTTGATTGAGGACGTTCAGAGTCCCGCCTGGGCCGCCGCTGCCGGTCTTGCGTTACTCGCCTATCGTACCCAGGCAGCAGAGATTCGCACCGGTGTCAGCCGGCGTGGATCGACAGGCAAGCTGACGCACTTCGTGTCACGTTTTAAAAATCGTTTCGGTAGTATTTTCTGACAAGTTGTTGTATGCTTGCGCCCCGGTTGCACAAGATATTGTCCGCAATATATCGATGCCGATGGCGCCAGCAGCCCAACATAGAAGAAAGCGGCCTTGGAAGCCATCCCGTTTTGGGAGAGAGGAACTGACTATGACACCGGACACTCGTCAACCCGGAACCGGCATTAATATTTTCATAGATGACGATCCGCCACTCACTGGAGCGCGGATCAAAGTAATCGGCATCGGTGGTGGGGGCAGCAACGCCGTCAATCGCATGATTGAAGCGGGCATCGAGGGCATCGAGTTTCTCGTTGCCAACACAGATCTGCAGGCGCTGAAGCGTTCGCGCGCGCCAATCAAGATTCAACTCGGAAGCCGGTTGACGAAGGGTCTCGGCGCGGGCGCAGATCCCAACGTTGGCCGCGAAGCTGCGCTTGAAGACACGGACAAGATCATCGAAGTGCTCGAAGGCGCTGACATGGTTTTCGTGACCACCGGTCTTGGTGGTGGAACCGGAACCGGCGCCGCTCCGATCGTCGCTTCACTTGCGACCGAGCTGGACGCGTTAACCGTCGCCGTGGTGACGAAGCCGTTTCACTTCGAAGGACGCCGCCGCATGCAACAGGCCGATCACGGATTGCGCGAGTTGCGCGAGTGCGTCGACACTGTCATCACGATTCCGAACGAGAGATTGCTGCACACGGTTGACCGCGGAGTTTCGTTATCGGATTCGTTCCGAGTCGCTGACGACGTGTTGCGTCAGGCAGTGCAGGGCATCAGCGATCTGATCACTGTGCCCGGATTGATCAATCTCGACTTCGCTGACGTGAAGTCGATCATGCAGGGCATGGGCATGGCGTTGATGGGCGCCGGTCGCGCGACTGGTGAGAACCGTGCGATCGAAGCTACCCAGCAGGCGATCTCCTCGCCGTTGCTGGAAGAAGCGACGATTCAGGGCGCCAAAGGCGTCTTGATCAATATCACCGGCGGACCCGATCTGACGCTGTTTGAAGTCAATGCGGCTTCTTCGATCATTCGCGAGTCTGCTGACGATGATGCGAACATCATTTTCGGCGCGGTCATCGATGAGACTCTGACGGACGAAATGAAGATCACGGTCATCGCCACGGGGTTCGACAAAGAATCTGCATCGCTTGGTTCCGCTGCGGCGACGACGGTGCTGCCTACGCCTCAGCCGCGTTATGTTCCTCGTCCCGCTGACGAGTTGCCGCGTCCGATGATGGCAAACGCGCGTGTTGACGATCTTGACGTGCCGACTTTCATCCGCAAGAAAGCCGACTGAGAAGACAGGATTACAGGATTAACAAGACAGTCTTGTTAATTCTGTGAATCCTGTCCACTCACTTGCATCATTCCTTGCAGAAAAATAGCAAAATAAAGAAGTTTTCTCCTTTGCTTTTTCTTCTCTGGTTGTGTAGCATGTCGCCAATCCTTGCAGGAAAATCCATTACGGGTAAAGTACGTTCCTCTCCTCGGATGGGCCGCCGCCTGCGAGATTGTTAATCAGATCCCTGTGTCTATACATAAATGGCTTCGTGACGGGTGAATTGGCCCGTCCTAGATTTTTGGAGGTAATCAAGTGAATCGTAAACTCATCAGAACTACACTCGCGGAAGTCAAAGGTAAAGCCCGCGAAGTTCCGCAGCCCAGAGAGCGTTCGAATGGGAGTTCCCGCGCCTCAAATAATGACAGTGGTCCGGCACGTGCCGCCCAGCAACAGCACACGCCTGTCCAGGTGAAAAAGAGAGTTCCGCCTCCCACCGAAACCAACGCGGAGATCTTCTATTACAAGAAGCAGATCGATGCTCATACTCCCATGGTCATCGTTCTGCTTGATGGTGAAGAGATCGAAGGCACGATCGAGTGGTACGATCGTGGTGCGCTGAAGGTCAATCGCAAGGGTGCGCCCAATCTTCTGGTGCTCAAACGGAACATCAAGTACATCTACAAGGCCGACGAGCGCGTTGAACAAGCCAGCGCGTAGGAAGTTATTCAGCCTCGCCCACTGATATCTTCGTCCTTGGACAATTGCGCCGTCGCCTCAAGCAATGCGACATTCAGACCAAAGCTCATCCAACCCGGGGCCTCGACCCAGGCGAGTTTTGCCGCGCATCGGCATCACGATGGGAGACCCCGCCGGGATTGGGCCGGAGGTCGTTCTCAAAGCTGTCGCTGAAGCAGAAGTCAGACGGGCTTGTATTCCGGTGATCATCGGCGACGCGCAGTTACTCGCTCACACTGCGCGCACACTCGATCTGCAATCCGGCTACGACATCGTTCGAGCGGACGAGCCTTTTCCGGAACATTCCGAACCCGTCATCTATCATCTCGACAACATCGGTGGTTTTATCGAACCGGGAATTGAGTCGGGCACCGCGGGTAAAGCTGCTGGTGGTTACATCGAAGCGGCGGTAGAGTTGTGCGCCGCCGGCAGCATCGATGCGGTCGCGACTGCGCCGATCAACAAGCGTGCGTTGTTTCTCGGTGGCTACAGTTTTCCCGGGCACACAGAATTCTTTGCTCATCTCACCGGCGCCGAAGAGTACGCGATGGCTTTTGTCGCTGGTAACCTGCGTATTGTCTTGTTGTCGACACACGTGCCGCTCGCGGAAGCGATCAGACTGGTCGAACGCGATCTAATCGTGCGAATCGTTAACCTGACTAACCGCGAGCTGCAGCGTTGGGGAATCGAAAGACCGCGACTCGCAGTCGCGGCACTCAATCCTCACGGCGCTGAAGGTGGACTCTTTGGAGTTGAAGAGGCTTCGGAGATGATGCCGGCGATCGATGCGTGTCGACGCGATGAGATCAACGTGCAGGGGCCTTTCTCGGCGGACACAGTTTTCCTGCGTGCGTCGCGGGGGGAGTTTGATGCAGTCGTTGCCTGTTATCACGATCAGGCGATGATCCCGGTAAAGTGTTTGTCGTTTGGTGAAGCGGTAAACGTCACTTTGGGTCTGCCCTTCATCAGGACCTCAGTCGATCACGGCACCGCTTTCGATATTGCCGGGAAAGGGCTCGCGGAGCATTCGAGCATGGTGGCCGCGATCAAGCTTGCCGCAGAGCTTTCAACCAGAGCCGGAGAGAGTTGCCGGCCGATGGAAGTGTAGACGTACCTAAGAGTGGGAGAAAAACCTTACATGGACAATGAGAGTGCAGTAAGTGGTGAGGCCGGAACGCGTGGACGAATGCTCGTAGCTGACGATGATCCCGCGATCCTCCGGCTCATCGCCACGATTCTCGAGAAAGAGAACTTCACCGTGGTGACCGCGCGCGACGGGCGCGAGGCTTACAAGACGTTGCAGGCAGACGCGGACTTCACTGCGGCAATTCTCGATGTAGTAATGCCGCACATCTCGGGACCCGAGCTCGTTCGTTATATGAAGGCCGAGCAACGACTACGGAAAATTCCGGTGATGATGATGACTGCCGAACAGGATCCAAAGTTATCGTCGGACAGTTTTGCTGCGGGCGCGATCGTCTTTCTGCCAAAGCCGTTCACGACCGCGCAGCTACAAATCATGTTGCAGATGTTGATTGGCAAAGAACCGGCTGAGTAATGAGAATCCTCTTAATCTGTGGCTTCCTTTTGGCACTCTCGCCAGCGAACGTTCGCGCTGATCTCTCTCAAAAAGATGCACGCAAAGTGATCCAGACGATGTTTGGTGCGTCGTTGCCGAGCAGTGCGGTGCGTGTACAGCAGGTGACGACCAGTGCCGAGAACGCCCCGGAAGTTTCTGCCGAGATCCAGGCGGTGTTTCGCGTGCGGCAAGTGGATGGCGAGTGGCGTCTGAGTGAGATCAGAACCGGACAGGACACTTGGGAACATCTCGAACTGATCGCGCAGGCGCTGCACGTCAAGTTGCCGGTTGGTGGCTGTGATGCGCCGTCGCAGTTCGCGCGCAAACCTTCAGCGTCGGCGTTCACTGTGAAACGTGCGCGTTGTTTGCTGTCGGAGTTGTTGGGAGTGACGTTGCCGTCAGATCAGGTGCGTATCAAGGATCTTTCATCGCTCGACTTGCCGTTGGGTTCTGAGTCGTCGGCTCTCATTGTGTCGTCGATTCAGGCCGACTTTCGGTTCGCGCACGACGCGAAAGGGTGGCGTGTGTCGGAGTTCAAGAGTGGTAATCGCGATTGGGCCAGGGTTGACGCGCTCGCAGTCGCGCTTAATGAAGTGAAGCGTGTTAACGCGACCAGTGATCTTGCCGCTATCGCCAACGCACTGGTCGACTTTCGCCGCCAACGCGGCTCCTTCGTTGTCTCCGACAAGGAATCCGTGCTGATCGACCACCTGAGCCCGCAGTACCTTACGCGGGTGATTCGTCTCGATCCGTGGCACCGTCCATATCAATATGACGGCGAGCAGGACCGCTTCTCGCTCCGCTCGCTCGGGCCGGACGGCAAACCAAATACCTTGGATGACATCGTCCTTTCAGGCCCCACACCATAGAATTTCATTGACTTCCGAACAAGCCGGAAGTACATTGCCGCTGGTCCAAGTCTCCTCAATCTCGACACCGCCTCCGAGAGAGTAAACAATTTACTGTTCGAGCATGGGTTGGGTTCCAG